>NZ_OZ026472.1:637148-955722 GCF_964019805.1 Candidatus Lariskella endosymbiont of Epinotia ramella | reverse complement strand
GCTCATCAGAAATATAAATACTGTGGCAACTAATCTGCTCATTACGATTTGCATTCTTTTCATCCTTTCTAAAATAACCTTGTATCCGCTATAATTTTGCTTTTTAAAACTTTTGCAAAGCATAAGCCAACAAAAACTGTAGCATATTATCTTGCGTATTTCTCTGTATGATAAATACCTATTTTTCAGTAGCTTGTAAACTTTTCAATACTTTGCTGGTGCTATAAATTTATGTGACTTTTCTTTAAAAATTTAAGGCTTCTGCTTTACTTCTAATTGGCAAGAATATATTTATAAAATTTCATGATAGATTTCTCTTTTTTATTTATATGTCAAATAAAATGACGTACTGCATTAGTATGCTAACATCTCATTACTGAGCCTTAAGCAGCAATAATATATCACATGTAATTTTCAAAACATGTTATCATAAAGTTAATATTGTAAATAACTATTTGAAAAGTGATAGATAATGCTTGTGTTTATCTATTAAACTACCTTTTCTTTTTATTGTCTTCCGATATCATTGAAAAGGAAGATATAAAGTTTTTGCTATATATAGCTAAAACACTATAAAGTAGGTATAGCAAGCGAGTATTTAAAATAAGTTTTATTCGTTTGAAATCTGAAGTATAACTGTTATTTCAGGCGAAAAGCTGACTTCAAATTTATCAAAAAGACAAAGTTTGGCATGACTCTTTTATGCTGCTTTAGCTATATATCTCCAGTAAATGAAGAGTTGGCATTTATTATGTACATATAAAGTTAGACTTCAAAAAGAGCTAGGAAGAACTATATGGTCATGTGTAAATAATACATAACGAGCTGTCTCATAAATGCGCCAATTTTGAAAAAAGTCTTGAAAGTTTTGTAGCAAAAAAGTAGTTTGCTAATCTTGAGAAAAGCATCGAGAAGTTTGCAACAAAAGAGCAACTAAAGACACTTGAGGGTAAGATAGATGGTCCATAATTCTGGTTTTAAAAACCTAAAAATCCTAAATTTTCACATTCCTTAGCATGTCATACTTTTTTATATCAAAATCTTTGTCCATGCCTCTATTTTCATATAAGTGCGATACATGCTCAATAATTATTAACTGTACCATACTTGGCAGATCTTTAAACTCGTTTGCGAGTCCTGCTTTATATTCAACACTTAGCTGATGTGCATTATTGCTTTGCGATATATATAAAATGTTATTAAGCATTTTATAATACCTTGGCTTTAGTATTTCATTCTCGCTACTACCAATAGATTTATAACTCACTTTTACTACTTCTTTTGCATTTTTAACTGGCAACATAACACGCTCTCTACTAATTTTAGTGTATCTTACCTCAAAAATAGCGTCTAGTATTGCGCATTCCGTATATTTTTCACAAATATCAATTGCTGCTTCTACAAGTGTTTTTATTATATTGTCCTCATCATCATGCTCTATCTTGAGGAAGCTTTTTATAAGAGAGATGTCGATATTATTAGAAGTGTTGTATTTTTTACGCATTATTGATTCGATATGCATATCGTAATATATACCCCAAAAATATTTAGTAGTTATAAAGTTTCTTCAATACACAAACGCATAACAGTTCTGCAGCTTGGTCTTGAACATAAGCAGATTTTATATTGCGTCTTTTATTGAAAGGCTAAAACTTATATAATTCTGGAAATAGATAGTGTTTTTTGGAAGTACTGTAGTACGCCTCTTTTTTATAGTAATATCAAACTCGAGTTGCAAATTAGTATGCACCTTTTAAATCAGTAAGAAAATGTTATAACATTACGGATTTTGTGAAAGTAGTGTTGGCTTAGGCACAGGACCAATTAATATATCCAAAAATTAGCGCAGGGCAGAATGGCATTGTTGCATAATGCGTAGTACATATCCTTGAGTTTATCTGCTAAATAGATCAGCTAAGGAACTAACAAAGCTGGTATTTCAATGGTAGATAAACTTCTTGAAGTGAGAAGCTTTATGATTTTATATGTACCGATAATGAAATAGTCTCATTATGCAACAAAGCCGGGCAGAATCCTGGGCTAATTTTTGTACATTTAACTTCTCCACAAAATTTTTGGCGGGTGGACAAATTAATAATATGAATGAGCAGATTTTTCAGCAATGACACTGCCGGCAGTGTCATATATTATTCTTAATGCATTGATGCTATAACTTCTTTGGCTATATTGTTAAATGCCTCTAATACCTTATCACAGTTATCTGGTCTTGAATGAGATATTGGTGTTCCAAATTCTGAGGATTCGGCTATTTCCTGGGATATAGGTATACTGCCTAGATATGGTATATTCTTTTTACGACTATATTTTAAAACTCCTTCACAACCAAATATGTAGTGTTTTGTTGCAGAATCGTCATTTTTATTTTGAAAATAACTCATATTCTCGACCATCCCAATTATTGGTATATCCAGTTTTGAAAACATATCAACAGCTTTCGCTGCATCTGCAAGCGCAAGACCCTGTGGTGTAGAAATTATGATAGCACCATCTATTTTATAATTTTCGGCAAGGCTTAGGTGCATATCTCCCGTTCCTGGTGGTGTATCAACTATGAGAAAATCTATGTTCTTTTCTCCTAAATCTGTCCAGCGTGCCATACTCAATAGTTGATATAGCATTTTTGTAATCATCGGCCCTCTCCATACAACTGCAACTTCTGGGTCAACCAAAAATCCTATAGAAGAGATTTTAATGCCATATTTCTGTTCAGGTATTATAAGATTACCGTCTAACTTGGCCTTGCTATTTATGCCAAACATAATTGGAATTGAAGGACCATAAACATCAGCATCTAAAAGTCCAACAGTAAAACCATTATTGCTGAGTTCTATAGCTAGATTAGCAGCTACTGTGGACTTACCCACTCCTCCTTTTCCTGATGCTACAACTATGATTTTAGATACTCCACTCACATTGCGCTTAATTTTTTCTTTATTTTTTTCCATTTTACAGCACAAAATATATTTATATTCACATTGTCGTTGAAGCATTTAGTAGCTTCGTATACTCGCCACTTTGCTTAATAAGCGTGGTGTGATTGCCACTTTCCACTATACGTCCTTCTTTCATGACTAGTATCATATCAGCATTTTTTATAGTAGAGAGTCTATGTGCTACTATAATAGTTGTTCTGTTTTCCATTAGTTTATCTACTGCTTTTTGAACAAGCTTTTCATTAACAGAATCAAGTGCTGAAGTTGCTTCATCAAGCAATAATATTTTTGGATCTTTTAAGAATGCTCTTGCTATTGCTATTCTTTGTTTTTGCCCTCCAGAAAGTCTTACACCTTTTTCTCCGAGAAATGTATCAAATTTCTCTGGTAGTTGTTCTATAAAATCAAGAGCCGCCGCATTTTTTGCCGCTTCTCTCACCTGATCAAAGGATGCGTTCGGATTTCCATACTTAATATTTTCAAGCGCAGATTTTGAAAATACAACAGGATCCTGACTGACATATGCAAAATTACTCCGTAACTCTTGCAATGAAAATGAGTTTATATCAATGTTATTAAGAGTGATAGTCCCGCTTTGTATATTATAAAATCGCAATAAGAGGTTAAATATTGTGCTTTTGCCTGCTCCTGAGCTTCCAACTATAGCGACTATCTTATTGCTTTGTACCTCAAACGACAAGTTTTGAAATACGAACGTATCTTTCTTGGATGGATAATGAAACGTGACATCAGAGAATTTTATATCGAATGTTTTTTGCTCAGCTAGCGTACTTGATATTTTTTCTTCCACAGATGGTTTTATATCCAAAAATTCCATTAATCTTTCGCTTGCTCCTATTGCCTTTTGGAATTCACCAAATACTTCTGTGAGTGCGGCCATTGTCCCTGCACATATAACAGAAAGTATAATAAATGAAGAGAGTTCTCCGCCTGTTATATGACCTGCTATTACGTCATTTCCTCCTATCCAAAGAACAAATGCTATGCCGCAAAATATCAGAGATATTATGACGAATACAAGGATAGATCTTGTTCTGATTCTTGTAGTAGAAAATAAAAGCGCTTCCGTTAACTTTTCTTCAAAAGTCTTTTTCTCATATTCCTCGGAGTGATAAGCTTGTATTGTCTTGATGTATCCTATGGTTTCTTCGGAAATTGCGGATAAGCTTGCCACTTTTTCTTGTGCTACTTTTGCAAAATTACGCATTTTTCTGCCAAAAAATATTATTGGAATTAGTACCATTGGCAGTATAGAAAACATACATACAGTAAGCTTAAAATTTGCAAGTAGCAGCATTATAAAGCTGCCAACAAGCATGACAGTGTTACGTGCAGCGACCGAAATACTGTTGCCTATTATAGATTGAAGAAGCGTTGTATCTGTTGTTAGACGTGCCAGGATTTCGCCTGACTTATTACTTTCGTAAAAATCTAGAGAGAGTCGCAAAACTTGGTTATATACATCGCGTCTTATATCTCTTATGACCATCTCTCCAATCAGCGTAATGAAGAAGAATCTAAATGCTGTTGCGATTGCAAGTATTAGAATCAAGAAAACGAAATAAGCAATAGATGCATTGAGCATTGCAACATTTTGTTGTATTAATCCATTATCTATCACATGACCTACTGCTCTACTAAGTAATAAAAATGATGATGATGTTGCAAGCAATGCAATTAAAACTATTAAAAGCAACCACTTATAAGGAGTAAGGTATTTCAGCAAATATCTTATTCCATACATTTTTTGTCCATAATTAGAATTACTCATAGAATTATCATTACTTTCTTGTATGTCATTTGTAGTTTATGCGCTAATGCTTTACTATTGCCACACTTTTTATGGTTAATTATTCTATCTTTTAGTAAATTTTCATTTTTATTGAAATGGTAGTATGCAGCTATGACTTATCTGTTAACTTGCAAAAATGCCCTACAACTTTAAAAGTATATCCTGAATGGTCTGTTGATCCAAAAATACTTGTGATGTGATTACTAAAATTTTTATTTTCTAAGTAATCATTTTTTTCCAATCCTATACTATTTTTCTCTATTTAGATAGAAATAAACACTGTGATATGATTAAAAAATTATACATAAAAACATTTGTCAAATAATACTATAGTCGTATAGAATTAGTACCTGACCGTGTTATTTGTTTTTTAGATGTGATTGGCACATTTCCTTTCACGCAAACTGAACTCATTGGCACTTCCCTAATTTGATGTGATGCGAAACTTTTTACTACTAACATAATATGAGAATTAATAAGAAGTTAATTATACTGTGTACGATTTTTTCAATAATACATTACAGTAGTCTTGCATTTGGAGATATAAGCTCCTTGTTTCAGAAAGGCACTAGCCAAACTGCAGGGGGAGTTTGTTTACCATCTTTTTCAGAGATAGCTGAGAAAGCTACTCCTGCAGTCGTGAATATTTTTACTACTCAAAAAGCTTCTAATAAAAGACGCCCTATGAATGGGCTGGATGATCCAAGGGATATACTGAGAGATTGGTTGGAAGGCGATAGATTTCCAGACAAAAAGAGGCCTATGTCGCTTGGTTCTGGCTTCATATTTGATCCTGAAGGTTATATTGTAACAAATTTTCACGTGATAGATGGCGCTGAGGAAGTAAATATCACTCTAAACAATTCAGCTAAGGTTTATAAAGCAAAAATAGTAGGAAAAGATCCAAAAACTGATATAGCAGTACTAAAAATAGATACTAAAGAACGGCTTCCATATATAATATTTGGTGATTCCGATAAGGCAAAGGTAGGTGATTGGGTTATTGCGATAGGAAATGCCTTTGGGCTTGGTGAGACTGTTACAACTGGTATTATTTCTGCTAAAGCAAGATATATTGATATAAACGCTTTTGATGATTTGATACAAACAGATGCTGCTATTAATATGGGGAACTCTGGAGGTCCGATGCTGAATATGGCGGGAGAAGTTATAGGTGTGAATTCCGCTATATTATCTCCTCCTGGTAGTGGTGGTGGAAATGTTGGTATAGGTTTTGCTGTTCCTTCTGCTGTTGTGCAATCTGTTGTGAAACAGTTACGTGAAAAAGGTGAGGTAGTTAGAGGATGGCTTGGCGTTATGGTACAAACTATGACTCCAAATATTGCTGAAGGACTTGGAATGCAAGGTGAGCCAAAGGGTGCTCTTGTTTCAAGCGTTGTCAAAGGAAGCCCGGCACAAAAGGCAGGGATACATGTTGGTGACGTTATAGTTAAATTCAACAATAGAGATGTACCAAGCATGCATAAACTTCCTCGTATGGTTGGTGAAGTGGATATAGGGGCAAAAGTGCCTGTGGAAGTTCTTAGAGACGGAAAAGCAAAAATTTTGAATGTAACTATTGAAAAACCTGTAGGTGATCAAGCTAGCAATGACGATGACAGTGAAGTTACGGAATCTTTGAGTGAAAAGACATTGCTTGGCATGGGAGTTCAGGATATGAATAAAGAACTAAGAAAGTTTTATGATATAGATGAAAGTGCTACAGGAGTGATTGTCGTGCATGTTGAGCGTGCTTCTGTCGCAGCTCTTGCTGGAATTAAACCAGGCGACATAATAATTCAGATTAATGGCAAATCTGTAACAAGTGCTAATGAACTGATATCTTTGTTTAATAACATGAAGAAAAGTGGTAAGAATAGTGCAGCTTTACTTCTTGCAAGGGACGGTAAAACATTCTTTGTTGGAATAGAGACAAGCGGAATTAAGTAAATATGTATTGCAGATTTTGAAAAAAGCAAAGCTATTGCACTGCGCTCAAGTAGGTGCACGTGTACGTGCATGAGGGTTTTAATGGCATGATTTGTTAGTACGCAACAAAGCCCGGCGGAATCATGGGCTAATTTTTGCACATTTCACTTCTCCACAGAAATTGATTTGCTACGCGAATGTCCATTCGCCAAAAGTCTAAATCAGCGGCATTATTCATCACTCATTGATAGAATTTTTAGTATAGCTAAATTTTTGAATGGCTTGTGTAGTACTGCACCCAAAAAAAGTCTCGAAAGTGCGCATGAAATAGTGCCAGGAGTATCAAAATAGCGCTTTAAATCCGTAAGAAAATGTTATAATAACCACAAAAACCTTACAGATTTTGTGAAAGTAGTGTTTGCTGTACATGAGTAATAATATATCCAAAAATTAGCTCAGGGCCGAATGGCATTGTTGCATAATGCGTAGTGCATATCCTTGAGTTTATCTGCTAAATAGTGCGAGTTGCCAATTAATTGATTGCTGCATGATAGATTTTTAGGGAGCTATATGTTGCTTTAGGGTTTTGCAAATGAACAAAAATAACATGTGGAAAAGGTTTTTGCATCAATGTACTGTTTTTTGATGATTTTATGAAAGGTCTATTTATCTGCATTACCTGCAATTAGTAGCTTAGATGCTTAATTTTTAATTGGCAACTCGCGCTAAATAGATCAGCGAAATAAACTAACAAAGCTGGTATTTCAATGGCAGATAAACTTCTTGAAGTGAGAAGCTTTAGGATTTTATATGTAATGATAATGAAATAGTCTCATTATGCAACAAAGCCCGGCGGAATCATGGGCTAATTTTTGCACATTTCACTTCTCCACAGAAATTGATTTGCTACGCGAATGTCCATTCGCCAAAAGTCTAAATCAGTGGCATTATTCATCACTCATTGATAGAATTTTTAGTATAACTATGGTAAATTAAGTGGAGGTTTGCGTATTAAAGAATTGAACCAAAGCATACATATGTTATTACTTTTTCCCGAAAATCTTCGCTGTATGAGGATGGCATTTTCCTTTGAGTGTAACGCACATCTATATATATGCGCAAACTTCAACTTAATTTACTATAAATTTTTGAATGGTTTGTATAAAATAGGCATTATACAGCTTGTCCACTCTTGAAAAAGTACTCAAGCTCTTTTCAAATTGCAATGGCATATTCAAAAATGTGAATGTATCAAAATCCGTAAGTTTCTTGCGCTTATTATAACATTTTCTTACGGATTTAAAATAATATTTTACACTCTAAGCATCATTTTATGCCGCTTCTGAGACTCCTGGCGTGCGTACGAATCAATTTCTGGCGGATGGACTGGCTAAACAAGAGTCTATATACTAATCCATTCTTCAGAATGGATTATACTAAACTAGTCTAATGTTGTGCTCTCTATCTGTACTATCTTAGCAGCAACATGTGCGCCAATCTTCCCAGACTCTTCAAGGCTCATGTTATGTGTATATCCGTATAAGAAACCACCCGCGAAAGCATCGCCTGCCCCTACAGTGCAGACAACTTGATTCACTTTTTCAGCTGGGATATTATATATAGAGTCTTGGTACACTATCATTGCTCCTCTCTCACCCATTGTAATCACAGAGATTGCATTCAGCTTCTTTGCGATTTCAGCGATCTCTTCATCAGTTGCTGCATTGCAGTTATTTAACAATGCTAGAAACTCGTCCTTAGTCCCAAATAGAATATCGAAATACTGCAGCATTGAATGCATATCATGGACATTTTTTTTGATTATAGAAGTAGATCCAAGACCAAGTGCCGTTTTAACACCACTTACCTTCGCAAATTTTATAGCTGTTTGCATGGCAGCACGAGCTTTTTTCCCTCTATTCCAAGCATATCCTTCTATCATCAAGACTTTAGATCTTATTATCTCATCATAAGGAATTGCCTCGCTAGTATTTCCTGAGCTACCTATATAAGACGCCATGAATTTTTCGCCTTCCTCATCTTTAAATATATATACTACTGAAGATTCTACATCGTTAAAACTTATATGGCTCTTAATTTTGAGGTCACTAAGACGTTTATATATTGCAGAACCCATAGCATCTCTTCCTACACTACCTATAAAAGCACATTGTCCACCTAATTTATTTGTCATTCTTATGGTGTTGGATGCGCTAGATACAGCGGCTTCTGTTCTGATAGTAATTATATTTTTATTATCACGGATAATTTTATCAATTCTTTGTTTCATAGCATTATCTAATCTTATAAAGCCGCCTTTTTGTATCCCGATATCAGAGATGATTTTCTGACAAAATTTAATATCATCACAGTTAACAAAAGCGTTGGTTATTGCATCACTTATAGTAATTACATCATATTTATAAAATGGATCGTTTAAGTTAAATCGCATATCTTTATTATCTACTGTTTCACTTACGTGAACGACAGCTGGATCATTTTTCTCTTGTGTTGTTGAGATATCCAATTTTACCGTAGGTTCGTATACACTCTGTGTATATCTCAAGTGTGACACAGAGTTCGATACAAGTTGATCGTTTGTTTGAGCAAGACTAAAAGAAGAAAAGATTGTAACGTATAGAAAAGTAAAAAAAAGTCCAAACATATGTTGCATATAATTAATACGTGATGATGCGATTTATCAAACTATCTTTTTACAAAACTTATTCGTGATACCAAGCAATAATATTTGGACAGATTTGTTTTGACTCAAGGTAATCTAATATTGTTTTATCATGATCGATGCTATTAAAACTACCAAGAGCAATGCCTTTTATCTGATAGTTTTGAATCATTCCGATAGTTTGAAGTGTCTCTAAATCGCTAGATAAATTTTTGTCACTATGTGCAACAGTTATCAGATGCACGCCGTGGAAATCAACATTAGACCTCTTGCATAACCATATAAATTGATTAAAATCCTTGATTTTATCAAGGATAACATGAAGTTTGAAAACATCAAAGATGAATACGCAGAAGAGTTTCGCAGGCTTACTGGCATTAAACGAGGAACGTTTGAAGTTATACTAAGTATATTAAAAGAAGCTGAAGCTATTTTAAAGTCTCAAGGTGGAAAACCCAATAAATTGGCTTTAGAAGATCGATTACTCATGACGCTTGAGTACTTGCGTGAATACAGGACATATTTTCATATTTCCCGCAGTTATGGAATAAGTGAAAGTGCCTGTTATCGTAATATACGTTGGATTGAAGATACTCTAATTAAAGATAAACGATTTTCACTACCTGGACGTAAAGCATTACTAAAAAGCGATTCTGAATACGAACTTGTGTTAATTGATGCTACTGAAACACCGATAGAACGACCTAAAAAAAACAGAAGCACTTTTATTCGGGAAAAAAGAGGCGACATACTCTAAAAACTCAGCTTATTGTGGATAAAAGGAAAAAAGAAATCATTTGCACTAATTTTTCTAATGGCAAGCGTCATGATTTCAGGTTATTTAAAGAATCCGGAGTTCACATCCACCCTGAGATTAAAGTTCTTACAGATACTGGTTATCAAGGCATTGATAAGTTGCATTATAATTCAGAGTTACCAAAGAAAAAGACAAAAAAGCGACCACTAAGCAGGAAAGATAAAAAGAAAAATCGTCAATTGTCTAGTGAACGTGTTTTAAATGAAAACGTCATAGGCATGATCAAACGATTTAAAATTATCGCTGATCGTTATAGGAACAGAAGAAAACGATTCGGTTTAAGGTTTAATTTACTTGCTGGTATCTATAACTTTGAGCTTTAAATAGGTTATGCAAGAGGTCTATTAACATTTTCACACGCTTTCTGTACCATCTCGAGGTTGTATAATACATCATCAACAAAAAGTATAGATCTAGGTTTGCTCATGCTATCAAAATTTCCTTGTTCTAATTCTTTTAGAAAGTGCTCAATTACACCACCTTTCGAATTTTGAAACCCACCAGTCATAGTGTTATAACCACAATATATAATCCCTTCTTTCATAATTTTTGTTCCATTATACTCAAATAATTCTTCTCCAGGAATTTTTGTAAAACTAATTCCAAGCTCATTACGCCAACTTTCTGCGTAATGATGCTCAGCAACACGTTTATTTGTAAGCGCAAATAGCGGAATAACACTGCCTTTTTGCATTAGCCAATCATTAAGCGCCTCAGAAACGGCCACAATGTCAGATTTTTCAGCACATTCTGTGCGATTTTTTATTTTATGAATTCTTTCTTCTCCATATTGCTCTATGAAGTTATTAAACCATGAGCTTCTACAAGTATAATGTTGATATTTGATCAATGTGTCATCAATATCCACAAAGATCATATCAACACTTAAATTATCAATCACAGGAATGAGTTTTTTTACGTCATGACTTTGGATTATCATATAGAACCTCCATATTTTTTGAAATATTATATGCAGAAATGCTATGCTGTCAAATCAAAATTACTTCTATATTTCAATTTTTAGCATTTTTTAAGAGAAATAATAAATTAAAATATGCGATGAAAAGTTGCATATATATGTAAAAAATTTTGATAACTTACACTTCTTTCGCAAATCATAAATAATGCTTTGTTACTTTTTATTAAAAAATGTTATCGTCTTAACTAGATAGGGTATTTATCATTATATATTATTACCCTTTAGATAGTATTCATCTTTTTGAGTGGGAAAATATGCAATCTGTGGATAGTTTGAAAGTGAAAGCAGCTCTAACAATAGAGGGCGAAAAAAAAGAATATCAATTTTTTAGTTTGCAGGATGCGGCTATTAAGCTTGGTTTTCAACTAGCAAAACTACCTAATTCCATCAAGATATTATTTGAAAATTTGCTTAGGCACGAAGATGGAAAATATGTATCTATTGCTGATATACAAGCAATTCCGAGCTGGTTAAAACATAATAAATCAGAACAAGAAGTGGCATTTTTTCCTGCAAGAGTGCTAATGCAAGATTTTACAGGTGTTCCTGCTATTGTTGATCTTGCTGCTATGCGAGACGCAGTTTTGAAAAAAGGTGGAGATCCAAAAAAAATTAATCCATTAATTCCTGTAGATCTTGTAATAGATCACTCTGTTCAGGTAGATAAATATGGTAGTGTCTCTGCATTACTTGCAAATACCGAAAATGAGATGAATCGCAATAAAGAACGCTACGAATTTTTGCGTTGGGGACAGGATGCTTTCGATAACTTTAGAGTCGTGCCGCCTGGCACTGGAATATGTCACCAAGTTAATCTAGAATTTTTTGCTAAAGTTGTATGGAGTTCAAATGATTCAAATAAATATCTGGTATTTCCTGATACGTTAGTTGGAACTGATAGTCATACTACAATGATTAACGGACTTTCAGTGCTTGGTTGGGGAGTAGGTGGTATAGAAGCTGAAGCTGCAATGCTTGGGCAACCTATCTCCATGGTATTACCAGAAGTCGTTGGTGTAAAATTAGTTGGCAAACTGAAGCATGGAATCAATGCAACAGATTTAGTAATAACTATAACAAATGTGCTTAGGAGCAAAGGAGTAGTTGGCAAGTTTGTTGAATTTTATGGACCTGGACTTTCATCAATCACACTTGCAGATCGCGCAACTATTGCAAATATGTCTCCTGAATATGGAGCAACTTGTGGATTTTTCCCTATAGATGATGAAACTATAAAGTACCTTGAGCTAACTGGTAGAACAAGAGAGCAAGTTGCTCTTGTCAAAAAGTATGCTAAAACACAGTTATTATGGCGTGATGACAATGCTGAAATGGAGTTTAGTGATCATGTAGAGATAGACTTAAACGCTGTGGAAATGACATTGGCTGGTCCAAAAAGACCACAGGATAGGGTATTGCTGCAAGATGTTGTCTCAAACTTTAAGGAATCTTTATCTGACTTTCATAAGAGTAGCAAAAAAGTTATGTCTCTTGCTTCGAAAAGTATGAACAGCTTAAAAGATGGAGCAGTAGTAATAGCAGCGATTACAAGTTGTACAAATACATCAAATCCTTTTGTGATGATCTGCGCAGGACTTTTGGCAAAAAATGCGGTAAAGCACGGCCTTTCCTCAAAACCTTGGGTCAAAACTTCTATAGCACCTGGTTCTCAAGTTGTTACAGAATATCTGAAAAAATCTGGATTAGATAAATATTTAGAGCAGCTTGGTTTCTACACTGTTGGATATGGATGCACTACTTGCATAGGAAATTCCGGTCCATTGTTGCCAAAAGTGGAGCGTGATATATCAGAAAATAATTTGATGGTTGCAGCAGTTTTATCAGGAAATAGAAATTTCGAAGGTAGAATACACCCACTAGTACGTGCTAATTACCTGGCTTCTCCTCCTCTTTGTGTTGCATATGCTATTGCTGGCAATGTGATGGTAAATCTTGCAACAGAGCCACTTGCTACTAACGCAAGCGGTGAAGAAGTGTACCTATCAGATATTATGCCAACTGATGCTGAAATTAAATCTATTATGAATATTATAGACGCAGAGATGTTTAATAATAGCTATAAAGATGTGTTTGGTGGCAGCGAAGAATGGAGAAGAATTAGCAGCTCAACAAGTACTAACTACGCTTGGGATTCAAGTAGTACATATATAAAGTGTCCGCCATATTTTAACAATATGGGAAATAGCAATAGTCTTACATCCATTTCTGGTGCTAGGATTCTTGCTATCCTAGGAGATAGCACTACAACTGATCACATTAGTCCGGCTGGTTCTATTGCGAAGAATAGTCCAGCTGCTATATATTTAACATCGCTTGGTGTGCAACAAAATGATTTTAACTCATATGGTTCAAGGCGCGGAAATCATGAAGTTATGATGCGAGGAACTTTTGCAAACATAAGAATTAAAAACAAAATGCTTGATAACGTGGAGGGCCCTTACACTATATGTTATCAGAAGAATGGTGCCCAGATGAGTATATATGATGCTGCTATGGAATATAAAAATGCTGGTGTTCCTCTTGTCATATTTGCTGGTAAAGAATATGGAACTGGTTCATCTAGAGATTGGGCAGCAAAAGGTCCTAGTTTGCTTGGTGTTAGGGCTGTTATAGCAGAAAGCTTCGAACGTATTCATAGATCAAATCTAGTCGGCATGGGCATTATACCTTTTATGCTTAAGGATATAACTTGTGATAATTTAAGCTTAAAAGGTGATGAGTATATTGATATATCAGATATCGAAAGTGTCAAACCAAAACAGGAATTAAGTTGTGTTATAAGAAGTCCAAGTGGCAAACAAAGTGAGGTAACACTGATTTGTAGGATTGATACTGAGATAGAGATGGAATACGTAAAAGCAGGCGGAATACTGCATTACATGCTTTTAAAGCTATAATTTTTATATGCATAATTAAAATATAGCAGAGGGATACTAGCTCAAACGTCAAAAGTATAATGTTATTGTCTTTATCGTGAAAAGCTCGTGTTTTAACAATGCAAGTTATTAGTAAGTTACGCGCGCTAAAAGTCTCAAAATAGGCATAAAATGGGGCCCCTAGTGTCAAAATGGTGTTTAAATCCGTAAGAGAATGTTATAAAAGACTCAAAAAACTTACGGATTTTGTGAAAGTAGTGTTTGCGCGTGGCACTGGACCAATTAATATATCCAAAAATTAGCGCATGGCCGAATACTGAGCTAATTTTTGACGGATGGACTACATACCGTATTTTGCGTAATTAAAAATAATGCTAGCTTTAATCCTAATTTAATGCTTGTTTTTAGACAGTATCCGAACCTTATTAGTCCATCATCTTTCGCGGAGAATTTGAATATACTCTTATAATCCTTGGTGGATTTATTTATATCTAGCTCTCCTATATAATTCAAGATGCATACTTCCGGAAGGCGCAATTTTAACTTATCAAATATATATCAGATTTACTTAGCAATTTTTGGTTTTCAGATAAAAATTTTGGAATCTTATCTATCAATATAATGTAATGCGCATAAATCCTAACATGTTTTTCATGGCATTTTTCAAGAATATAACTGCCATGTATTCAAGAAACAAACACGCAGCACCTAAAAACCTCAGCTAGTAAAACAACTTTGATGAATGTGCAGCAGTATTTATTCTGCTGTACATGGAAAGCTTATAACTAAAATCATCTATTTTACTAAAAATAATCGAGGAATTTATGGCATCTATTATACTGGGAAATACAGGTGAGAAATTAGGTGAAAATCTTATAGGTGGTTTTTTTGCTCCTACTATTGGGAGATATTTTGGTAGCTTTTTGGGCAGTGCAATAGATAAACAATTATTTAGTGGAAATGATACGAGTGTTGCAGGGATTGCATATATCAATCACCAAAGTGCAACATACGGTAATAGACCTCTTGCATAACCATATAAATTGATTAAAATCCTTGATTTTATCAAGGATAACATGAAGTTTGAAAACATCAAAGATGAATACGCAGAAGAGTTTCGCAGGCTTACTGGCATTAAACGAGGAACGTTTGAAGTTATACTAAGTATATTAAAAGAAGCTGAAGCTATTTTAAAGTCTCAAGGTGGAAAACCCAATAAATTGGCTTTAGAAGATCGATTACTCATGACGCTTGAGTACTTGCGTGAATACAGGACATATTTTCATATTTCCCGCAGTTATGGAATAAGTGAAAGTGCCTGTTATCGTAATATACGTTGGATTGAAGATACTCTAATTAAAGATAAACGATTTTCACTACCTGGACGTAAAGCATTACTAAAAAGCGATTCTGAATACGAACTTGTGTTAATTGATGCTACTGAAACACCGATAGAACGACCTAAAAAAAACAGAAGCACTTTTATTCGGGAAAAAAGAGGCGACATACTCTAAAAACTCAGCTTATTGTGGATAAAAGGAAAAAAGAAATCATTTGCACTAATTTTTCTAATGGCAAGCGTCATGATTTCAGGTTATTTAAAGAATCCGGAGTTCACATCCACCCTGAGATTAAAGTTCTTACAGATACTGGTTATCAAGGCATTGATAAGTTGCATTATAATTCAGAGTTACCAAAGAAAAAGACAAAAAAGCGACCACTAAGCAGGAAAGATAAAAAGAAAAATCGTCAATTGTCTAGTGAACGTGTTTTAAATGAAAACGTCATAGGCATGATCAAACGATTTAAAATTATCGCTGATCGTTATAGGAACAGAAGAAAACGATTCGGTTTAAGGTTTAATTTACTTGCTGGTATCTATAACTTTGAGCTTTAAATAGGTTATGCAAGAGGTCTAATGTAATACCGGAAATATATGGAACAGTGCGTATTGCTGGTAATATAATATGGTCTACAGCGATCAAGGTGCGAAGAGAAATTGATCGAAACTCAGGTGGAAAATTTTCAAGCAATATCAAATATAAGGAGCCAACTTATACTGTATCTATGGCAATCGCACTTTGCTCAGGAAAAATACAAAAAATCGAAAGGATTTGGGCAGATGATTTATTATTAAACCAGAATAATTATAACATAAGATTTTATCTCGGCACAGAAGATCAAATGCCAGATCCTATGATAGAAAGCTTAGAGGGAATCGGAAAAACACCTGCATACCGCGGCCTCTCTTACGTAGTGTTTGATCACATAGATCTTGGCGAATTTGGTAATAAAATACCAAATTTTACATTTGAGGTATCGCGAAATATAGAAAAAGCCGAAGAGATAGTAGAAGATATGATAGAATCTGTAGTGATAATTCCAGGAAGTGGAGAATTTATCTATGACACTCAAATTCAAAATAAAATGCAAGGCTCCAAAAATAGTGGAATATGGGTGCCACACGGATATATTAGCCCTGTAAATCAACACAACAATTCAAGCCATTCCAATAGCATTTTGTCACTTAATCAACTGAAGCAGACACTTCCAAATATCCAGTGGGTTGCACCAGTGGTTAACTGGTTTGCAACAAGCTTAAACATTGCAGATTCAAAAATACTGCCAGGAGTAGAGTTTCACGATTCTGGAATGATAAGTCCAGATGAGTGGGAAGTTGCGGGATTTAAAAGAAAAAATGCACTTCTTGTGCCAAGTGAGGACAATAAACCAATATATGGAGGCACTCCAAATGATCTTGGTGTAATAAGGTATTTAGAGGAGATGAAGAAACGCGGCTATAAGATTATGTTATACCCAATGCCACTTGTTGCAGAAAAAGGTAAGCCATGGCGCGGTAGAATGTATGGAAATGCTTCAGAAGTACAGAGATTCTTCACAAAAAAAGGTGGTTATAACGAATTTATATTGCATTACGCGAAACTTGCCAAAGGCAAAATAGATGCATTTTTGATAGGTTCAGAACTTGTCTCAATAACAAAAATTGCAGATCAACATAATAATTTTCCTGCCGTAGACGAGTTAGTTAATTTAGCATCAATGGTGAGAAAAATATTAGGAAACGGTGTTAAGATTTCGTATGCCGCTGATTGGAGTGAATATCATCATACAGATGGTGGGTGGTATCACCTTGATAAGCTTTGGGCTTCTTACGACATAGATTTTATTGGTATAGATGCATATTTTCCAATAACTGATAGTGATCAAAGTGAATATGATCCAAAGGAAATAAAAAGAGGATGGGACATGGGAGAGGGATATGATTTCTACTTCTCAGATGAAAATAGAAATATAAAGAAGCCACTTACACCTCAATATGCATGGAAAAATATAGAATGGTGGTGGGAAAATCCACATATAGATCCAAATGGAAAACAAACTAATTGGATTCCAAAGTCTAAAAAGATTTGGTTTACAGAATATGGCTTTCCTTCTGTTGATTGCGCAAGTAACCAACCAAATATGTTCTTTGACAGCAAAAGCAATGAATCAAGATTTCCAAAATATTCTAAAGGAAATGTGGATATAATGGCACAAAGAGTTGGGATACAAGGTACAGAAGAACGCTGGAAAAATAGCAGATGTGTTGAGAGAAAATTTCTTTGGTGTTGGGATGCAAGACCTTATCCATTTTGGCCGAGCCTGAGAAGTGTTTGGGACGATGTAGATTGTTGGTCAAGAGGACATTGGATTCAAGGAAAGGTAGCAAAAACATTATTAAGCGATGTTCTCGGGTTTTTATGTAGCAAAGCAGGTCTTACAAAAGATGACTATGACACAAGCAGAATTCACTCATATGTAGATGGGCTCTATATCAGTGCAAGGACGTCTATACGTAAAATAATAGAGATATTACAAAGCATATATTTCTTTGATGCAGTAGAAAAGGAGGGGAAAATACACTTTATCCCAAGATATAGCAACAAACCAATTCAAATCAAAGAAAGCGAGTTGATTATCAAAGCAGAGAGTAATGCTCAGGATGCGAGTCTTTATCAAAGATTGTGTAAATTATAGTAGAGCCTATATTTGGAATTAATAAAGAATATAGGTAATTAGAATGAAGACAGAAAAGAATAAGAAAATAAATGAAGCGATAGATTTACTGATAGAAGGAGGAGCGGATTTAAAGACAGTACTGAAGCAGGATGGATTGATTAAGGAATTAACGAAGAGTATTTTGGAGAGAGCCTTGCAGGCAGAAATGTCTGAACACTTAGGTTATAACAAATATGATAGGTCTGAAACTGAGAATTGCAGGAATGGTCATTATAATAAGAATTTGATTACTGAGAATGGCAGTATCGAGTTAAATATTCCGCGAGATAGAGAAGGTAAATTTGCACCTGTAATTGTCTCCAAGAATCAAACAAGAATAGATGGTTTAGATCAAAAGATAATATCTCTGTATGCCAAGGGGATGAGTTTGTCTGATATCAAGATCCAATTACAAGAATTATATGGAGCAGAAGTTAGTGAGAGTTTAATTAGTAGGGTTACAGATGATGTAATTGATGAGGTTAGAATTTGGCAGAGTAGACCTCTTGAACCATTATATCCTATAGTATATTTTGATTGTTTAATAGTTAAGGTAAGGCAAGATAAACAGATAATTAATAAATCAGTATATGTTGCGCTGGGTATAGATTTACAGGGCCGAAAAGATATTTTAGGATTATGGATAAGTGAGAATGAAGGATCTAAATTCTGGCTTAGTAATTTTACTGAATTGAAGAATCGAGGATTAAAAGATATATTAATTGCCTGTAGTGATAACCTGACTGGTATGTCTGAAGCTATATGCGCAAGTTATCCCAAAACTGAGCATCAGCTTTGTATAGTACATCAAATTAGAAATAGCCTGAAGTATGTATCATATAAAGACAGAAAATTATTGGCATCAGATTTAAAGCTTATTTATAGCTCTGCTACTGAAGATGAAGCGCGTCTTGCTCTAGAATCTTTTGATAAGAAATGGAGTAAACGATATCCACATATATCAAAATCCTGGTATAATAATTGGGAGAATCTGGTAATATTTTTGCAATATCCAGAGAGTATCCGTAAGATAATTTACACTACAAATGCTATAGAATCGCTGAATAGTCAGTTGAGAAAAGTTACAAGAAATAAGCGTGTTTTCCCAAATGATGATTCGGTATTCAAGGTTTTATACCTAACGATTGATTATATTACCAAAAAATGGACCATGCCTATCTCTAACTGGAATGAAGCTATGGCTCATTTTATAATCAAATTTGATGGGAGATTTTAATGGCTCTAAAAAATTTACACAATCAATGAGAAAGACCCCAGGATGCATGTGACATAAAAAGGCTACAGGAAACTGATTTGCCATATAGTGTTGATATAAATTTTCTCAATAAATCTAGACAGTACAGTGTATGTAATCAACACGCAACGCGTAGTTCTGTTACTACAAAAAAATCTATAACTATAGATCTTCCATCGGTACTTAATGAGTATGAAGCATTTCATATAGCAAAAACGACTCTTTATAACTTTTGGCTTGAATGTTTGCAGTACAGTTTCGCACTTCCGATGCGTTATATGTTTATATCACCATCTGATGTTATAACGTTAGAATTTTGTAATAGAATGCATTGCATTAGAGTAACTAGTGTAGAAATAGGGAGAAATGGCATTGTCAAAATATTAGGAGTATCAGAAAATCTTGATATATATAAAAATGACAATTGTAGCATAGATGTAGAAGATCAGTATGTTGACTTAAATTTAGGAACTCATTTAGAAATTTTGGATATTCCAACGTTGCCACAAGAGACAGGTGATTATTCAAATGCAAGAGTGCTTATAGCTGCATGCGGCATGAGCAATAATTGGTCAGGATGCAATATATCTTATGCTGAAGAGTTGGATGACGTCTTTCAAAGCATGATTGACATTAGAAGCGCGGCAACTATAGGCGCGACACTAGAGATTTTAGGTGAAGCTTCACAATATATCACAGATAACCAAAACTCTGTTGCGGTAAGCCTGCTTCATGGCTATTTATACAGTATCACATTACAAGAATTACTTAATAACGGAAATCTTGCACTCATTGGTGATGAGATAATACAATTTCAAACAGCAGAACTAGTATCAGAAAATTGCTATAGATTGAGTAATTTATTGCGTGGTCGTTTCGGAACAGAGCATAAAATAAAAAATCACAGTATAGGAGAGAGATTTATTTTGTTAGATAGTAAGGTGGAAACGTTTAATATGCCACATTTTACCATTGGACAGTCATTTAAGATTAAAACATCAACACTTGGCAGAAATGCTAATATACACGATGATTTTACGAAGCATATTAATTATCATGCAGAAAATTTAAAGCCGCTTTCACCTGTTTTGTTTAGCAAAAACTATCTGGATAATGGCATAGAAATTAAATGGATTAGAAGAACAAGGATCAATGGCGCATGGCGAAATAACGTTGAAGTTCCGCTTTGTGAGACCGAATGTAAATATTTAGTCAATATTAGCAAAGGCAATAAGCTCGTAATGGAGCGCACGACCAAAAGTGAAGTGCTGTTTATACCATATATTGATGTTGGGATTAAAGATAGAAAAGAATTAAATGATTCAAATGAGCATTTAGTTCAAATTGCTCAATTCTCCGGTGTTTTAGGTGCTGGAGAGCAGCTTAGTATACGAATATAAAACTAACATTAAGTGATCAAATAGAAGATTTTTGATGCAGTGCTAGTGCCGCCGCTTGGAAAATATTCGCCTAAAAATCCTTAAAACTCATGGCTTTTAAGACTTACAGGCGAATATATAGTGTAGAAAATAATACATAAGCCAAGAAAATACTCAGCTTATGTTTTTAACTGATTAAAGTTCAACATGCAGATCATTGTCAGATTGATACAAATCATTTTGCCAATCATTCTCTGCATATGCAGTAAGTTCAACATCCAGATCATTACCAGATTGATCTAGAAGATTATGCCAAAACCAACCAAGGTCTGCGTATGCAGCGTCTGATTTTAAAGCCAAATCACCGCTTGAGTACTCTTCATAGAATGAATACGAGTTAGAAAGTAAACTATATGCGCCATAGAGGGTAGTCACTGCGCTATACCCAAGAGCTAGTTGCGGCACGCCAACAGATGCTGCAGCATAAAGAAAACCCTTATTTGCAACATAAGAAAGGCCCATATATGCTGCTGTCATCCCGGCATTCTGAAGCACTTTGCCATATTCGCCGATGTAGCCCGAATATATACCGTCGGCCACGGTGACAAATACAGAAGGCCAATTCCAGCCATAAAATGCGCTATAAATGTGAGCTGAATCAACTATAACTTTTGTAGCATTATTTGCTGTTGGTTCATATAGAAGTCTTGTAGTATCTATAGCGGTATCTAGCACTTTAAAGCCGACAGCCACGTTATAAAGCGTTTTCGGCAGTGAGCTTGGAACATAAGCAGTATTTTGCTCTGCAAATTCTGCTTCAGAATTTATAGCAGAAATGTTTTGCTCTTGATGAGCATCAGATAAAGCAACTGTTTTTGGCTTGAGGGCATTGCTTACTTCCATTACGCCGAGTTCTTTATTAATAAAATATTTATTAAGTTCTGGAGTTGGAGGTGCAGCTGGTGGTTCTTTGTCTGGTGTAGCGCCAGCTTTCTCATGCTTTGCTTTACGAAGTGATATAGGCTCTTTAAGTTGTTCGCTTTGTTCATAAGGCGCCTCTAGTACAGGAACGTTTAGAGAGATAAGATTGGTTGTATCGGTATCATCTTTTGCGTACAATCCTTGCTCTTCATATACTTTTGGCATCGCAACTTCTAAAGAGGAGAGATTGTTTAGAGTATTTGGTATCATGTCTTTCTGAATAACTTCTTTACGAAGCAATGCTAGTGATTTGTTATATGTTCCAGCTTTTATTTCCTGTTCTTCAAGCGCTTTATGCAGCGGCTGTCTTAGTACAGTAAATACTGCTTTTATGGATTCTGGTTTTGCTTCTTTTGGAGCAATTAAGAATGATAATACTGTTGTTTTGAGGTTTTTGCTCAGACTACTAAACGTGGTGACTTTGTTGGTGCCATCAAGCGAATTATCGTGCTCGTCTTTGATTGGCACATATTTCATCAGATCTCTTGTAACTAAGCTAAGCTTTGTCAATTCGCCACTTTTTAACCATTTATTATCAACATTCCCTTTGTTGGAGAACAGAGCATCACCAACCTCCTGTCTCAGAACAGAAATTTTATATGCTGAATCTTTGATTAAATTTTTTGCAGTGGTATTTTTTGATTTATATGCAACAATTGCTTCGAGTTTATTTCTGAAGCTATAATGTGCAAGTATCTCTTCACAGCGTGCTGCGAATAATTTCTTATCTTTTGGGTTTATATGTGATAACGCTAGTATCAGCCTTTCCTTATCGTAGAAAAAAGATGGTATAGTATACATCAGAGCTTTGATTTCTTGATATTCTGCATTTCCTTTTAATATTTCTTCGTAGCGTTTTGTAAATAATTCCTTATCTTCTAATTCCTCATCTTTCCATTCTATATGTTGTAATGCTAATCTCAACTTTTCCGGCTCTTTAAAAAGAAATCGCGTATAATTCATCAGATCTTTGATTTTTTGATATTCTACATCTCTCGGCGCTGTGAAAATGGCTGGATTTTGGCTAATTACATTTTCAATTTCTACATCTTTTGCTGTTACCAATACTTGTAACAATGCGTCCAATGGTGCACTCTTTATGTTATCTAATTCTTGAAAAGATGACTTCTCCAGTACTGCTTTTCTTACATCTATTTCTAGCGTTTTAGCATGCTCGAGTAATAATTTCATTACCTTAGGGCTTTTATTTTTTGCTGCATCGTGGAAAAGCTTATAATCTTTGTTTGCTAGTATTGTTTTTATCTCTATTCCAACATCGCTTCCCTTCTCAAGTAATAATTCCATCACCTTATGATTCTCATTTTTTGCTGCATTGTGGAAAATCAGACAGCTTTTAGCTTCTAATACTTTTTTTATCTCTATTCCAACATTCTCAAGTAATAATTTTATTACCTCATGATTTACATTTTGTGCTGCATTTCTAAATAGGAAGTAATCCCGGTGTTTCAGCGCTTCTTTTATATCAATGCTATTTGTTTTAGCATAATCCAGTAATAGCTCCATTACTTTATGATTTTGATTTCCTGCTGCATACTTGAAAGCTTGGTAATCACCACTGCCTTTCAGCGCTTCTTTTATATTAATGCTATTTGTTTTAGCATAATCCAGTAATATCTCCATTACCTGAAGATTTTGATTTTCTGCTGCAAGCTGCAATACTTTATATTTTTGTCCTTCTATAATTTGTTTAATACTTACTCCATTATTTTGAGCGGCCTCAAAGAAAGCTGAAAGAATATTAGCATCTTCTTGCTGCAAAATATGGAAGAAAAATTCCTCATTCTGCAACCACTCTGGAGGTAGAGGGTCATTATCATTTTGCATCAGAGCAATGATTTCATCATAACTCTGTCTCAAATCTATTGTTTCTTCTGTGCGTTTCATAAGTAAATTCCTGAAAATATATTAATATGCGATGCATGTAGAGGTCATTGCGCGTATTAGTTTTAAATATCTCTATTTTAGCTGGCAACTCTTGATAATAAAAAGAAAACTACATATTTTTGCCGCTTTATTGAAGTAGTTGGCATTTTGCATGGGATGCATATTATAAACGAATCGATCTTGCCATGTCAATTAAATATTTAAAGATTTTTATGGAGAATTTATTAATTATGCGGCTAAATTGCAATTATTCTTTCTTCAAAAATGTGAGAGTTGTTAAGAAAACTGACCTTGAGTGATCAAATAGAAGATTTTTGAGGTTGGCAACGTATACAGCTGTTTTGAAAATAATTCGCCTAAAAGTCTTTAAAACTCGTGGCTTTTTAGGACTTGCAGGCGAATATATAGTGTAGAAAATAATACATAAGCCAAGAGAATACTCAGCCTATGTTTTTAACTGATTAAAGTTCAACATGCAGATCATTGTCAGATTGATACAAATCATTTTGCCAATCATTCTCTGCATATGCAGCAAGTTCAACATCCAGATCATTGCCAGACCAATCTAAAGCATTGTGCAAAAACCAGTTAAGGTCTGCGTATGCAGCGTCTGATTTTAAAGCCAAATCGCCGCTTGAGTACTCTTCATGAAATGAATACAAGTTAGAAAGTGCATTGTATGCGCTGCAGCCTGCAGTCACTGCGCTATACGCAAGAGCTAGTTGCGGCACGCCAACAGATGCTGCAGCATAAAGAAAACTCTTATTTGCAACATAAGAAAGACCCATATATGCTGTTGTTATAACGGCATTCTGAAGCACTTTGCCATATTCGCCGATGCTGCCCAAATATATAATTTCAGCTGCGTTGATGACAGCAGAATATAAATTAAAGCCAGCAAGCATGCTATAAATGTGAGCTGAATCAACTATAACTTTTGTAGCATTATTTGCTGTTGGTTCATATAGAAGTCTTGTAGTATCTATAGCGGTATCTAGCACTTTAAAGCCGACAGCCACGTTATAAAGCGTTTTCGGCAGTGAACTTGGAACATAAGCAGTATTTTGCTTTGCAAATTCTGCTTTAGAATTTATAGCGTAAACGTTTTGCTCTTGGGACGCATCAGATAAAGCAACTATTTTTGGCTTGAGGCCGCTTACTTCCATTACGCCGAGTTCTTTATTAATAAGATATTTATTAAGTTCTGGAGCTGGAGGTGGTGGCTCTTTGTCTGGTGTAGCGCCAGCTTTCTCATACTTTGCTTTACGAAGTGAGATAAGTTCTTTAAGTTGTTCGCTTTGTTCATAAGGCACCTCTAGTGCAGGAACGTTTAGAGAGATAAGATTGTTTGTATCGGTATCATCTTTTGCGTACAATGCTTTACGAAGTGATGCTAGTGGCTCGTTATATATCTCACTTTGCTCTTCATATACTTTTGGCATCGCAACTTCTTTAGAGGAGAGGTTGTTTGAAGTATTTGTTAGCATGCCTTTCTGAGTAACTTCTTTACGTAGCAATGCTAGTAGTTTGTTATATGTTCCAGCCTTTATTTCCTGTGTTTCAAGCGCATTATGCAGCGGCTGTCTCAGCGCTTCAAGTATCGCACTTATGGATATGGATTCTGGCTTTGCTTCTTTTGGAGCAATTAAGAATGATAATACTGTTGTTTTGAGGTTTGTTTTCAGATTATTCCAATCGGTTTTTTTTGTTTCGCCATTCAGGGAATTACTGTTGTTTTCTTTGGGTTGTACGTATTCCATAAGATCTTTTTTGACTAAGCTAAGCTTTGTCAATTCGCCACTTTTTAACCATTTATTATCAACATTCCCTTTGTTGGAGAACAGAGAATCACCAACCTCCTGTCTCAGAACAGAAATTTTATATGCTGAATCTGTGATTAAATTTTTTGCAGTGGTATTTTTTGATTTATATGCAACAATTTCTTCGAGTTTATTTCTGAAGCTATAATGTGCAAGTATCTCTTCACAGCGTGCTGCGAATAATTTCTTATCTTTTGGGTTTATATGTGATAACGCTAGTATCAGCCTTTCCTTATCGTAGAAAAAAGATGGTATAGTATACATCAGAGCTTTGATTTCTTGATATCCTACATCTCTTTTTAATATTTCTTTATAACGTTTTGCAAATAATTCCTTATCTTCTAATTCCTCATCTTTCCATTCTATATGTTGTAATGCTAATATCAACTTTTCCGGCTCTTTAAAAAGAAATGGCGTATCATTCATCAGAGCTTTGATTTTTTGATACTCTGCATCTCTCGGCGCTGTGAAAATGGCTGGATTTTGGCTAATTACATTTTCAATTTCTGCATCTTTTGTTGTTACCAATACTTGTAACAATGCGTCCAATGCTGCACTCTTTATGTTCTCTAATGCTTGAAAAGATGGGTTCTTCAATACTGTTTTTCTTACATCTATTTCTAGCGTTTTAGCATGCTCGAATAATAATTTTATCACATTAGGGTTTGTATTTTGTGCTGCATAGTGGAAAAGCTCATAATCTTTGTTTGCTAGTATTGTTTTTATATTCATTCCTAGAGTCTGAGCACGTTCAAATAACAGCCTCATTACTTCGTGATTTACATTTTGTGCGGCATGGCGAAATGTGAAGTAATCCCAGTATTTCAGCGCTTCTTTTATATCAATGTTATTTTTATCAGCATGAGACAGTAGCAGCTCCATTACCTTATGATTTTGATTTTTTGCTGCATAGTTGAAAGCCAGGTAACTATCATAATTGCCTTTCAGCGCTTCTTTTATATCAATGCTGTTTTTATCAGCATGAGACAGTAGCAGCTCCATTACCTTATGATTTTGATTTCTTGCTGCATACTCGAAAGCGTAGTAATCACCACTGCCTTTCAGTGCTTCTTTTATATCAATGCTGTTTTTATCAGCATGAGACAGTAGCAGCTCCATTACCTGATGATTTTGATTTTCTGCTGCTTTGCTGAAAGCCCGGTAATCACCACTGCCTTTCAGTGCTTCTTTTATATTAATGTTGTGTTTATCAGCATGAGACAGTAGCAGCTCCATTACCTTATGATCTTGATTTTTTGCTGCTTCGCTGAAAGCCAAGTAATCGCCATTGCCTTTCAGCGCTTCTTTTATATTAGCAAAATCTAGTAATATCCCAATTACAGTATTATCTTGATTTTCTGCTGCAAGCTTCAATACTTCATATTTTTGTCCTTCTATAATTTGTTCCATCCTTACTCCATTATTTTGAGCGGCCGCAAAGAAAGTGATTAGAATTGAAGAATTTTCTTGCTTTAAAATATGGAAGAAAAATTGCTCATCATTTAATAACTCTGGAGGCAGAAGGTAATTATCATTTTGCATCTGAGAAATGATTTCATCATAATTCTCTCTCAAATCTATGGTCTCTTCTGTGTGTTTCATAAGTAAATTCCTGAAAATATATTAATATGCGATGCATGTAGAGGTCGCTGCACGTATTAGTTTAAATATCTCTATTTTAGCCGGCAACTCTTGATAATAAAAAGAAAGCTATGTATTTTTGCTGCTTTATTGAAGTGATTAGCATTTTATATGGGATGCGTATTATAAACGCGCCGATCTTGCCATGTCAATTAAATATTTAAAGATTTTTATGGAGAATTTGTTAATTATGCGGCTAAATTGCAATTATTCTTTCTTCAAAAATGCGAGAGTTGCTAAGAAAACTGATCTTGAGTGATCAAATAGAAGATTTTTGATGTAGTGCTAGTGCTGCCGCTTGGGAAATATTCGCCTAAAAGTCCTTAAAACTCCTGGCTTTTAAGACTTGCAGGCGAATATATAGCTAAAGCAGCATAAAAAAATCATGCTAAACTTTATCTTTTTGATAAATTTTAAGTTAGCTTTTCGCCTGAAATAGCGGTTATATTACAGATTACAAACGAATAAAAATTTATTCTAAATACTCGCTTGCCATACTTACTTTATAGTACTTTAGCTATATAGCGTAGAAAATAATACATAAGCCAAGAGAATACTCAGCTTATGGTTTTAACTGATTATTATATCATTTTTTGGATTGTTGCACTTCGTTTTAGAATGCAAGGTGCGCATTAGACAAATTTAAGATTGTGCGGTATTTTCTGCTTCTATTATTGCTGTAGTACTACCTTCACTTTCATCTTGTTTTTTTCGTTTGCTAGTTCTTGGATCATATGGTTCTTGTTGTGGAATCTCAATAGGTTTCAAAAGCCGTTTTTTGAAAATTGATTCCTCATAATATTTTATCTTCTTAGATTTTATCGGACCACTTGACTCTATTAATAGAATTTGTTCATCTCTTGGCAGTGCTATCACTTCTTGTGGTAGCAATAAAGCACGTTGTGTTTTAGAAACGTTTAAAGAGCGAGAAGCTGGATTGAAATCAAGAAACTTAGGCTTGCTAGCAGATACTTGGTCAACAGTCTTATTTCCACAGAGCTGAGATATTAAATTTGCAGTTTCCATATTATTCGCTGCGAAAGTAACGCGGTATGTAGAGTTTGATAAAAATGAATTCATTCCAGATTCTTCATATATTCCTTTTAGCTGCTCTGTATCTTGAATAATCAGAAAGAGACGTACATGGTATCCCCTAAAGTACGCTATTCCAGTCATAAACTGTTCCATTTTACCAAGTGTTGGAAATTCATCCATCATAAACATAACACCATATGGATCCTCTTTACTTGGCAATCTTCTTGACAAGAATTCGGTTGCTTGTTGATAGAAAACCTGCATCAAAGGCTGTAATCTTTTTAGGTTATCTGGTGTTAAACCAACATATACTGTTGTTGGTATGCGTTTGAAATCCTGAATATTAAAGTCACTAGAGGCTGTAGCTGTATCTATAAGAGGGTTCGCCCAAAGTTCTAAGCTAGAGTTCATTGTAGATATTACACCAGAGCGTTCTTTATCAGCTTTTTGAAGAAAGGCAGCTAAGTTCATATATGCAACTGGGTGTATATCATTTCCCATTGTATCAAGCACTACAGCTAAATTATAGACGACGTCATCGCTACGCATTGTCCGCACTACTTCACCGAATGATGGAACTTTATTAGGGTCTGCTATTAGATATAGCACAACCCCTACAAAAAGTGACCTAGCTTCGTTGTTCCAAAATTCCTTTTCTGGCATTATCAAGTTAGCTATCTTTTGCACATCATCTACCATCTGGCCAGACTTAGGACTGACCCAATCTATTGGATTATAACAGTGCGTGATTCCATCAGGGTTTGCTGGATTCCAGCAGTATACTTTTTGGCCAATTTTAGAACGCCATCCACTAGTAAGATCAAAGTTTTCTAACTTAATGTCATGTACAATTACAGAATCTTCCCAGTATAAAAGATTAGGAATTACGAACCCAACACCTTTACCAGAACCTGTAGGTGCAAACAACAGCGCATGTTGATAACCTGTTGCCACTAAAAAGCCATTTTTATCTTTTCCAAGGAGCATACCTTGCTTTGAGCGCAAGCCAAGTCTCTTTATATCAGATTCAGATGCCCATTTGGCGTCACCATGAATAGATTCTTCTGCTTTAAAAGGTCTAAGCGCATATATCTTTTCTTTAAATGCTATTATAAGCGTAATGAATGTTCCAAGTGGTACTATAGAAGAGATGATTATCCGAGGGATAAAGTAATTGTTATATGATATGTTGATGCTACTTAAGTACTTAAACCACCACATGTAGTATCTAATTAAGATATCAAATGGTGCAAGTGACTTTACAAACTCCGGTGAGAGTGCTTTAGCAGTTCCATATTCTGTACATGCGAAGATGAGACCAGACAAATATATAGACAATACTATACAAAGTAATCCGCATGAGAGAGCAGCTATAAAATTTTTAATTTCATTCCACATATTTATGTCACCTTAAGTCATCCTTATGTAGTGCATCAAAATATATCTCAGAGACGTATCTTTTTCCGTGCTCACCTCTCTTTAGCTGCACTATGATATTCACTACATTCATTATATATTCTTTAATTTGTTCAGGAGGCATCCCAAGCCCTGCTTGCATTACCATAAGTTTTAGCTGTTCAATAGCCATTTTAGGAGTATCTGCATGAAGTGTTGAGATTGATCCTGGATGTCCAGTATTAATGGCGCGCAAGAAGCTAAAAGCTTCAACACCTCTTAATTCTCCAACTATTATTCTATCTGGTCTAAGCCTTAGACATGCTTCTATTAAGTCTTGAGTTGAGACTTTCGCTCTACCTTGACTACCTTTTGAAGCCAACAAATGCAGAGTATTTGGGTGGTCTTTTAAGTCTATTTCTCTTGCATCTTCGCATGTAATTAAGCGTTCTTCTTGTGGTATTGCTTTTAGCATAGCATTCGTAAAAGTTGTTTTCCCTGTAGAAGTTCCGCCGCTAACTATTATATTTTTCTTAAATAATATTGATTGATACAAAAACTCTTTTATAGAATTCTCTTTTAGAAATTTGAGCAAAATGTCATTATTCGGATCTGAGGATTCAGATATTACAGTGCGTTCAAATGCACCTAATTTTTCATAACCATCTAAATCTAGATTCATCGCAGATGGTTTTCTTATGGAAATCCCTATACTTCCAGCTTCGCAAGCTGGCGGGATAACTATCTGTATCCTAAAGCCAGTAGGAAGTGTAGCAGATAGCAGTGGAGTTTCTTCAGATATTGTCTGGCTTGTGGATTGTGCAACAAGCTGTGCAAGGCCTCGTAAATGGTCAAAATCTAGTTCTGGCATTTTTTCCATTCTCATGTTGCCACGGTTCTCAATCCAGCACTCAAATGGATTATTTATAGATACTTCACTTACTCCATCCTCTGCAAAGATATATTTAAATGGTTCAAGGTATGTCTCAAGCGCTGTAAACTTCATCTTCCTATCACAGTGTTGTTAAGAATGGTAGAAGGAGGAAATACTAGGTCCTTCTGAACTAGTATATTGATTCTTACTCCTTGGTCTATAATAATTGTAGGTTGAGTTGGGAAATTTGCAGCTAATGCCTCTTTTGCAACTTGTGTAAATTGCTGTGTACCTTGGTTAATAGCATTTGCAGTAGTACTACCTGTTACAGTAACGCTTGGTATACCGCCTGTGGTTGATGTTGTGCTGGTTGTTGTAGAATCATCCAATTTGCTTGCTGCTATAGGAATAACATAAGATACCAGAAAAGCGCTTGCGAGTTTTTCAAAAAGCTTAGTATCGACATCGCCAGGTACACCGACTCTACCCAATTGGTCTGTGGCAGCTGACCCAATTGCTATATCAATTCCATCTGGCCTGATTAGACGGTCCCACACCACATTTACTCTAGTCTGCCCATTTGCAATACTTGATTGATAGCTACCTATTAATCTTGAACCTTTAGGTATCAACACACTTTTACCACTTTCAGCATAAGTGTCTCGTGTTACTAGTGCTCTTAATGTTCCAGGAATATCAGTGTTTATAGCTGTTTCTAGTACAGCATGCACTATTTTGCCTTGCAATAGAGTTCTATCTAATGCTTCAGTTTTTGTAGCATTTACTTTGACGCTAGGACTACTTTGTATAGTTCCACCATCAAAAGATCCGTTGCCAAAACCTAAAAATCCAGAAAAATCAGTTTTTTCTTTAGAATCGCCATCAGCAGATGAATCACTACTTTTGCTTGATTTATCGTCTTTTGTATCCATAAACGACTTAACAGAACCACTGCCAACTACCATGATTCCAGATTTGCGTCTTGCTTCCAACTTTTTTTGTTTATCGCTATCTAAGTCATCGATGTTAAAAGGTTTTGTGATGTCAGGCCCACTTGCTGTTGGAAGCGGTATACTTTGAACAGGTGGGGCTGCAGGTAGAGGTGGTGGAGCAGGGGGAGGAGTTGGTGGTGACGGCTCTTTGAGAGTTGGTATATCAGGTAATTTTGGCGCAGGTTGTGGAGTGGAAGCTTGTACTTCAGGTGCACGAGGAACGGGTACAGCTTCCTTCATTATTTCGTTTTTGTTTGAGTAAGTTTTTCCATCTTGATCTGATAATTTATTACTTGCATCATTTTTAAAGAAGAGAAAATATATTGTGACTATAAGTGCTATTACACAAAACACTAAGATGAGCTTACGCTGCGCAGGAGCTGCAGCCACTGCAGAAAATTGTTCATTAACAGTTTTTGAGGGTTTTATGCGCTCACTTGGTGAGTGTTTTGTGTCTTGAGAGTCAAATTCCTCATTCTGTAGGTATTCAGGCTCCTTCTTGCTATAATTACCAAGAGTGGGTTCTTGAGCACTCTGTTCACCTTCTTGAGTGTTTTGCACTTCCTCATTTACGTCGTTTTTATCTTTATCCATCTGCATTACTTGGTAAATTCGTTATTAGTAACTTCAGCAACTTCCCCATCTAATGAAATTCTAAACTGAGCAGCAGTTGTGTTTACAACAAAATATTTACCCACTTTTTTCAAAGATGACTCTAAAAACCTCCCATCTTTTTTAGAGGATATTACTGGCGCTCTAGCAGAGCTATACTTACCAAAATAGAAGAATGTTTTTATTCCGTCATCAAAAACCTTTGTTGGGGAAGCATTGTTAGAGCCGTTAACACTATAATTGAAATTGTAAGGTCTGATAGCAGGAACGGTATCTGTTTCCCTCACTTTACTTAGCTGAGGTTTTATAGTGTCTTGATATTCATCTGGATAGAAGAACCGTACGACATAAACAAGCTCGTCATCTATAGCACCATACGGCAGCTTAGATTGCAATTCAAACTGGTATGTGCGTTTATTTGTGATGATCGTCATATTTGTTAATATATCATCTTCGAGTGGCTTTATAAAAAGTCTGCGCCCTACTGGAGAAAGTTGCCATGCATAATTGTTCCCTACAGAAATGGTGTTAATTTCTTCTCCGTCTGCGAACTCTAAACTAGTTTGATAGCCATAATTGAGAACTATTCGAAATACTTCATTTTCACTATAGACAAATGTTTTGATTCTACTATCTGTAGTGATAGGTTTGTTTGCATGTGCAAAATCCATAGCAGGAAATTGCATGGACAAAAAACATATTACAAAAAATATTTTACTGTATTCTCTCATCTTCAATCCTATAAAGTGTAACTCTAAAGCCAAGAGGGTTTATCAAACGTTCTTGTTCATTCATCTCAACGTTTTGAAAATCAAATTCTAAAAAGACAATTTTGTCAGATCTTGATGTAACAGCGCCAGAAACCTCCATCATTATTCTAACTTGTGCGGATTTTTCAGTTGGAAATATTATAGATTTCAGTGATATTTTTCTAGTGCTTGCTTGTCCATACATATTGTATGGGCTATTTGGATTTGCCAAACTGAACTTTGGTTTATAATCTGAAAAATATACATTGGGTGTCGATAGTACCCTGACAACGGTGTAATAATTTTGAGAAAACGTAGACTGGAAATATTCTTCTCTTGAAGATATATATTTCATTACAAAATATCTTTTTACTGCTTCATTTGCAGAGTAAGCAGCTACAGTCACTGGATCAACAACCGTTGCAACGCCAGTCTTTTTTTCTATTTCAATAACAAATGGTTCTATAGATCTTGTGCTTCTTATATAGCCTATTATAAAAACAGAAGCTGCCAGCACTCCAATTGCAACTGTAAGCAATAGAAAAAGAATATTGCGTTGGATCAAGGTGGATTCATAACGTTCTTGATACCAACTCTTTAGGATTTTAGCATCCTCTTTATTAGTTTTATTATTTACTACTCCAGCGCTTTTAAAAGGATTTAACATGCTTATATTATTCACATATGTTAACTATATTGCCAAGAAGTTTTGATTTGCAAATTCCCAGTTGATTAGGTTATCAAGAAGGTTTTTCAGATATTCTATTCTCCTATTCTGATAATCAATGTAATATGCATGTTCCCATACATCAATTGTAATTAATGCTTGTTGCCCGCTTATCATTGGAAGGTTTGCATTTCCTGTTTTTGTGATCTTTAACTTTTCTGTTGATGGATCGAAAACAAGCCATGCCCACCCGCTACCAAATTGTGATAAAGCAACTTTTGTAAATTCTTCTTTGAAAGCCTCATAGTTTCCAAAATCACTTTTGATCTTATCTTGCAATTTTCCAACTGGAGTTCCGCTACCTTTTTTCATGGAATTCCAATAAAATGTATGATTCCACACCTGCGCTGCATTATTAAATATTGCAACATCATTTGAATTATCGTAGCTCAACATAATTATATCATCTAGCTTCTTGCCACTCAACGTGTGGTTTTGTAGCAAATTATTAAGGTTATTAAGGTAAGTTTGATGATGTTTATTGTAGTGTATATCTACAGTTTGTGCTGAAATATATGGAGCTAGCGCATCAAGTGAGTAAGGTAATTCTGGTAATGTTAACTTAATATTTTGCATAAATTTCATCCATACTTTATTTGGTATTTTTCTATTATTGCATAACAACTTGAAATGCTTCAATTACTGCTTTTTAGTCTATGCTAAAGAAGTATAATAACTAAGTTTCAGGAATGAATCAAACATCTACTAGATAGCCTGCATTATTTCATATAGATGCTATAGTTTTTCTTTATAAATTTGATGTCATTCAAATCACAAACCTTACTTTTATACCAACAACATCTCATCATATCTCAAGAATTTTAATTTCATTATTACCACTCTGTGATCAGCTTAATCTATTTGAACGAAAGAATCACTAACTCTTAATATATGTTATAGATGAATATATAAAATATATCAGTTGTGCTGGTCATCAAAGATTGATTATAGACGCATAAGATAAAGTAAAAGAGATTCTGCTGATTTTGTAATTATACATTGTAAAAACGTAACATAACTTGCGTTAATTCTAATATTGTAACTTATTATGCAGTGAATTTAAAATCATCTATTTGCATTAGTTCACGAGGCTATGTTCACAATATAAAAGAGCTTTTTATAAATATCTACAAAAATACTTTAATATAATCTTAATATTAGATTCTGTAATATATGTTGCTAATTCTCAAGCGAGATTTTTAGCATGTTTCATATAGTTTATCAACTTATGGCATTCTTACTTATATTAAATGTAGAGTTATCACTACTGTTTTGCAAAGGAACAAGTGAAAAAACGTAGTTTGTACTAATATGTTGACAAGTTTTTTGTAGGAATTTTGCAAGGTTTATTTTATGGGCTGATAGAGCATACAATACAAACGTTCTATCGCATAATAATAGATATGCAAAATAAGTTGTTGTGTTTACTAGTCAATGACATTTAATGGTCATTAAATAAGCTAACTATTTAAAATTGCTTGAATTATGATCTTAAAGGGATAATCCTGTTATATGAGAATAATTCATTAAAAACCATCAAGTTTAATTCTAAGCGATTATTAAATATATAGAAAATCCTGTAAATAGAGTGTTAGATGTTATTCTATATCGTAGATATATCTGGATTTGTAATAAAAGATTAATATAATAATAAATTAATATATTATAATGTTGTAGTATTGTATTGTTCTATTTTTTTTTGATATAGATTCTGGCTATAAAATTTCTAAATGCAGTAAAAAGGAATAATTATATGAAAAAAGAGGTTATATATAATAAAGATATTAACTTTACAGAAGATAAAGTCGATATTCAGAGAGTAGAAGAAGTTGTGGCAGACACGAGTGTAAAGAAAGAAGAGGATATTATTGAAGAGCATGGACTGCAAAATAACGATTTATCCGATATTAGAAATGAGGACTGGCGTATTATTTTAGATAATGAAACACCTATAACTAGGCTTGAGAGAAATGAAGGAGATTTAGAAGGTGTACAGCAGCATTTGATAGAAGCTCAATATTTTGATGTAACAATAAAGGATAATTCAAGTTCTTTTATAGAAAAGCGCAATAGAGTTCAAGATTCAAATGAAGATATTTTAGATTTTAATATGCAAGTGTTACATGAACATGATGACATTCAAATGAATGACAATAGAACGCTTGATGGAAGCGAAGAGTGGAATGATTTTTTTAATGCAAAAGCAGCATATATATCGGCTAAATTGCATAAAAAGCATGAAGTAAAAAAGATGATTAAAGATCTTTTGGGCATTAATATGCTTGCGTTAGATGAAGATTGTGACACTAATCCAAGAAATTCAGGCTATAGTAGCTTTGCTGAGAATATTGAAAATGACTTGAAAGAAGAGTCTGTTGAAGATAAGGAACAAGTATCTGATAAGAGAGTTGGTAATATATCATTGCCAATGCAAACTCATACATGGCTAGACCAATATAGATATTATAATAATTTCTTTTGTCAATCTCATGATATTAAAAATTCAGAGATGGAAAGAGGTATTCCTATCAATAACTTTGCAAAATATTATATTGAGAATCAAAATAGTGTTCCTGTTAATTTTCAAGGCTATTATGCTATGAAAGTAAATGATCATGGAATTAAAGAAGAGGATGCTAGTGATGAATCTATTCCAGTGCAAAATAATGTTGCACAGAGTTATGTTATATATTTATTGGACCAGCTTCTAGATAATATTAGAATACAGGTGAGGGATTATCAAGTTTGTGTGCAGTTTTTAAAAAATTACTTAGAAAAATACAATGTTTTACCATATGAAAGATTAGGAGATTTACTAAGCTTAGTCGCGAATCAAGCATTGGGTTGTGAGGAACCAAATGTCATTGTTGAGCTTTTTGTTCTTTTTGATCATTTAAATCTACTGAATATAGAAATAGGTCATGCTGTTGCGACTGCACAAAATAGTATGCAATTACAATCATATTGCAAAGAGCTTAGAGCTAATTTAGCAGCAAATTTGTTATTGAGCGTTGAAAATATAGATAATAAAACTTTTAGTGATATTATTCAGAGTAAAGAAGAAGTTGTAACCCAATTAAAAAATATGGCGTATCAACATATTTTGCTATCGAAAAAATATATGCTGACTGTGAAATCAATATATAATAAACTAGCCGGTTTGTTGAATCTTGTTTTATATGATGAAGATATCAGCAGTGATGAAGTAAGAGAAAGCAAAGAGAGTTCGATAGAAAAGAATGATTACAGTAAAGAAAGTGAAACATTGAATAATGATGCAAAACAGTGGAATACGGGGGTGTTTGTAAAATCGTCTCATAATGATTTGGTTCAGCCTCATATCTTTGATATTGCTTTAGATCAATATGGAAATCAGGAATTTTTCTATACTGTTGAGCAAGTAAAAGCTATGGTCTTTGAAAGGTATAGTGAAGATGGTGAGTTACATCAAAGTCAACAATTTGATTACGATGCCGGTTTAATCAAAGAAGCTGCTGCTAAATATATGCAAGATGTTGCGATTGACATAAGCTCTATTGAGTATTGTCAAGTGCTATAAGATTATAGTATGCAAAAGAACTTTGACTTTAATGTTATATAGGTACGCGCGCCAAAAGTTCTCGGAACAAGTATGAAATGGTGCTTGGAGCGCGAAAATAGCGCTTTAAATCCGTAAGAAAATGTTATAATAAACGCAAAAACCTTGCGGATTTTGTGAAAGTAGAATTAATATATACAAAAATTAGCGCAGAGCTAAGTACTGGGCTAATTTTTGCACACTCCACTTCTCCACAAAAATTTATTTGCTTGCGCAAATCAATTTTTGACGGATAGACTAAGTGAACCGGCGATCTCATAAAATGAGCTTTCATCTATAACTTTTACGCCTATATTTTCAGCTTTTTGAAGCTTTGAACCAGGGTTTTCGCCTACAACTAGGTAGTCTAAATTTTTTGTGACACTACTTGTTATTGTGGCTCCATTTTTTACCGCTAATTTTTCTGCTTCATCCCTGGTTTTTAATTTGAGTGTGCCAGTAAACAAAATCTTCTTTCCAAAAAGTGGCAATGTATTAGTGTTGTTCAAAGATGCGTATTCTTCAATTGCTACATATTTAACAAGATCAACTATCTCTGCTATATTTGATTGATCTTGAAAGAATTTTCTAATTTCTGCAGTGGTTATTGGTCCAAGTCCGTTAATGTCTATCGAATCTTCTTCATCTAAATTTTTTGCAGCAGAAAAGAAGTTGTCAAAGTTGCAGTAGCGAGCTGAGAGTAACTTCGCTGCTGATTTTCCAACGCTTCTAATGCCAAGTGAGTATATAAACTTCTCTAGCGAAATATTTCTTGATTTTTGAATAGCGCTGAATAAAGCTTCTAATGATTTTCTACCCCAACCTTGGAAATTTAGTAGTGAATCTCTACTTAAGCTGTTTTCAAGTAGCCTTTCATTTTCCTCTAGTCTAAATATATCTGCTGCTATTTTTACTTTCCCATTCTCATATAATTCTTCTATTTGTTTTGCTCCAATTCCCTCTATATTAAAAGCTGCTTTTGAGACGAAATATTTTAAATATTCAATGATTTGCCCGCGGCACTTGCTTCTTTGATTTGTGCACCTTCGTATAGCCGCGCTATCATTATCTGATGCTATATTTGCTCCACAAGATGGACATTTGCTTGGTAAAAAATATTTAGGTAATTCGACATTTCTTGATTCAGTCATGACTTCCTTCACATATGGAATGACGTCTCCGGCGCGTTCTACAATTGCAATATCTCCTACTCTTATATCTTTTCTTATTATTTCATCTTCATTGTGTAGACTTGCTCTGCTGACTAGAACGCCACCTATATTTACCGGGGAAAGCAATGCAACTGGTGTTATTGCTCCAGTGCGTCCAACTTGTGTAACTATTTCTTCAATTTTTGTTTTTGCACTCTTTGCAGAAAATTTATGTGCTATCGCCCACCTTGGAGCTTTAGCAGTTGTGCCGAGGTAGTTTTGCAGATCTATATGATTAACCTTGTAAACTAACCCGTCTATATCATATTCAAGAGAATGCCTAATTGACTCTATTCTTTCATAATATTCTTCTATTTCCTCCTGACTATTTGCTATTTTCCAATTTTGCTCAATACAAAATCCTAGGCTAGCAAATTTTTCTAACATTTCTGATTGAGTTTTGACGGTATCAAAAATACCACCCCAAATAAAATAATGTAATCGTCTTGTTTTCACTATACTTGCGTCAAGCTGTCTCATAGAACCTGATGCTGCATTTCTTGGGTTAGCGAATAAAGACTCGCCAGCGAGTTCTCGTTCTTGATTGAGAATTAGAAAATCTGGCTTTTTAATGTATATCTCGCCACGAACTTCGAAATCACATTTTTCATCCACAGAATGCGGTAGTCTACTTAACATTTTGACATTGGCAGTCACATCCTCGCCGAATGTTCCATCTCCTCTGGTTAAAGCATATGATAAATTTCCATTTTTATAAATTGCTGCAAAGGAAAGTCCATCTATTTTAAGTTCGCATCTTAGTGGGATAAAACCTTCTGAGCTGGTTGATTTTTTTATACGTGTTATAAAATCTCTTACGTCTTCAAGTGAAAATGCATTGCCAAGCGATAACATTTGATATGTATGTGCTCTTTTAATAAACTTATTGCTAGGAGGTGCTCCAACATTGTGTGCCTTAGCTAATTTAGGATACTGCAGTTCAAGATTTTTTAATTTCTCAACGAGAATATCGTATTCCATATCAGAAATCTCAGGATTATCCTGATTAAAATATAAGAAATTATGTCGTTCTATATCTTTGCGCAATTGTTCTATTTTACTACGTATATGTTTAGTGTTCCTTAGCTTATCGGTCATCGATTTTTATTCAAAACTTGAAGATAAAGTTTGTAGTTAGTTTACTGTAGATTTCTTGGATATCATATTATAATGTGAGTTGCCAATTATAAAATAATTAGCATTCGCATTAACCTATAATCTAAGTACTGCTCACAAAGCCACTTGCGCAGACCATTTTATCCTAATTTTCTATATTGCTTCGTTAATTTCTTCGCAAACATATAAAAGTATTTGAGACAGGGATCTAGAAAATCGTGCTCTCAAAATCCGCGCCGTGTACACTTATGAAGGCAGTGCCTAATAACCCATGACTCTTGATACTGAATATACACACTCAAGACTTCTAAGTGAGCTAATTATATGTTGTAATTGTTCAAGATTTTCTATTTCTAGATCTATTAAAAATTCAAAGAAGTTTTGTGATCTAGATTTTACTTTTATATTTGTGATATTACTACTCATTTGAGCGATTACTTTTGTAACTTCTGCGAGGCTTCCTTGTTTATTTGTAACAGCAACATTTAATCTACTGATAAATTCAAGGTTGCCAGCATCACTCCAAGAGAGTCCAACCCATTTTTCAGGCATTTGAATATAATGATCTAACACCTTGCAATCTACAATGTGTACCATTAAACCAGAGCCCTCTGTGATAATTCCAACAATTCTATCGCCATGTAGAGGATTACAGCAATTTGCAAATCTAGCTGTCATACCTGCTATTAAGCCTTCTATTGGTAGAGATTGCTGTATCTTTTTTGTAATACCAAGTTTTCTAATACCTAACTTTGCAAAAAATGTCAGAGGGTTTGATTGTTCCTTAAAACCGTTTTTATAGGCATCCATGGCCATAATAATGTCCTGTGCATTTAACATTCCGTTGCCAACTGCAAATAACAGGTCATCTATAGAATTTTTCTTTAGTATCGGCAGGATTTTTGAGAATTCATGCTCATTATATGGTATATCAACACTTTTTAGTGTATTAAATAGAATTACTCTTCCGAGGTTAATAAATTCTGCAATTTGATTTTGCTTAATGAATTTACGAATTGCAGATCTTGCGCGACCAGTTGCAACGAAGTTCACCCAAGATTGAGAAGGGGCTAATTTCTCTCCTCTTATGATTTCAACTTGATCTCCATTTTCTAAAAATGAATTTAAAGGTACAGCTTTATTGTTCACTTTTGCACCTATGCAACTGAGTCCAATATCTGAGTGAATAGCAAATGCAAAATCTACAGGTGTTGCATTCTTAGGCAATGCCACTAAAGTACCTTGCGGAGAGAAGCAAAAAACTTGATCTTTATACATGTTTAACTTGGTGTTTTCTAGAAATTCACCAAGATTTGATGTGTGTCTTAGAATTTCAAGCAACTCGTGTATCCACTGAAAATGTAATTTTTCAGTAATAACACCTGAGTTGTGTTTGTATGACCAGTGTGCAGCAACTCCATATTCTGCTATATTATGCATTTCTGCTGTACGTATTTGGATCTCTATACAATTATTTTTTGGCCCTATCACCGTAGTATGTAGCGACTGATAACCATTCTGTTTTTTGTTGCTTATATAATCTTTAAATCCATAAGGGATGCATTTATAGGATGTATGTATTATTCCGAGCACTCTGTAGCATTCAATTTCATCTGAGACTATTATGCGAAATGCCATAATATCTGCTAGCTGTTCAAAGGAAATTTTCTTATTCTCCATTTTTCGCCATATGGAGTAGCAAGTTTTTTCTCGACCGCTTACTTCAGCATTTATATTATAATTTTGTAGCAATTCCTTGATTTCTTTTTTGATATCCTCTACAAGCGCAGCACCTTTTGTTTTTAGAAAGCTGAGGCGACCTAGTATTGAATTTCTAATGTCAGGATAAAGCGCTGCAAATGCGAGGTCTTGCATTTCATTTTGCATGTTATGCAGGCCGATCTTTTCTGCTAGTGGTGCATATATTTCAATTGTTTCATATGCTGTACGTTTTTGTTTATCAATATTCTTGACAGCAGATAGTGTTCTCATATTATGCAGTCTGTCTGCGAGCTTTATCAGCAATACTCTTATGTCTTCAGACATCGCTACTAAGAGCTTTCCAAAATCTTCAGCTTGTCGTATATGTGTTGGTTGATATGCTATTTTTGCTAGTTTGGTAAGACCAAATACTAATTTTCCTACGTCATTTCCAAAGTTTTTTTCTATTTCATCGATCAGAATGTCAGTATCTTCGACTACATCATGTAATAGCGCTGCAACTATAGAGTTAGTATCTAGCTTTAGATCTATTAAGATCTGCGCAACTGCTATTGGGTGGGTGATATATAATTCTCCAGAATTTCTAATTTGCCCGGAGTGTGCGCCGGTAGCAAACTCCAACGCTCTGTTTATTATCTTGAAATCAAGTGTGGGTTGTGCAGAGATAGCAGAAAGAAAATCGGATTTTACTCCTTCAAAATGCGCTTGTGATTGTGCAGCAGTTAATCCGTTTCCATTCATGATGAGAAAATAATCTAAGAGCCATTGCCTTTAAAATCAACCTGAGACGCACCATCTTTTATCTTTTGTAAGAGATCCGATTTGCCTAAATCAATGGTGCCAAGATTTGGGATATTGATCCCGACATCTGAGAAAAAACCTCTTATACTACCAAATGCTTTGGCGATTATACCTGTAAAATTCTGGTCGTAGCCAGATATAAGAACTGCTGCAATTAAAACAGTTGCTATGAAGATTAAGCCGAATGAGCTGCAAAGCAGCATTATAAATCTCAAGATCATCTTTATATATATATTAATTGTTATTGCAGATCTTTTTGTGCCGTCTCACTGTATAAGCTTCTACGTACAGACAGTATAACGTGTATTCATTACTAATTGCAAGTCTGTAACTGGTTTTAGCATGACAAATGAAATATTTGCTTATTTTACAAATGAATACAACTCTTGCGTGAATTCATATCTGTTCTGTTAATATTACTTCAATAGAATAGAAGAGTAAATTTCGTTGTATTAATAGTAAGTCATATGATCATTCTTTATACTTTTTAGGTACCTGTTTTGCCATATGTGAAGCCTTACAATAGACCTCTTGCATAACCTATTTAAAGCTCAAAGTTATAGATACCAGCAAGTAAATTAAACCTTAAACCGAATCGTTTTCTTCTGTTCCTATAACGATCAGCGATAATTTTAAATCGTTTGATCATGCCTATGACGTTTTCATTTAAAACACGTTCACTAGACAATTGACGATTTTTCTTTTTATCTTTCCTGCTTAGTGGTCGCTTTTTTGTCTTTTTCTTTGGTAACTCTGAATTATAATGCAACTTATCAATGCCTTGATAACCAGTATCTGTAAGAACTTTAATCTCAGGGTGGATGTGAACTCCGGATTCTTTAAATAACCTGAAATCATGACGCTTGCCATTAGAAAAATTAGTGCAAATGATTTCTTTTTTCCTTTTATCCACAATAAGCTGAGTTTTTAGAGTATGTCGCCTCTTTTTTCCCGAATAAAAGTGCTTCTGTTTTTTTTAGGTCGTTCTATCGGTGTTTCAGTAGCATCAATTAACACAAGTTCGTATTCAGAATCGCTTTTTAGTAATGCTTTACGTCCAGGTAGTGAAAATCGTTTATCTTTAATTAGAGTATCTTCAATCCAACGTATATTACGATAACAGGCACTTTCACTTATTCCATAACTGCGGGAAATATGAAAATATGTCCTGTATTCACGCAAGTACTCAAGCGTCATGAGTAATCGATCTTCTAAAGCCAATTTATTGGGTTTTCCACCTTGAGACTTTAAAATAGCTTCAGCTTCTTTTAATATACTTAGTATAACTTCAAACGTTCCTCGTTTAATGCCAGTAAGCCTGCGAAACTCTTCTGCGTATTCATCTTTGATGTTTTCAAACTTCATGTTATCCTTGATAAAATCAAGGATTTTAATCAATTTATATGGTTATGCAAGAGGTCTAATGTATGGCTTCATTAAGTAGGCAAAAGCCTAGAAAAGGAAGGTTTCTAATATGCCTGTGCGCTTTGGATTTTTGAATGGATACAAGGTGTTTATGAAGAGATATTAGATGGAATTGATGCTTTAGTACTTCTTATATTATGTTTGATTTTTAGGATGCAACTTTGCATATGATTTTTTAAAAATTCTAGAGGTCTCTCTTCGCATCTAAGTTTATTTATGTAGTGTTATGCCTTTAAATTACATGGCAAGATGGAAAAATGCTGCATTTATATATGTGAAAATTCATAATTCGTTTAGAACCAAGTAGCATCCTGGTAGAGACTCAAGTCAATACATTTATTTTGAAAAAGATATATAAAATGGCTTTACGATTGATGATATGTTAGGCAAATATGTCATTATAAATTTGTTTGTTTTTGATTGAATTTACTGCAGCTGAAATAGTATCAATTCCGCAGACTGTGTCCTGTTATCTGTTGAAAGGTTTGTAGGTTTTATGATATCTAGTGGCATCTAACATGTAGCTTGTGATGCAATAGCCAAATCTAATTGTGCGACAAAAATGAACGATTGCTATTTGATGCTAAACTATTAGTAGCTGTTTGTCATACTATTTCATAGCTATAGATCTGTGTATCGGTGATTCATTAAATAAGAAGCAATCTTGCCAAATTTGTAACATTAGTTTGTGGTTGGAAATGGTATGTTAAAGTTATATATTTTAGCGTATGAATTCTTGATATAATTACTGAAGCATGTTACCCTCCGTCGCCCAGAGGGGTTTCGTGTCTCGGTGTTGAGGTGCGATAATTTTTTGATAGATACTTTGTTTATGGGAATTTTAGATGGATTGTCGAAGTTTGTATCTTCAAGACCTGATGGTTCAGTTGAGTCTGTCTCTGCTAGTGAAGCCTGGGATATGTTGATGTTAAACAGCGACGTTGTTTTGTTGGATGTACGCACAAAAGAGGAGTGGAAATTTGTAGGTATTCCATTGGTACAATTTGGTGAAAATAGAGTTCACTTCGTATCCTGGAGGACTTTGCCTGATATGCAGCAAAATGAGAATTTTCTGCAAGATGTGAGGAGTCGAATTACTGATTTAAACGTACCTATTATTCTGATGTGCAGATCTGGTGCTAGGTCTATGGAAGCTGGTGTCTATTTGATGAGAAATGGTTATACCAGATGTTATAATATTGAATATGGTTTTGAAGGAGAGTTGGATATGAATTATCAAAGAGGTTTTATAAATGGTTGGAAAGCTTCTGCTCTTCCATGGAGACAGACTTAGCGTTCTAATAATACAGTACTAACTTAAGTTATTTGTTCATTGAAATAGTTGAGTATGACTTAGTTAGTTTTATATGTAGAGGCTTTGTAAATAGCTACATCAAGTTTTATCTTTAATCAAGATTGGTATGTGTACTGAGTCCTGACCGTATTAAATTTGCGGTTAGTATTTCACACAGAAAGTGTAATTCTGCTTTGCGAAGGTAAAGCAGCTTGATTGAGAGTATTCTTAAATTTCTTAAGCATCAAAAAGGGAAGGTCGTATGAACCGTAACGCAGTGCAAATAGTTGATGTTGAGTCTCATGGACAAGAGATTTGGAATCAGGTGCTTGAGCAGCTTTTGCCTGAATATGGAGAGTCAATCTTTGAGCATTGGTTCAAAGATATGGCCTTTAAAGAGCTGAAAGATGGTATATTGATAGTTACGGTTAAGACTAAATTTGTTCGCGAGTGGGTTGTTACTAATTATTTAGCGAAGATTCGAAAATTTATCACAACTCTAGACAAGAGCATAGAGCGTCTCGATATTCAAGTATGTAGTGATGTTGTGAAGCGTGACATTGTTGAGTCTAATCCTTATTTCACAGGTAGTGATTCTGCAAAAGTAATATGTAATTTTACCCAAACTTCTAAGCTAAATTCACATTTTACGTTTGAGAATTTTGTATGCGGAAGTAGTAATCAAATCGCGTACAATGCAGCATATAACTTGATACAATGTAGTGAAATTTTGCAGGCTAAACATATGCCTCGTTGCTTATACATACATGGCAATGTTGGCATGGGAAAAACACATATGTTGCAAGCTATAGCAAACTACATGGTTTCTCATCATCCCGAGAAGAAAGTATCATATCTTGGAGTCGAGCGTTTTATGAATAACTATATAAACGCTGTTAGAGCAAATCAGCTGCTTGCGTTTCGAGAACACCTAAGATCTTCAGATATACTACTCTTAGATGACTTGCAATTCATATGTGATAAAAATAGTACTCAGAAAGAATTTACGCAGACATTTGATGCAATAGTTGAAGCTAATAAAATGATTGTGATTGCATCTGATAGACCGCCTTATCAATTGCCTCTGGAAGCTAGGATCAAATCTAGATTGGTGAGTTCTATATCTGTTGAGATACAAAATCCTGATTTTGATTTGAGATTAAAGATACTGCAGAGTAAAGCCAAGTTATTGAATACAGAGATAGATCCGAAAATAATGAATTTCATAGCAGACAAAATCTCTACCAGTATAAGAGAATTGGAAGGAGCTTTATATAGAGTTCTTTCGCATTGTAGTTTCGCAGGTATTGCTATCACGCTTGAAAATGTTAAGTCATTGCTTAGAGATGCTATTGTTGCATTTTCTGTATCGCAACCTTCTATTACTGCACTACTGGACGCAGTGGCAGATTTTTATAATATGAATAAGTCAGATATATTAACAAAGCATCGTTTTGGAAAGTCTGTGCTTGCCAGGCAAGTTGTTGCTTATTTGGCTAAAGATATGACGAGTTGTTCTCTTCAGGAAATAGGAAAAAAATTAGGCGGAAGAGATCATGCAACTGTAATATATTCAATAAAGCAGATTGAACGTAAAATTAGCGATAATTCTAGTGTTGCTCAAGATATATTGAAAATTAAAGAGACTTTAAGAGGTAATAGTGTTAATGATTCTGTAGCATATGGCATTTAATCTGGCTTCAGACTTATATATTGTATAGCAATTGCAATTGCAAATCATTTGCGATAGGTGTATAATGCACTTGATGGCACCCTTTATATGAGCTGTTTTGCGACTGTAAAATGGTTTTTTATATATGGATTAGCCTAGTATAACTTAAGCCTTTGCTAAATGCAGGCTTGGTTCTTATAAACTACTAGATTGCTATAGGTTCTTATGCAGTTATTAAGTTTTTTCAGGAAATTTTTTATGAAGAATGAGAGCGATCATTGTGCTGGCTCTGCTGTAAATCTTTCTTCAATTAAAAAAGGTGAGGTTGCTAGAGTTGAATATATTGATCTCAGCGGACCTCTTTTAGAGAAATGCATACGTTTAGGTATTATTCCAGGCTCATCTGTACAAGTTTTACATAGATACTATAGTAATCTCATAGTGAAGCTTGATAACATGAAGCTTGCTATAAATGATGAGGTTGCTAAACACATATTGGTGCTTAGCGATGAGCGATAGTGTTAGCGCTCTTTTAGTCGGGGCTCCAAATTCAGGTAAATCCACGCTTTTTAATTTGCTTACAGGTAAAAGCGAGAAAACAGGGAATTGGTCTGGTGTAACTGTACAGGAGCATCATGGGCATTTTATAATAGATAATGATATAATTAACCTTGTTGATTTACCTGGTGTATCTTCTATCTCTATTGTTTCTAATCAAGCTAATCAAGATGAAAGGGTTGCAATTGATGCATTACTCGCGAAAATTGAGTCTTCCAATTTTTATAAAGTCGAGCAAGATAAAGAAACAAATCAAAAAAATATTGTGATTAACGTTGTTGATAGCAGCAATATGCGTTATTCACTTTACCTTACTATGCAGCTAATTGAGATGGGTATGTGTCATGTGTTAGCGTTAAACATGGCTGATTTGGTTTCTAACTATAATTTGCTTGACGCTGATAAGTTAAGCAAATTGCTTGGTGTTCCCACTGTGAAGATTTCTGCAAAACAAGATAATGGAATTTTGAATTTATGTGCGCTAATTGCAAAAAAGTCAGGAGTAGTTGCAGGTAGTGATAATATCTACAGTATAAAAAACTACGATAAAAATTTGGTAGCGCTTGTTAATGCTGTTTCCAGCTCTATTTCATATGAGAATATAGGTTATTCAAAGCATTGGGTTGCGTTGAAACTAGTTGAAGAAGGTTATGGAGTAATTGAAAAATTAGGGATTAATCTAACATGTGATTTTTCAGCCGAACACTTAGATTCAATTGTTGTAAGCTATTTTTCAGGTATTACTGCTGCTTCTAGTGATCTGAAGAGTTTAATCTCAGATTCTAGGTATAAATGTGTAGATGCGATATTAGAACAAGTCATGGCTAAGACGGAAGAGAATGAAAAGCCACAGTTTATGCAGAAGTTAGATGCGATACTACTTAATAGATTTTGTGGTATCGTCATCTTTGCATTTGTTATGTATTTTATTTTCAGCTTTAGCATATTGTTTGGTGGAGCATTTCAGTCATTTTTTCAATCTATTGCTGAAATTATATTTGTGCATGGTACATCAAAAGTATTGCATATGCTAGATGCGCCTGATGAGACTATTTTACTTCTTGCATATGGAATTGGTTCTGGAATTGTTGTAGTAGCTTCTTTTGTTCCGTTAATAGCTGCGTTGTATTTTATTTTTTCTGCGCTTGAGGAATTTGGTTATTTTGCAAGAGCTGCTTTACTTATGAACAGATTAATGAATAAAGTTGGGCTTTCCGGACATGCATTTATTCCTCTTATATTAGGCTTTGGCTGCAATGTTCCTGCAATAGTTGCGACCAGGTCCTTAAGTGCAAGAGAACAAAGAATTGTTTCTATTATGATGATGCCGTTTATGTCATGTAGTGCTAGGCTCTCTGTTTTTGTGCTATTTTATATGACGTTCTTTTCATCAAGCGGTCCTATTATAATTTTGTTGTTATATTTCATTGGCTTAATAACTGGGCTAATTACAGCTCATATTACCAGCAAGATGATAAAAAATACTCCAGACGTACATTTCTTAATGATCCTACCAAATTATCAGTTGCCAAGCATGCGAAGCTTGCTAGATAAAACATATATGAGAGCAAAGGATTTTGTATTTGGTGCTGGTAAGTTGATAGTGTTGATTTGTTTTGTATTAAACTTGCTGAATATTTTTACTCTGCGTGGCGAGAAAGTCAGTAGTTGCATGCAAAATATTGAAAAAGGTGAAGAAAAACGCTGCGATAGTATATTAATTGCATCAAGCAAAATAATAGCTCCAGTATTTGAGCCTATGGGTCTTGCACGTGAGAATTGGCAAGCAACAGTTGGTGTTATAACAGGGTTACTTGCAAAGGAAGTAGTGGTTGGTACGCTGAATTCTTTATACTCAAGTAGCCAAAATGTAATTAGCGACGAGAGTCGCAACTTTTTGGAATTATTTCATGATGCATTTACAGATACTATAGAAAATATTAAAGGTGCATTTGCAAGTGCCTTTTCCATTTTTAAATTTGACTATGATTATAACTCTCGTTCTCAAGAATTTTTAAACGAGATGAGTGTTGAAAACTCAACAATCAAGAAAATAAGAGAAGCTTTTGGTAGTAAAGCAACAGCTTTTGCATACATGTTATTCATATTATTATATTTTCCATGTGTTTCTGTATTTGCTGTCATAGCAAATGAAATAGGGTTAAAGTGGGCAATATTAAGCAGTGTGTGGTCGACTGCAATAGCATATATAATTGCTGTGTCATTTTATCAAGCTGCTATGTTATTTGGTTGAATTTTGTGTTTTAAAGTGTATTTAAGTATAATGTGTGTTTTGTGTACATTTTGCTGCAAAAATCTAATGCTAATGTTATATTAATATAGCAGTAGAGCGAATGGTTTAATCATTACAGTTCTTGCTTGTGGAATATATTTATAATGTAGGTGATGTCAGTTTAGTTTCACCTAAATATATAATATCAATAGGTAGAAGACAGCCCATGCATATAGGTCATATTATGGGCATCAAAAGAATCTTGAGTATAGAAAATGCAAAACTGATATATGTTATTGGCTCTATGAATTTATTTGGGGATTTGTTATTTGATCCAATTAATAATCCATTAAATTTAGAGCAGCAGATCCAGCAGTTTAAACTAGTATTCCCTAAAGAAAATCCGATATTCATTGCGTTAAAAGATTTTCCTGACACGTTACTTTGGGCTTCGACTCTTATCAAATTATTGCAGGATATCAATATTTCTTCTGATGAATGTGTAATACATTTTATAGGTAAAAAAGAGGATGTATTACAAACTAAGAAATATTGGTATGTGGATGGAAAAGAAATATTACTATTACCTAATCAGTGGGAAATAGAAATTTTCAAGTATTTGGGATTCAGGATATGGATGGATAGTTTGCAATATATTGTGAAAGACAGTGCGGATCTTTGCATATCAGCTCGTAATTTTAGAGGGATTAACTTATATCATTTGAGTCAAAGCGATAAAAGATTGCTTGCAACGCCTGATTATTTAAAAAAAATTGCATTAAAAGCTAGGTATTTTAATACTGCTATTTATAGAGGAGTTGATACTGAGAGATTTTTGTCATCTGAGAGGTTGGCATTAGAGGAATTTGGCCATATCAGAAGAGCTATTACTCTATATGATCTAAGTATACAGCGTATAATTACCGGTTCATTTCCTGAGCTAGTGTAAGGTGACAAAATTTATCAATTGCCATAAAATATTTGCTCATTTCCTGTAAAAGTTATACTATCCGCTATATATGGTGTATGTTTTTATATCATCTAGTGTTTTTAGGGTCGTCTATGGTTCATTTTACATTGCCAAAAAATTCTAAAGTTCTTAAGGGTAAAGAATATTCTTGCTCAGATAGTGCTGTTTCTAGAACATTTAAAATATACAGATATGCTGGGAATGAGGGAGAGAATCCTACATTAGATACTTATGTAATAGACCCTACAAAGTATGGTCCTATGGTATTGGATGCGCTCATATATATAAAAAATGAAATAGACAGCACATTAACTTTTAGGCGCTCTTGCAGAGAAGGGGTGTGTGGTAGTTGTGCAATGAATATAGATGGAACTAATACACTTGCGTGTATTAAGCATATAGATGAGATAAAAGGTGATGTAAAAGTTTATCCACTTCCACATATGCCTGTTGTAAAGGATTTGGTACCAGATTTATCAAATTTTTATAAACAATTAACGTCAGTAAAGCCTTGGATGCAAAATAAAAGTGAAGCGCATTCAGGTGTTGAACTACTGCAGTCTGAGTCTGATAGAGCGAAGTTGGATGGTCTATATGAGTGCATCCTATGCGCATGTTGCTCAACTAGTTGCCCGAGTTACTGGTGGAATGGGGATAAATACCTTGGACCTGCTGTACTATTACAAGCCTATAGATGGCTTGTTGATAGTAGAGATGAGGCTAGAGATGAAAGGTTGGATTTTCTTGATGATTCTATGCGTCTTTATCGTTGCCACACAATAATGAATTGTGCTAAGACATGTCCTAAACATTTAAATCCTGCAAAGGCGATCGCATCGATTAAAGAGATGTTAGTCGAGAGATGCTGAGCTTAGCTCATTAAATCAGCTTATGAGTATTATCTTTAACGGAGCGTTTATAAATCGCTATATCACCGGCTTTTTAATGAGCGTAAGTAGTGGTGTTGTATATGGGTTGCTTGTGCTTACAGTGACTGCATTATTGAATGATCACGCTGTTTCTCTGGAAGTTATAGGCCTTCTTTCTTTAAGAATGTTGCCATATTCGTTCAAATACGTTTGGGCATATTTAGTAGATTCTTGTCGAATTAAAGTATTTCCCGAAAACTTTGGTGCTAGAAAAGAATGGATGATATCTATGCAGGTGCTATTGATCATCTGTATGGTATTTATAGCTTTTCTTGACGTGAGTAACATTAAGAGCCTGTTTGTACTTACTCTTTTAATATCACTTTTTGGTGCTACCTATGATATATGTCTTGAAGCATATAAGATGGAGCTATTTTCCAGAGAACAGTTGATTATTGGAAATCCAGTTGTAATTTGGGGTTTTAGAGTTGGGTTTTTATTTGCTGGAGGTTTTTGCCTATATCTTGCTTCTTTTATATCGTGGCGGTTGGTTTTTCTAGTGATGATCATACCAATTTTAGTATGTATGGTGACTCTTTTCTTTTCAAGAGATGATAAAAGAGTAAGAGGTGATCATTGTATATCATCATTTGGCGGTTGGTTCCGCACTAATGTATATAATGCATTTTCCACAGTTTTTCAAATCCCTCGCTTATATTATATAATACCGGTTTTATCGTTTTATAAGCTAAGTGATGGATTTATAGATGTAATGCTGATCCCATTTTTGACAGAGATAGGCTTTTCTAAGCCAGAGATAGCTGGTTTTTCACAAGTTAGTAGTGTTATAGGAGTTGCTTTTGGAACAGTTGCTGGTGCTTATTTGTTAAAAATTGCAAAGCTTTGGAAGGTGTTACTTGTAGCTGAGGTTATGGCTGCAGTTACTAATCTATTATTCATAATTCTTGTACACAGCGTCAAAAACGACTTTTTGATGGCATCTGTCTCCATAGCAGAAAGTTTTTGCAGCAGCATTTGTAATGTCGCATTAATACATTACATGTGCTTCCTTTGTCGCGATTCAAGATTTTTTGCTACACATTATTCTATCCTTATAGCGCTATCTGGTATGTCAAGAGCGATATTTTGTTCATTTTCTGGTGTTATAGCTTCTAATGTTGGATGGACGTATTTTTTTGTATTTTCTAGCATGCTATCAGTTCCTTCAATTTTATGTATTATATTATTAAATGAAGAGCTAGAACATGAGTAGATGAAGCAGTGCTAAATCCAATAAGTGCCTTAGTTGCGCAATCAGAATATCGAAAAACATTAGGTAGTTGCATGCATCATAGCTCTAAAAAGCGCATGATTTATGTGTGGCAACATTGCCAAAAATCTTATGGATTTTCATGGCATGATTTTTGAGAGTACAAGTAGTACGCGCCGTCTAATGCTTGCCTGCAATCCATATAAATCCTAAGATTTATGCTATAAAAGCTATTTGGATTTCAATATAACGCGGCACTTGAAGTATGGCACGCTTTGGTATACAATTGGTCTCATTTATAAGAACTGACGCAGTTAAAACTCAAAGATTGTGAATACTAAAAAGTATTTTGATATGGCGCTACCTTAAGCAAGCCCGCGCACGGATTTTGATTGCATAATTTTTGATAGTACAAGTTAATTTCTGCGCCTAATACTTTTGCATATTTGTAAAGAAATCCGGGAAGTAATATGGAATATTAGACTAAAAAGGCTTACATAATGACTTTTGGTTACAGGATTATAGATAAGAAACATGGCCATATAGTGTCAAGTAACTTAAATTAGATTATAGAACTAGTGACGTATTCGAGTTCTTCTTTTTCAAAAAGATTGAAGTAAAATATTTCAAAGGCATTTGTTTGGTATTCACTAATTGCTTTTTCTAGAAAAAAATTTGCATTCATATTTATAAATTTTTGTTTAACAGTCTGCAATTCATCGCGACCGTTTTTGTATTTTGCATATACCATATAAATTTGTGTAAAATCATTCAATAGAATATAGTATAGAGAGTAATAGATTAAATAAGATGGATACAAAAGCTACTTCAAATACCATGTATACAGCTGAAAAAATCAGAGATATAACTGTACAAAAGTTAGATGCAGATAAAGCTGAAGAAATACATGTCATAGATCTAGAAGGGAAGACAGATATAGCGCGCTATATGATAATTGCATCTGGTCTTTCTATGAGACATGTGAAATCATTAGCTGACAACCTTTCGCAAGAATTAAAAAGTCACACCAGCGATGGTTTTAATATAGAAGGACTTAATACAGGAAAGTGGGTTCTGATAGATATAAAGGATGTGATAGTACATATATTTCAGCCAGAGACGAGGTTGCAATATGATATAGATAAACTATGGGATAACTAAGGATTTTGTGGCGATATGTTTATTGAAATCAAGGATGAGGATGGTTGATTATATTAGCTTCTGCTAGTTATATACTTTTGAATAAATGAAGAGTTGGTATCAGTTATATATATAAAGTTAAACTTCAAAAAGAGCTGGAAAGAGTGCAAAGCAGCATATAAGCACAATACATAAGAAGTATTTTGGCTATGCTTTTTTAGATTATAAGTTAATTTCTTCGTCAAATACTTTTACATATTCTCAAAAATTTTACAAATTAGTGTTGTTATTTTAATAGTGCTGCTGCAAATATAACATGAAATAAAAGATATTCTTAGATGAGAAGAAGTTTTAGAGAAGTACTTAGTGGCTATCACGCATTTAGAGAAAAGTATGTGCTAAATGATAGCATAGTTATGCGACAATTATCTCAATATGGGCAAAAACCTGACGTCATGGTAGTATCTTGTTGTGATGCAAGAGTTGATCCAGCACTGATATTACAATGTGATCCTGGTGAGCTATTTGTGGTACGTAATGTTGCAAATATTGTGCCACATTATGAGAAAGATGAAGCGCATCACGGTACTAGCGCCGCACTTGAATTTGGTATTTGTTTCTTAGAAGTTGGGCATTTAATATTGCTGGGGCATAGTAAATGTGGTGGAATACAAGCTTTATTGAGTAGTGCATATAAAAATACTAATGATTTTATTACGAATTGGGTATCTATAATAAAGCCAGAAGATGAGTGCATCATTCATAGTACAGATGATTATGCAAAATTAGCCTTGCATAAATCTTATAGCAATTGTTTAACTTTTCCTTGGATTCGTGAGCAAGTCGTAAACCAGAGGCTGAGCATACACTTATGGTTTTTTGATATAGAAAAGGGAGAGATACTTACATATTCTGAAAAAACTAAATCTTATATTCCACTTATAGATTATATCGATAGTTTTTCTTAAAGGAAATAGTCTATCCGCCAAAAAGTACAAAAATTAGCTTGGCAATGCTTAACAAAATCCATAAGGTTTTTGGCAATTTTACCACTTCTTCTGCTGGACTTGCTGCGCATCATAACCGCTTGCAGGCCGAGATAAGTCCTCAGCTTCTTAGAGCTATGACGCAACGACTTTATAGTTTTCAGTATACCGCAGGTATGAATAGTTGGTATTTAATTAGTACGCGCCTTGCATTCTAAAACGAAGTGCAACAATCCAAAAAATGATAAAAGAATCATTTAAAAACAAACAAAAAGGATTGTTGCAAAAGTAGTGTTTGCGCGCAGCATAGGACCAATTAATATATCCGAAAATTAGCGCATGGCAGATCTAAAAGCTAATTTTTGCACATTTCACTTTTCCACAAAAATTTATTTGCATAGCGAATCAATTTTTGGCGGATGAACAAGTTAAACTTCAAAAAAATTCCTGAAAGGTACCAATTTTGAAAAAGTATGAGGAGTATACTTATTCTAATGCTATATATGATGTTCATATAATTTTAGCAATTGACTGTATTGCAAATATAATGCTTTATAATTTTATTACAAGACATTCTGAACATATACCATTTCATAAGTATGACGAGTATATATGCCATTGTCGCAGAGTCATTCTATGGTATTGCCGGCGAAGTCATTGTGTAGACTTTTTTTAGTCTGATTTTCCATATACTTCATTAATTTCTTTGCAAATATATATAATATTTGATTCAGAAATGAACTGGTACTCTAAAGAATCATGTCCTTAAAATCCTCGCGCGTGCATTTATAAAGGCAGTGCCATAGTTATTACTGTACATAAATCATTTCTTAAAAAGAATTAACAATGTATTTTTGCAAAATCAAACGATATTATAGGGCAAAATTTGCATAAAGATATCATTATCCAAAACAGTTGATTTATTTATTGAATAATATACTCTTCTATGAAGATTTATACACGTCTACATATATATTTCAAGCCATAATAATGTAATTACGCATAAAGCAGATAATAATTGATCTATTAAAAGATCTATGCTATAATGCCACAAAATATCGGGGATTTTTGTTTATGAAAAGGCGTTGGGTGGTTCGTATAGCTAGTATTTTGCTGCTTTCTTTAGCATTTTTTTGGCAATACTGCGCTTATCTTTTTGATTATTATACAAAGCAATATATAATACCAGCATTAGAAGAAAAGAAGCCTTATCTCTCATATAGCAATATTAAGGTCAATAGACCTCTTGCATAACCATATAAATTGATTAAAATCCTTGATTTTATCAAGGATAACATGAAGTTTGAAAACATCAAAGATGAATACGCAGAAGAGTTTCGCAGGCTTACTGGCATTAAACGAGGAACGTTTGAAGTTATACTAAGTATATTAAAAGAAGCTGAAGCTATTTTAAAGTCTCAAGGTGGAAAACCCAATAAATTGGCTTTAGAAGATCGATTACTCATGACGCTTGAGTACTTGCGTGAATACAGGACATATTTTCATATTTCCCGCAGTTATGGAATAAGTGAAAGTGCCTGTTATCGTAATATACGTTGGATTGAAGATACTCTAATTAAAGATAAACGATTTTCACTACCTGGACGTAAAGCATTACTAAAAAGCGATTCTGAATACGAACTTGTGTTAATTGATGCTACTGAAACACCGATAGAACGACCTAAAAAAAACAGAAGCACTTTTATTCGGGAAAAAAGAGGCGACATACTCTAAAAACTCAGCTTATTGTGGATAAAAGGAAAAAAGAAATCATTTGCACTAATTTTTCTAATGGCAAGCGTCATGATTTCAGGTTATTTAAAGAATCCGGAGTTCACATCCACCCTGAGATTAAAGTTCTTACAGATACTGGTTATCAAGGCATTGATAAGTTGCATTATAATTCAGAGTTACCAAAGAAAAAGACAAAAAAGCGACCACTAAGCAGGAAAGATAAAAAGAAAAATCGTCAATTGTCTAGTGAACGTGTTTTAAATGAAAACGTCATAGGCATGATCAAACGATTTAAAATTATCGCTGATCGTTATAGGAACAGAAGAAAACGATTCGGTTTAAGGTTTAATTTACTTGCTGGTATCTATAACTTTGAGCTTTAAATAGGTTATGCAAGAGGTCTAATAAATATCTATTTTCTATTGCGTTGGAGGATTTTCAGCTAACCTATAACCTAGATGAAGCTAGAGAGGATTTGCTTAAAGGGTATTATGGCAATATAAAGGATTTGAAGCTAGTTGCCGCAACTAGAAAACCTCTTATAATACGACATATTCCAATCATAAACTTGAATAGAATATCATCTGATTTTAACTTACAAACGTTTGACACATCTTCTAGTAATGAACCTCAACGAGCAGAAGTATATGACTTTGTCCTCAGCTTTCGGAGTTCAAATGACAATCTGCAAAACATCTCAATAAAGTCTGGTGCTATACTACTGTATGATGCAAAAAATGGTGATGCAGTATGGGCTGCGCAAGATATTAATTTCAGCAGAGACTCAAAATCTATTCAAGAAATAGAAAATGTAGATTATTTGCTTGAATGTACAGTTATACGAAATAAAGTAGACTTTTTTAATGCTACTACAATGCTAGGTGATAACTTTACTCAACAGGAAGACGATGCTTTTAATAAAGTTGTAACCAATTTAACTGCACTATCTCTACCAGCACGCTATAAGTTGAATGTACAAACTAAATATACTAATGAAATACGTGATTTCGTTATAAAGCTTTTACGCAAAGAATTCGAAAGTGATGAAATAAAAGAATTTGAAAAGATTCAAAATAAATATTATAATATAGATATAATACTTACTGCAAATGATAGGCATTTTAATGAAAAACTTGATATTAAACTCGTAAGTTCTGACTCTCTCGCGCTAAACCTAAATATTTTGACAGCAAAAAAACACAGTGATAATGATATTTATTTAACAGAAGCTTTCGATGTATTATACCCATTTGCTTCCAATATGTTACCAAATCTTAAAGCAGCAAGAAGCGAGCTGTATGAAGTACTATATCCTATTTTAAACATAAAGAATATATCGCTTGCTTGTGATTTAAAGCATGCGTACTCTCAAAAAGCACCTTTAAATATGTCATGTACATTTAATGTAGATGGTAATATACTTAATGCTATATTACAAAAATATTTGAATACTAAAACAACTCATCTTAGTTTATATACTCCTTCAATTCAAAGAACAGTAACAAACTTACTCGATTATATAGAATATAAATTGTCTCCACTTTATAAGAAGCTAACAGATCAAGACCTTATTAAATCTTCTGTCAATCTTCGAGCTGCACTACTTGAAGCTTTAAATCCTATTTGCGAGAGAAATTCTCATGATTGCGACTTAAAAATTTCATATAACGATTTGGAGAATGATAAAAGCTTAAATATAAATGGCAAAGAACTAGATGTATTATTGCAATCTCCAGAATGGCAAAGTTTATCTTCTATAATTCTGCAATTTAATAGTGATAAACCATAGTATAATCAGTATAAAGTCGCCTGCGTCATAACTCTAAGGAACATATGGTTTATCTTGATTGCAAGCGTTTATGGTGCGCATAAATCCAGCAGAAAAAGCGGCAAAATTGCTCAAAACCTTATGTATTTTGAGCGGTAGTATCTAAAGTAGTATTTGCAAGTATAGGCAAGTTATATATCCGAAAATTAGCGTAGGGCAGTTCTAAAAGCTAATTTTTATACATGTAATTTTTGACGGATAGACCAAAAATAGCGTATTTTTTTGCATGTTGTTGGATATAAACATGATAAAAAACTCTTGCAATACTCTACTGTACTTACCTTTTTATTCTCTCAACTTAAATTAGTTTGTCAGTTAAAAATTGAGTTGCTCAGCAAATCTATTGTTAGCGTATAGACTATTCTATTTTCCTGATGCACATAGCAATCACAACTTAAAGCATTAATATTCTAATTAAATATTTATAATTTCATAGACTCTGCTACAATACAAAAACTTGTAATAACCCTACATAAGGAATCTGTGTGTTGTATTCAGAGTGAAAGTTATAAATTTGCCTCTAAACGCTAAAATATTCTCAGAACATGCTGTGATTTTCTTACTGGCTCATCTTAAGCAGCATATTAAAACGAATCTCTCAAAACCTCGTTCTTTAAAAGTACGTGCAAGCAAAAGCAATGCCTTTACCCGCATTAAGCGATGTGCTTTACCTTGAGCATCAAAACATGCTCATAGAAATACAAAATTTATCTCATATAGCACGAACAGGAGTTATCATAGTGTTTGAGAATGGATGTTTCAGTACTATAACAAGAGTTTTTATCAAAAATTACTATTGAAATTTTTTCAACAGTGAAAACGCATTGATTGAATATCTCAACTGTAAGCAAGGTGTTATTCATATTTTTATTTCAATTCGATGATGAAGTCTCGTGCATTGTAAAGAAGAAATAATCAAAGATTGTTATATAGATTTGATAGCTTATTCAAATTTTTCACATTGATGTTATTACATTTATAAATCTAACTGACTAATAATATTAAGGTTAAACATGCATACAGTAGATTTGACAATCGTTATAATTTATCTCATAGCATGTGTATTGATTGGCTTATATAAATCAAAATCAGTCAAGACACTTAAAGAATATACTCTAGGTAACGGATGTTTTTCTGATATCGTTATCGTCGCCACTTTATTTGCTACTGATATGGGAGCTACTCTTACAATGGGTAGTGTAGAAAAGATCTACATGTATGGAGTATTTTTCGCAGTAGCGCGTATGTTGGTACCTGTAACCTGGTTGATTATGGTTTGGGTATATGGAAAAAATATATCTCAATTCCGTCACTGTATTTCGATTAGTGACATTATGGAATCATTATACGGAAAAGTTGGCAGATGGGTTACTAACATAGCATCAGTATTAGTCTCAACTTCAATTATAGCGTTGCAGGCTACGGCAATGGGTTATATTTTAAATTACTTTTTTAAGATTCCTGATTCTTTTGCTATTATTGTTAGCGTGTCTGCATTGGTAATTTATTCAGCATTTGGAGGGATACATGCGGTTGCAATCACTGATGTATTTCAATTCGCTGTATTTATGATAGCCATCCCTATAACATGTTCCATTGCATATCATGACGTTGGTGAGTATGAAGGTATAATTCAATCTTTACCTAAAGAGATGTTTACATTGAATATCAATAAAGAGAATATTTGGCTATTTTTAGGCTTTATGTTTTATAATTTGCTTCCGCAATCTTGTGGTACTTTTATTCAGCGTTTTTTAATAAGCAAAGATACTGTACAACTCACCAAATGTATGAAAATTGTTGCCATGCTACATATACCGCTTGCAGCAATTATATGTTCAATTGGCTTTATGATTAAAGCAAAAGCGCCTGATATATCTCCCAGTACTGCGTTTGTTTACTTCATTGAAAATTATGTATCAATTGGGCTGAAAGGTGTGATTATAGCAGGAATTTTAGCAGTAATAATGTCCACTGCAGATTCATGGCTTAACACTACAAGTGTACTCACTGTTCACGATATAATTAGAAAGTTAGTGCCTTTAACAGAAAAGCAGGCTTTAATTAGTGCAAAAGTTATGACTTTCATTATAGGTTTTCTAGCCATTCTTTTAACTTTAACTGGAAAAGGAATAATAGAACTTGGTTTATTAGCAAGTAGTTTTTGGGAGCCATTGATATTGATACCTCTTGCTGCAGGATTTCTGAAATTTAGAACAAATAATAAATCATTCGTGACTTCCAGTATATTAGCTGTAGTTTGTACTGCAACTAGTGGTTATATAGTTGGAGATTTAGGTTGTGACAAGTTTGATATGTGGTGTTTTAGGTAGTGCTGTAGGCTTATTTGGGATGCATTATTGGCAAGTGTCTCAAAGGTTGATAAATAATGGATAATAAATTTATTTTTGACGATTAGTCATTCTATGCCTTTTAAGCTTGTCATAAGTCTATCCGTCAAAAATTGATTGGCCACAAGTGTTCAATAGACCTCTTGCATAACCTATTTAAAGCTCAAAGTTATAGATACCAGCAAGTAAATTAAACCTTAAACCGAATCGTTTTCTTCTGTTCCTATAACGATCAGCGATAATTTTAAATCGTTTGATCATGCCTATGACGTTTTCATTTAAAACACGTTCACTAGACAATTGACGATTTTTCTTTTTATCTTTCCTGCTTAGTGGTCGCTTTTTTGTCTTTTTCTTTGGTAACTCTGAATTATAATGCAACTTATCAATGCCTTGATAACCAGTATCTGTAAGAACTTTAATCTCAGGGTGGATGTGAACTCCGGATTCTTTAAATAACCTGAAATCATGACGCTTGCCATTAGAAAAATTAGTGCAAATGATTTCTTTTTTCCTTTTATCCACAATAAGCTGAGTTTTTAGAGTATGTCGCCTCTTTTTTCCCGAATAAAAGTGCTTCTGTTTTTTTTAGGTCGTTCTATCGGTGTTTCAGTAGCATCAATTAACACAAGTTCGTATTCAGAATCGCTTTTTAGTAATGCTTTACGTCCAGGTAGTGAAAATCGTTTATCTTTAATTAGAGTATCTTCAATCCAACGTATATTACGATAACAGGCACTTTCACTTATTCCATAACTGCGGGAAATATGAAAATATGTCCTGTATTCACGCAAGTACTCAAGCGTCATGAGTAATCGATCTTCTAAAGCCAATTTATTGGGTTTTCCACCTTGAGACTTTAAAATAGCTTCAGCTTCTTTTAATATACTTAGTATAACTTCAAACGTTCCTCGTTTAATGCCAGTAAGCCTGCGAAACTCTTCTGCGTATTCATCTTTGATGTTTTCAAACTTCATGTTATCCTTGATAAAATCAAGGATTTTAATCAATTTATATGGTTATGCAAGAGGTCTATTGTACAAAAATTAGTTTTTAGAACGGCTCTGCGCTAATTTGCGGGTATATAATTTTGTCCGATGCTTGCAACCGATATAAATCCCTCCACTTCTTAGAGTGATGACGCAAAGACGACTTAATATCCAATACAATCTAATATTATACCCTGCATTTTTTCTATACATTCTTTTTGAAACAGTGTTTTAGATTTTATCTCACTCTTAATGCCATATTTTTTCCTAATATCTTGATATAATTCTGCTGAATATGGTTTAAATTTACATGTTTCATTATAGTAATAAGATGCAATAAAGAGCTGCGATAAGCCGGGATTCTCTATTATAGAGCGTCTAGCTTTATGAAGTGCTTTTGCTAATAGAACTCTAACTTCATTATTTTCTTCCAATTTTATGCTGCCATGAAGTATAGCATCTCTTTTTTCTGCTAAATTGCATGAGATCTTGTTAAATATAAGATAATTATTGCCACTAAAAAACAATATGATGCATTTTTAATGCGATAATTTTAGTTTTTTGCCACTCAAGTTTTATGCTGGCGAGTGGAACAATGAATTGATTTAAGCTTGCTATTCTAGAATGTTCAAAATTCATTATTTTTGAAACACGCGTTAGTTGTTTGTCAGAAAATTCAGAATTTAAAAATCTTGTCATCTGCTCTGTGTTATATGGATCATTTGTAACGTCTGCCATTGCTGACATCACGAAGATATTTATGGCGAAACGCTGTTTGAAGCCACATTAAACCACCTTTCAAATATGCCTTGAAAATGTTTTTTTCTATATCTAGAGTCATGGCTAGACAATTATAAACTATGTTATTCGCATGTTATTTATATGACAATCAAAGATAAAGGAATTAATTCGCATTTTCTAGTAAAAAATGGCGCGATTATCAATCTTTATTCGGCTTTATTGCTGCATTTTCGATACTATTCGCAAAATTTGCTCTTAATAAAGTGGCGCCCTATGAAATGGCACTCGGCAGCTCACTTTGTGTCTGTATAATATGCAGTTTTTTATATAAAAAGCTATCAATCAAGATATCAAGAGCTATTTTGCCAGCATTACTTATAGTTAGTATAATAAACGCGCTGAGCGAGTTATTTTGGTTTGTTAGTCTTGCTGGGCTCCCGCCGATAACCTTCAGCTTATTAAGTCGCACTAAGGTAGTCTTTGCATTTTTTCTTTCTATATCGATTTTTAAGGACAAGGTGAAATACCTGGATATATTTCTAGTGCTATTAATTATACTTGGCAGCATCATGTTTATTATACATGATGATAATAAGCTGAAGTTTGACACTTTATATGTTCTTGCAGCACTATCTTCTTCATTTTTGTATGCAGTTACATAGTCCATCCGCCAAAAGTATGGATTTTAGCTTTTGAAATGCCTTGTTACAACTTTATATTGTGTGTTTTGCTGCTCATGTAATGGTACCTGTGTCAATTTATTGTGATTTTTTATGGCAGAACGGGAAAAATGTCTGTAAGGCGTTCAAAATGCTGCGTTTTAAGCATGCGTCCTCTATTGCCACTTTGTAGCATTTGATTTTGATATGTTTAAATTCAGGTGATTAGCCAGATAAGGTGCGCTCTATCGCCTTCAGATTCATGCCTATGGCTGATATGAATGGATTTATTATATCTCCTATTATACCTCGCAGATAATTACGTCCAAGACGACCAAAATGCTTCAAATGTCCGATTATAGGCTCAATTGCACTTCTTCGCTTCATCATCTTTTTATCAGCAAAACTAAGGCTTTTCTTGGTATATGGCGTATATACTTTGCTTTTGGACTTTAAATTATTACCTCGGTAACCAAGGTCCACAAATATCTTTTTGGGATCTTCTGCAACCTTTTTCACCTCATCAACCATCTCAGATAGTGTATGTCCATCGTATGGATTTCCATGAAATGACTTTATTCCAACTATGAAATTACCTCTGCCACTCACCGCTATACCAACCTTGTTGCCGAATTCGTATGGTTTGTGCAATTTGCCTTTGCCTATGCACTCAACAGCAGGTTCATGGAAACTATATAGTACCTTATTTTCTTTTTTGTAATCCTCTTTGGCACGTTTGCAAAGTACAGATTGATTATAGATCATATTAGCTTTTTCTAGAATTGCTGCGGCTTCTGGTGAAATAGTCAATGACAGTTTTGCAATACCACGATGGCAAAATCTTATTAGACGGCCAAGCCTGCTTTTCAGCTTCTTCATCTGATTAATCCGCTTTTTGGACTTGCTATCATCACGATATTTCCAAACCTTCATTATTCCACGCTTGTAGTACTTTGCATATGTATCATTTAGCGATATACCTTGATCCTTGCAAAGCTCAACTATCTGAAAACGCGCCTTTTCCATTAGATGACAATCATGTGGATGTTTTATATGCTTTGGCTGAACTGTCGTATCAATAATCACGGCTGCCAAATCTTTTTTTTAACTGTGCCAATCTTACAGCCTATTCTGACAAGCTCCTTTAATATCTCACGACACCCAGATTCTCCTAAAGCTTGACGAAATCTTCTTATGCAACTTTCAGATACAATTATGTCATTTTTGAAATAGTCATATCCACAAAAATACTGCCAATAGGAATTTTCCTGAAGCTCCTCCTCAGTATAACAATCAGAGGCACTTGAAATGGCTTGCAACATAAACAAACCAAGCATAACACGACGGTCTTTACGGCTTCTACCATATCGTTTCACAGAAACTTTACCAAAAATTCGCTCATCAAGACCACACCAATCAACTATCGATCTTAATTTATATAACTTGTGTTTGGGATTCAAACTATTAGATAATCTCTCCTCAAATATTCTACTTTGAGTATTATTAATTTGCACTTCTTCTGATGGCATATAATACAAATCCGTAAGTTTTTTGGGATATTATAACATTTTCTTACGGATTAAAAACACTATTTTGATACTCTAAACATTATTTTATGCCTCTTCCAAGACTTTTGGTGCGTGTACTACATATGCACTAGCAAAGCTTATGCATGCCCAAATTTCAGTTTATTCCACACTCTTTTTTAACAGCATTGCAAGTTTGATCATTTTAAGTATTTTCTTTGCATGTTATGAAGACTCAATAAAACTTACCCCTGGAATCAAACAATATGCCATGATTATCCTCTCTTCTCTGTTTTTCCTGCTGTCCACAGCATTGCTACTGAAGGGTGTACATATGATTCCATTTTGGCAGTCTGGAATATTTAGAGCTCTCACTCCTTTAATACTTGCAGCAATTTCTCTGCCATTTTTTGATGAAAATTTCAGTATAGTGAATATATTAGGAGCCTTTATTATTCTTATCTCTCTACTTTTGATAAATCTCCGTAAATAATCTGTCAAAAATTCATTTGCGTAGCAAATAAATTTTTGCTGAAAGTTAAATAAATTAGCTTTGGAATGGCCAAGCACCAATTTTCTGCAGAACTTTTGGTGCATTATAACTGCTTGAAACCAACATAAATCCTCTAGCTTCTTAGGGTTATGACGCAACAATGATGTGGTGTGTAAGGTGAGTTATTCATAAACATTAATAGATCATTTCTACCTCTAATCTTTCCACAATATTTCTCTCTCTTACAACGCAAAGTTACTTGTTTTGCAGCTTTTGACCAGACTCTCTATCTCGTAAAACTTCTCTTGAGTTTATCATGCATTTGAGTAGCATTATTACGGTTTTGCACATAATCTGAAAAACTCTTAGCAAGCTTTTGGTGCTCTGGTGCAGGATTTTCAGCTGTTGCAAATGTAACAAGCTGATCATTATTTGTATTAACTATTACTTTAATTAACTTTGCTTTATCTTCTACATTCCAAAAATTGTTGACTCGGTTTATCAGCATATCTAATGCTGATATTAACATATTACCATCTAGTTTTATTTTATCTCTCTCTTTAAGCATTGCGCTCACAATAGGTGGCACTTCTGATTCAATACTCTTATTTTCTTGACTGAGCAAGTAATCAAATAATTTTTGGTATTTCGGCATTGTATCTTGTGTTATTGTAGTTCTAGACAGTCTAAACATATTCAAATGCTATATAAATGGTTATCAATACTGTCTTAAGAGACAAGCGTTAAATTAAGATTAAAGATAGAATTATTTTTAATTATTCCAAAGATCATATGTAGTAATTTCATACCAGTTGTCAATTAAATGATTTCTATGCCGTAGATTTTTTAGGAGTTATAGGTTGTTTTCAGTTTGTTCAATAGACCTCTTGCATAACCTATTTAAAGCTCAAAGTTATAGATACCAGCAAGTAAATTAAACCTTAAACCGAATCGTTTTCTTCTGTTCCTATAACGATCAGCGATAATTTTAAATCGTTTGATCATGCCTATGACGTTTTCATTTAAAACACGTTCACTAGACAATTGACGATTTTTCTTTTTATCTTTCCTGCTTAGTGGTCGCTTTTTTGTCTTTTTCTTTGGTAACTCTGAATTATAATGCAACTTATCAATGCCTTGATAACCAGTATCTGTAAGAACTTTAATCTCAGGGTGGATGTGAACTCCGGATTCTTTAAATAACCTGAAATCATGACGCTTGCCATTAGAAAAATTAGTGCAAATGATTTCTTTTTTCCTTTTATCCACAATAAGCTGAGTTTTTAGAGTATGTCGCCTCTTTTTTCCCGAATAAAAGTGCTTCTGTTTTTTTTAGGTCGTTCTATCGGTGTTTCAGTAGCATCAATTAACACAAGTTCGTATTCAGAATCGCTTTTTAGTAATGCTTTACGTCCAGGTAGTGAAAATCGTTTATCTTTAATTAGAGTATCTTCAATCCAACGTATATTACGATAACAGGCACTTTCACTTATTCCATAACTGCGGGAAATATGAAAATATGTCCTGTATTCACGCAAGTACTCAAGCGTCATGAGTAATCGATCTTCTAAAGCCAATTTATTGGGTTTTCCACCTTGAGACTTTAAAATAGCTTCAGCTTCTTTTAATATACTTAGTATAACTTCAAACGTTCCTCGTTTAATGCCAGTAAGCCTGCGAAACTCTTCTGCGTATTCATCTTTGATGTTTTCAAACTTCATGTTATCCTTGATAAAATCAAGGATTTTAATCAATTTATATGGTTATGCAAGAGGTCTAATAAATAAAAATATCTTATGCAAAAGGATTGTACATCAATGCACTGTTTTGTTGATGATATTATGAAAGATTTGTCAGGCAATTTTACTACAATTCATAGTATGAAATGCTTAAGTATTAATCAGCAACTCATGTGCATTACTCTTCTTCAAAATTAACTTTGTTCCATAACTTATAAAAATGATGAACTGGCCCGCACCCTCTTCCCATTTCTTGATTAGCAGAAGCAAGTATTGCACCTGAGAGATATTGTTTAGCAAGTTCACAGGCTTTAAATAGCTGTACGCCACGTGCAAGAAAAGCGCAAATTGCAGCAGAAAGTGTACATCCTGTTCCATGTGTATTTTTAGATGTGATGCGCTTTGCCGTCAGTGTTTTACTAAAGCCGCTTTTATCCAAGAATAAATCAGAAGAATATGAGCTATTTTTATGCCCACCTTTTAGCAAGACCGCATTACATCCGAGTTCCAGCAAAGTTGATGCAGAAAGTTCAACTTCGTTATTTTTTCCACATAGAACGTGGCTCTCTGGTATATTCGGCGTAATTATTGTAGCAATTGGAATTAGCGATACTCTCAGTGCATCCACTGCATCATCCATTAATAAAGCATCTCCACTTTTTGCAATCATCACTGGATCCAAAACAATTGGAATATTTTTTGCTCTAGTACTTAAAAAACTCGCCACAAGTTCAATTATTTCCGCAGAAAATAGCATGCCTATCTTAATGCTATCAGGTCTTATATCATCAAAGATAGCTTCAAGTTGTTCTTCTATACATAAAAGCGGCAAATCATAACATTTTCTCACGCCGCACGTATTTTGCACAGGAACACTCGTGAGTACACTCATTCCGTAACACCCTATAGCTGAAAATGTTTTGATATCAGCATGAATACCAGCACCTCCTGACCCATCAAATCCAGCAATTGATAAGCACTTATATTTCACAATATCTCTCCAAAAAATTATATAAAATTGATTATCGACATTACGCAAAATTATATGACGATCATAAGTTTGAAATCCTCGTGCGCGCACTTATGCAAGCAGTGCCTAATGAAAAATTACATAAAAGACTATATGATAAATTCAACTACTCTATTTAGCATGAGTGAGCCTTTTCTGGTTGCTGCAATATGTGTTTTACCAAGTATTTCTTTATATTCTAAGATTCCAGCATTTATTAAGAATTCCACTGCAGTAAATTGTTTATTTGTTGTGGCTATTAATCCAAGTTCCATTCCTTCTTTTAGCCTCATTCCCATTAATATCTTCTCACTTCGAACTTCATCAATACTAAGTTGAGTTATACTTTGAAAAGCAGATTGCTCATTGACACTTTTTGTAAGCCATATTTCTGGATTATGATGCTGAAGAGCTGCGTATTTTACGCCATTTTGCTCATATCTACCATGTGCACCAGGACCTATTCCTAGATATTCATTATATCTCCAATAGCCAAAATTGTGTTTACATTCATAACCTTGCTTTGCATGATTTGAAATTTCATAGCTTGGCATATTCCACATAATATCTTGAGTGAGATTATAAAAATCAGCTGATAGATCTTCTGTCGGCATCTTAAATTCACCATTTTTATTTGACTTAAAGAACGGAGTACCCTTCTCTATTGTAAGTTGATATAACGAAACATGTTTAGATATGTAATGCTTTATCTCATTTAACTCAAATGCCCAATCATCTAGGGTTTGACCTGGAAGTGCATAGATAAAGTCTAGTGAATAATTACTAAAGTGTTTACTAGCAATCTCAATTGCATTCTTCGCTTCAGCTACGCTATGCTCGCGCCCTAAAAACTTCAGATTATTTTGATTAAAGCTTTGTATACCAAGTGAAACTCTGTTGATACCAATTGTTTTAAACGATTCGAATTTACTGCTCTCAACTGATGTTGGATTTGCTTCCAATGTAATCTCCACATATTTTGACATTTTGGATAAAGAAGCGATTTTCTCTAAAATTCCGCTGATGATCGATAGCGGAGCTAAAGATGGCGTGCCACCACCAAAAAATATACTTATCACTTCTTTTTCCGCAAGATATCTAGAATAGTATTCAATGTTCAATTTATATGCTTCCAACCACTCAATTTCATTTATATTCCTTGCTATATGACTATTGAAATCACAGTATGGACATTTTGATCTACAAAACGGCCAATGAATATATAATGAAACCTTATTATGACTCATATTGATCTTTGCTTTAGTTTTTGTATACTGTGACTGGCTAAAAGAGAAGTATTACGCGTCCCTTATTGATTGAGGCATTTTACTTAATGAGCAAATAGACTTTAGAATTATATTTAATGCTTTTAAAAGCGGTAGTTTTATAAATTAGCCAAAGAATATCGAATAATACTTAAAAATTTTAATGATAAGCAATATAATGCTTTTAAAAGTTGGAACTAGAACAAGCCCACTTGCCGTTGCACAGGCTAAAGCTGTTATATATAAAATTCAAGAAAATTTTTCAGATATAAAATGCGAAATAGTAAAGATTCAAACTACCGGTGATAGGTTATATCAAGCTGATTTGCATCTACTTGGAGGTAAAGGATTGTTCCTAAAAGAAATAGAAATGCAACTAATATCAAAAGAAATAGATATAGCAGTACACTCTATGAAAGATGTACCTGCCGTTACTCCAGAAGGTCTAATTATAGATTGCGTTCTAGAAAGAGAGGATCCAAGAGACGTTTTCATATCTTTAAATGCCAAATCACCAGAGGAACTTCATGAAGGTGCAATAGTCGGAACATGCTCAAGCAGAAGACGAGCTTTCTTGCAAAATTTCTATAAACAGGTCAAAGTTGAAAACCTAAGAGGCAACATAGAAACTAGAATCAGAAAATTACATAATGGAGTTGTGGATGCAATTGTAATAGCACTTGCAGGACTTAAACGACTGAATATGGTGGAACATGCAACTGCAGTGCTTGATGTTGATAAATTTATTCCTGCAATAGGTCAAGGTGCTATAGGTGTTGAATGTCGCATAGATGACAATAAAGTAATAGAAATACTTCAATCAATTCATCATGCAGAAACTCACTGCTGTATCTTGGCAGAAAGAGCATTTTTAAAAGCATTTGGTGGGGATTGTTCAACTCCAATTGCTGCATATGCTAAACTAGTTGACAATGAGATTTTCTTTAACTCTTCATTCTTTGAGGTCAATCGCAAAAAAATGATCTACTCAAAGCTGCATGCTAAAGCATCTGATGCTATCTTAGTTGGTCAAAAAGCTGCTGCAGAAATATTAAGTCTAATTTAGTTGCTGTATTCCAAATATCACATATTTGAGTTGTTTATACTCGAATATCCGCGTATCTTCATAAAGACTCTCAGCTTTATTCGATGTATTGCTAATATCTTAATTAATATATTCCGTTTTAACTTATAGCATAGACAATTATTTTCTTGTAAAATGATCTAACGGTTTTGCATTGTGATGTGGTATAAGTGAGCTGTGTTGCGGCCCGGAGGAAGCAAATCTATTGGGTTACTACTTGTACGTATTTTCATTAAGCGGTGTGGGAGCTATGCTGAAACTATTATCTTCTATTTCATTAAGCGACCTTTATAAGCTAGATAATTTAAAAATATTAGATCAAGAATTTTTAAAATCGCTAAATAATGCAGATAAATTTACATTTGATGCGTTGATTTCCGCAAGAAATGCCGAATTATCTAAAAAAGATGAGCAAAATTTGATTATAAAACTTGCTCCTTTTCTAGAAAAATTTATCGCTCTGCTATTTGGTATAGAAAGCGAAATAGAGGTAATAAGAAAAAAACATTTGCTACTTGAAGTATTAATATCTTGTCAAAAAAATTTTGTACAAAGACGCGTAGCTAAGCAACTATGTATAACAAATGAGGTTATATATTCTAAAATAGAAAAATCTATTGTCTTACTAAAACAAGAAGGAGTGCTGCTTGATAGTGATATTAATTTTGCAGAATCTGTGACGGAGTGGCAAAAAGATGAAGAGAGGAATGCTCATCTAATTAGTGCTGCTGAAATATACACTGCTTGGGCACTTCAAACAGAAGATGGTCGTGCACAGCATAAGAATAGCGTGCTTTTCAAAATCCCACATAAAAAAAATTATGAGAACCTTGTAGATAGAAATGCATGCAACACAAATGCAAGAATTAGAGAAGATTTTACAACTCATTCAAAAGATATAACACTTGAGCATTCAGTTTATAATGCAAATTATTGCATCTACTGCCACAACCAAGAAAAGGATTTTTGCTCAATTGGCGCGAAAAATAAAAGTTGTAGTGATAAGAATTTTGCAATCAATCCTTTAGCAATAGAATTGACCGGTTGCCCACTTGAAGAAAAGATTTCAGCTATGAATTATCTGAAAAAGCAGGGACATATAATCGGGGCACTTGCAACTGCAGTTGTGGATAATCCGATGGTGGCAGCTACTGGCTATAGAATATGTAATGATTGCATGAAATCATGTATATATGTTGCTGGTGATTCTAAAGATTCAGCTGGAAATGCATATCAAAAACAACTACCTGTTGATATACCATTAATAGAGACAGAAAATCTAGATCAGGTACTTAATCTACCATATGGCTTTGAAATATATAGCCTTTTAACTAGGTGGAATCCTTTAAAATTTAAGCACTATTTACCAAAAGAAATAAATAAATATAAAATTTTAATTGCAGGTCTGGGGCCTGCAGGCTTTACACTTGCCCATTATTTATTGAATGCAGGATTTACTGTAGTTGCTATAGATGGTTTAAAGATTGAACCTCTTGCTCCTGAAATCTCTGGGATAGATCAACTTGGGAGAAGACATGATTTTAAGGAAATAAAAGATATTAATGATATATATGATGATTTAAAGAATAGAGTACCACAAGGCTTTGGTGGCGTCATGGAATATGGAATAACTTCACGCTGGAATAAAAATTATTTAAAAGTAATTAGGCTGTTGCTCGAGAGAAGAGAAAATTTCCGTATGTATGATAGCACAAGGTTTGGTAGCTCAATTGATTACAATACCGCTGCTTCTTTAGGGTTTGATCATATAGCTCTTGCACTAGGCGCAGGGAAGCCAAATATTCCAGATATTCCTAATTTACTTGTGAAAGGAGTGAGAACTGCTTCTGATTTCTTAATGACACTACAGTTGCTTGGCTCACATATAGAAGGTAGCATAGCTAGCCTTCAGATAAGATTGCCAATACTTGTGATAGGTGGGGGGTTAACAGCTATAGATACTGCTGCTGAGAGTCTTGCATATTATCCCCTACAAGTTGAGAGATTTTTGCGCGCATATGAAAAGCTTGGTCCAAGAATACTTGATCATCTGAACGAAGAAGAATTGGAGATAGCACAGGAATTTATAATGCATGCCGCAATTATTAGAGAAGCTCCAGAGAAAAAATTAATGCTCTTGAAAAAGTGGGGTGGAGTGAAAGTGATCTACCGCAAATCTATACAGGAATCACCTAGTTATAGATTAAATCATGAAGAAGTACAAAAAGCACTGGAAGAGGGAGTAGAATTTATAGACAACATAATCCCTACAGAAATTGAAGTTGATAGGTTTGGCGGTGTTTCACTGCTGAAGCATCAAACTGGAAGTATGAAAGCAAAAACAATCTTGATAGCAACTGGCACACATCCAAATACTACGATTGCCTCTGAAGATGCAGAACATTTTAAATTAAATGGAACACATTTCGTGTTAGTTGACGAAAAAAATAATCCTGTTGTTGCCGAGAAAACTCCAAAACCTAAACATACGTTTCTATTAAGTGATGCACTGTCAAATCCTAGTATTAGCCATTTAGGTGATATGCATATTTCTTATAGTGGCAATGTTGTTAAAGCAATGGCAAGCGCAAAACATGGATGGGAGATAATAGAGAGACACATTTTAAATAAAGTACCAAACTCTGACTTACAACATACAACATTTTTTAATAAATTAGATAAAGAACTAATTGCAATTATTGAAGATGTTAAGAAACTTACAACGAATGTATTAGAGATTATAGTCAAAGCGCCACTAGCAGCAAAAAAATTCCAACCAGGGCAGTTTTATAGACTACAAAATTACTCTAAAAACTCCAAAAATAGAATGGAGGGAGTTGCTCTAACAGGTGCTTGGGTTAATAAGGAGCTTGGCCTTGTTGGCGTGATAATACTAAAATCAGGAGCATCTTCAGATATCTGCGCAACTCTGAAGAAAGGTAATATCGTTTCTTTCATGGGACCAACTGGTACTCCAACAGAGATACCAAAAAATAAAAATGTAATGCTAGTAGGTGGTGGACTTGGAAATGCAGTATTATTTTCAATAGGCAAAGCTTTGCGAAAAAATGGTTGTAGAGTGCTATATTTTGCTGGTTATAGAAAAGCAATAGACAGGTATAAGATAGATGAGATAGAAGAGGCTGCTGATTCTGTTGTTTGGTGCTGTCAGGATGCTTTGTTAAAAGCAAGAAGAAGTTCTGATTACTCAATTATTGGCAATATTATAGATGGTATTGCAAGTTATGATGGCACACTTATGAAGTTAAATGAGATAGATCATATAATCGTAATAGGATCTGATAAAATGATGAAAGCATTTGAGGAAGCAAGGCACAGCAAGCTCAAAAATTTATTTAAATGGCCTCATGTTGCTATAGCATCGATTAATTCGCCTATGCAATGTATGATGAAAGAGATATGTGCTCAGTGCTTGCAAAGACATGTGGATCCTGTAACAAAAAAAGAGTCTTATGTATATAGCTGCAAGCAACAAGACCAAGTAATGGATTTGGTAGATTTCAATCATCTTGGACTGAGGCTTTCTCAAAACTCTCTACAAGAAAAATTTGTCAGAGAGATGAGATTGAATAGCCCAATAAATACGTAATAAAGTTTATATACTTCTGATAAACGAAGAGTGGTTATTTAACTTATGCATATACAAAGTTAGACTTCAAAAATAGTTAAGAAAAATTGGAGCGCGTGTTTTTAAGATGTAATAGACTTCTTCTTCAAACGTTTATTATAGCGGCAAATTGCTTTGTAGCATTCTTAGCATTCATTGTTGAGGTGTTCATGTACTTTCTTGTACACCTTGTGCTTCCCCACGCTTCATATACTCCTTGCACTTGCATCACTAGAAAAAGTCTAACAAAGCCATTTATCTCTCACTAAATTTTCCAGTCAATTCTTCTTATAATGAATATAATTGTCGAATAAATAGAATAGTAGTGCTAATTAAATGGTTCTGTCGCATCTATGGATCATATTTAGCATGCTACACGAAATATGAGATTTTAGATGTTATGATGCCATTAACATTTTAAAGTTCTCAAAAGTAGATACATTGTTATTGCTTCCAACTATTTGTCCTTTTTGAATCATACGAATATTTTCTATACCGGCAATAGTAATCTTAGCACTACGAAAACTCTTAAAACCAAGCATTGGCTTGACTCGTTTTTTAATAAATCTATGATCTTGCTCTACAAGATTGTTCAGATATTTATTTTGGAATATTTTTATCTTTTGTTTCTTAGGTAAGTTTTTATTAAAGTCAGTGAGAGCAGAAGTATTACTAACACTCTTATCTATCACTATTTTTGCAGGACGATCATTATTCTTAAAAGCCTTCTTAAAAAATGCCTTAGCAGCTCTAGCATCTCTATGTTTTCTTAGTAAGAATTCGATAGTATTACCACAGGAGTCAACTGCTCTATATAGATATACCCATTTACCATTTACCTTAATATATGTTTCGTCCATTCTCCAGCTATTTCCAACCGCTTTCTTACGTTGCCTAACCTTTTGATCTATCAAAGGAGAAAACTTAATTAACCATCTTTGAAGAGTTGCATGATCTATTTTAGCCCCTCTAATACTTGCCATCTCTTCAAGTTCTCTATAACTTAACGAAAATCTACACCTCATATACACAAATAGCATTATTATTTCAGGTGATGAGCAAAATCCTTTGAAATATCTCAAGAGTTTTGGCGATATATGGAATGGCATATTTCTAGTTTTGCACTTCTTATACTATATATCACTGAACTTATCAATAGATGCGACAGAACCTTGTTATTGCTTCCAACTATTTGTCCTTTTTGAATCATACGAATATTTTCTATACCGGCAATAGTAATCTTAGCACTACGAAAACTCTTAAAACCAAGCATTGGCTTGACTCGTTTTTTTATAAATCTATGATCTTGCTCTACAAGATTGTTCAGATATTTATTTTGGAATATTTTTGGTTCTGTCGCATCTATTGATAAGTTCAGTGATATATAGTATAAGAAGTGCAAAACTAGAAATATGCCATTCCATATATCGCCAAAACTCTTGAGATATTTCAAAGGATTTTGCTCATCACCTGAAATAATAATGCTATTTGTGTATATGAGGTGTAGATTTTCGTTAAGTTATAGAGAACTTGAAGAGATGGCAAGTATTAGAGGGGCTAAAATAGATCATGCAACTCTTCAAAGATGGTTAATTAAGTTTTCTCCTTTGATAGATCAAAAGGTTAGGCAACGTAAGAAAGCGGTTGGAAATAGCTGGAGAATGGACGAAACATATATTAAGGTAAATGGTAAATGGGTATATCTATATAGAGCAGTTGACTCCTGTGGTAATACTATCGAATTCTTACTAAGAAAACATAGAGATGCTAGAGCTGCTAAGGCATTTTTTAAGAAGGCTTTTAAGAATAATGATCGTCCTGCAAAAATAGTGATAGATAAGAGTGTTAGTAATACTTCTGCTCTCACTGACTTTAATAAAAACTTACCTAAGAAACAAAAGATAAAAATATTCCAAAATAAATATCTGAACAATCTTGTAGAGCAAGATCATAGATTTATTAAAAAACGAGTCAAGCCAATGCTTGGTTTTAAGAGTTTTCGTAGTGCTAAGATTACTATTGCCGGTATAGAAAATATTCGTATGATTCAAAAAGGACAAATAGTTGGAAGCAATAACAATGTATCTACTTTTGAGAACTTTAAAATGTTAATGGCATCATAACATCTAAAATCTCATATTTCGTGTAGCATGCTAAATATGATCCATAGATGCGACAGAACCCTTTAAAATGTTAATGGCATCATAACATCTAAAATCTCATATTTCGTGTAGCATGCTAAATATGATCCATAGATGCGACAGAACCAATTAAATCACTATTGCTTGTCAAATTCTATAGGATATGATACGTGATACTAGTTGTGTTCGTTTTTGACTTAAGCTGCTGCTCTCTTTCTTTGTTCTTGCATCAGTAGTGTTTGTTTATCAAATTACTTTGTAAGAAAAAAGAGATGTATTTAATTTACAAAAACAACTGTTTTATTTAACTTAAAGTTTGCTTATCAAATACAACTAACAAAGAGATCATTAGTTTTTCTATTTACTGGTATACTATAGGTAAATGAAAAATCGGTATTTATTATGATGTACATACGAAGTTAAACTTTAAAAAGAGCTAAAAAGAATGGATGCGCAGTGTATAAATAACGAAATACATAAGGAACATTTTAAAGGCTCTAGTTTTGAAGTGTAACTAGTCGTCTGCATCATAACTCTAAGAAGCGCATGGTTTATCCTGGTTGCAAATAATTATGGTGCACCGAAAGTCCAGCAGGAAAAGTGGCAAAATTGCCATAAACCTTATGGATTTTGTGAGGCAGTGCAGGCAGTGCCTTCCCTGAGCTAATTTTTGTACATTTAAATTTCGGCAAAAATTTATTTGCGTAGCAAATTGATTTTTGGCGGACAGACTAACTAGTATACTTCTTATTCTTACATGATATGCAAGATATAATCATCGCAAAAAGATATGCAAAAGCACTGTTAGAAGCGGCTAGTTGTGACGGCCTCTTAGAGCGTATTGCAATTGACTTTAAAAGTCTAATGGCAATCATCGATAAAGATGCAAAGTCCGGAAGCTTAATGACAAACTCTATAGTACCAAAGACTTTAAAGTTATCACTTTTTGAAGCAGCAATAAAAAATATAGATTTACACAACTTTATCAAAAATTTTATGTACCTGCTTGTATATCACAATAGAGTTGCACTTATAAAATCTATTTTTGAGCAGTTTCAGCATTTACTTGATTTGCAAAATAATGTAAAAACTGTAGTTGTTAAAACTGCTTCTGAGTTGAGTAATAAGATGATAAATTCTCTGAAAAAGGGCTTGGAAGATTGTTTGATGAGTAGTGTAAGAATACAAAATATTGTTGATCCATCAATAATTGGAGGGATGGTCGTGGAAGTTGATTCCAAATTACTAGATGCTTCAATTGCTGGAAAACTAAATAGAATAAAGAAAGCTGCTGAGATGTAACATAGTCGCCTGCGTCATCACTCTAAGAAGCGCTGGATTTATGTTGGCCTGCAAGCAATTATGCTGCGCCGAAAGCACAGCAGGGGAAGTGGCAAAATTGCCAAAAACCTTATGGACTTTGTTAGGTGCTGCTTTCATAAGTGCATGCACGCGGATTTTAAGGAAATGATTTTTTAGAGTACTAGTTAATTTCTTGAGTCAAATATTATATATATTTTTGCAAAGAAATGAATAAAGTAATGGAAAATCAGGCCAAAGGAGTCTGCACAAGTGGCTTTGCTGGCAGTGCCTCAGTGGTATTTGCAAGCATAGGGCAAATTATATATCCGAAAGTTAGTGCAGGGCCGCACCTAAAGGCTAATTTTAGTACATTTAACTTTCAGCAAGAATTTGTTTGCGCAGCAAGTCAATTTTTGATGGAAAGATAAGCTAAAGTGCTAACATTTCAGGATATGCATAAGTAAAGATAAAACGAAACATGTAAATTAACTTTGTATGAAAGCATCAGAAATTTCCCAGGTATTGAAAGATAAAATACGCAATTTTGAAGACAATATAGAACTGAATGAAATTGGTGAGGTCGTCAAGGTTGCAGACGGTGTCGCTGTCATATATGGATTGAATAATGTTCAATCTGGAGAGGTGCTTGAGTTTGAGAATAATATTAAAGGCATGGCACTCAATCTAGAGGAAGAAAGCGTTGGTGCCGTATTATTTGGTGATGATAGAAGCGTCTTAGAGGGTTCTAAGGTCAAAAGAACAAATAAGATATTAGAAGTCCCAACTGGAAAAAGTTTGCTTGGTAGAGTTGTAGATGGACTTGGTAATCCACTAGATGGCAAAGGACCGCTTAAAAATGTAACAATGCAAAGAGTAGAAATAAAAGCTCCTGGCATTATGGAAAGAAAATCGGTCAGTGAGCCTGTGCAAACTGGCATTAAGGCGATAGATACTTTGATCCCAATTGGAAGAGGACAGCGTGAGCTTATAATAGGAGATAGACAAACAGGAAAAACTGCAATAGCAATAGATACTATTTTAAATCAGAAAGCTGCGCATGCAACATCAGATGAAAAATCTAAGTTATATTGTATATATGTTGCCATAGGACAAAAAAATTCTTCCGTAGCAAGAATCGTCAAAAAACTGGAAGAAGAAGGAGCTCTAGAATATTCTGTAATTGTTGTTGCTTCAGCCTCCGATAGCGCACCAATGCAATTTATAGCGCCATATGCCGCTTCCAGCATTGGAGAGTTTTTTAGAGACAATGGAATGCATGCGGTCGTTATATATGATGACCTTAGCAAACATGCTGTTGCCTATAGGCAGATGTCTCTACTTCTAAAGAGGCCGCCAGGAAGAGAAGCATATCCTGGGGATGTATTTTATCTGCATTCAAGACTTTTAGAACGTGCTGCTAAAATGTCTGATGAAAAAGGTGGCGGTTCACTTACTGCTCTGCCAATTATCGAGACTCAAGCTGGGGACGTTTCTGCTTATATTCCAACAAATGTGATTTCTATTACTGACGGGCAGATTTTCCTAGAAACAGAGCTTTTCTTCAAAGGAATAAGACCTGCAATTAACGTTGGACTTTCAGTGAGTCGTGTTGGTTCTGCGGCTCAAATTAAAGCAATGAAACAAGTTGCAGGAACAATCAAGCTTGAGCTTGCGCAGTATAGAGAAATGGAAGCATTTTCTCAATTTGCATCTGACCTTGATCCAATCACACAAAAATTACTTGCAAGAGGGGAACGCCTGACAGAGCTTTTGAAACAACCTCAATATTCTCCATCACCCATAGAAGAACAAGTAGTCATGGTATTTGCAGCTGTAAACGGCTACCTTGATGGAATAGCAGTTAGTGATATAAGAAAGTTCGAAGAAGATTTTTTACGACATATTAAATCTGAAAACCCAGATATACTGCTGCGAATACGCAATGAGAAAAAGATTGATGATAATATTAAAATAACACTAAATGGCCTGCTTGAGGCTTTCTCCAAAGGTTTTGTATAAAAGAAATAAGTGGTTATATAAAATTATGCCATCATTAAAGTCTCTTAAAATACGCATAGCAAGTGTAAAATCAACACAGAAAATTACAAAGGCTATGCAGCTAATATCTGCTTCTAGACTATATAGAGCAAGAGAGGCATTATTTGCGTCGATTCCATACTATAATGAAATGCAGAGCATAATGAGTGCGGTTATCCCCAAATATGCAAGAAATGCTGGGTGGTTAGGTCCTATGGTTCAAAATAATGGTGGTGATAAATATCTTGTTATAATAGCAACGTCTGATAGGGGGCTTTGTGGTGGTTTTAATGCAAGTATCGTGAGAAAAGCAAGGACTTTCTTATCTGAGCTTATAGCTCAAAATAAGAAAATTCACGTTATCTTTTTAGGAAAAAAGGGATATGAGTTGCTTCGTACATTTTGTCCATTTGAGTCTTGCAAAGTATATAACAACCCTAAAGAGGTTTCATTTTGTGATGCACTTAGAATTGCTGCAAAAATCCTTGCAGCCTTTCAAGATGAGCAGTTCAATGTATGCAAAATGATATACAGTGAATTCATATCTACTATACAACAACGCGTAATGCATGAACAATTGATTCCAGTTTGTAGTGATAGTTTTGATATTGATTCTGGTGATATTGTACATTCATATGAACCATCTATTGAAGAACTTCACGAACAAATTATTCCAAGATATATTGCTATACAGATTTATCATGTATTGCTTGAAAATGCTGCAAGTGAACATAGCGCAAGAATGGTTGCAATGGATGGTGCAACACGTAACTCCACAAAAATGATACAAAGATTAAAGAATATTTATAATAGAACAAGGCAAGCCAGCATTACAAGAGAGTTGACCGAAATTATCGCAGGAGCACAAGCTGTATAAATTTCTCATATGGTTAAAGTAGCATAAAAAAGTCATGCTAAACTTTGTCTTTTTGATAAATTTTAAGTCAGCTTTTCGCCTAAAATAGTGGTTATATTGCAAATTCCAAACGAATAAAAATTTATTCTAAATACCTGCTTGCATGCCTATTTTATAGCGCTTTAGCTATATAGCTTTAAAAATACCTTTTTAAAACTATGATTTTTTATTCTGCTGCTTCTATGAATCCTGTTATTGGACTGCTTTAGAAACGTTTGTTCTAGGGAAGCAAGTATAAAAGAGAATACAGAGTCTGTCTGTCAAAAATTGTTGCATTTTATATTAGACCTCTTGCATAACCTATTTAAAGCTCAAAGTTATAGATACCAGCAAGTAAATTAAACCTTAAACCGAATCGTTTTCTTCTGTTCCTATAACGATCAGCGATAATTTTAAATCGTTTGATCATGCCTATGACGTTTTCATTTAAAACACGTTCACTAGACAATTGACGATTTTTCTTTTTATCTTTCCTGCTTAGTGGTCGCTTTTTTGTCTTTTTCTTTGGTAACTCTGAATTATAATGCAACTTATCAATGCCTTGATAACCAGTATCTGTAAGAACTTTAATCTCAGGGTGGATGTGAACTCCGGATTCTTTAAATAACCTGAAATCATGACGCTTGCCATTAGAAAAATTAGTGCAAATGATTTCTTTTTTCCTTTTATCCACAATAAGCTGAGTTTTTAGAGTATGTCGCCTCTTTTTTCCCGAATAAAAGTGCTTCTGTTTTTTTTAGGTCGTTCTATCGGTGTTTCAGTAGCATCAATTAACACAAGTTCGTATTCAGAATCGCTTTTTAGTAATGCTTTACGTCCAGGTAGTGAAAATCGTTTATCTTTAATTAGAGTATCTTCAATCCAACGTATATTACGATAACAGGCACTTTCACTTATTCCATAACTGCGGGAAATATGAAAATATGTCCTGTATTCACGCAAGTACTCAAGCGTCATGAGTAATCGATCTTCTAAAGCCAATTTATTGGGTTTTCCACCTTGAGACTTTAAAATAGCTTCAGCTTCTTTTAATATACTTAGTATAACTTCAAACGTTCCTCGTTTAATGCCAGTAAGCCTGCGAAACTCTTCTGCGTATTCATCTTTGATGTTTTCAAACTTCATGTTATCCTTGATAAAATCAAGGATTTTAATCAATTTATATGGTTATGCAAGAGGTCTACTTAAAAAAATTTTAGGCAGGCTATTCCTGACTCAATGTTCACAATTATTTAGACGAGTGACCAATTATAAAATAATGACAACTAATTTTAGTTTTAAAATTACAACGGAAAAATTGTTTACCAAGTATAAATTCTTGACATAGATATCCTTAAAGCAGATATTGTCACTTGCTGTGTTAGGTTCTCTTTACATTACACTCAAATATATCCATTATATATAGGTTTCGTGCATGTCTCGACGATTCCTTAATATACCAGTTTCTAAATGGAGTTATTAGTATGCGAATAGTACAGTTATTCTTTATAATTTTTTCAATTTTATTTATGTCAAATAGTATATCAAATGCCGTCTCGAAAGAGGCAATACTTCTGCAACTCAAATATGGAGATGTTATAATTGAGCTTTATCCAGAAAAAGCGCCAAATCATGTAAAAAGAATGATAGATTTAGTAAATGAAGGGTTTTATAACGGCCTTAAGTTTCATAGAGTGATAGATGGTTTTATGGTGCAGACTGGTGATCCAAAAGGCAACGGAACTGGCGGAAGTGATAAACCAGATTTGAAAGCAGAATTCAATGATATAAAACATACCAGAGGTATATTGTCTATGGCAAGATCCGCTGATCCAAACAGTGCGAATAGTCAATTCTTCATAATGCTTGGCGATGCTTCTTATCTTGATGGACAGTATACAGCATTTGGTAAGGTTATTAAAGGAATGGAGTTTATTGATATGATAAAAAAAGGTAACTCTGCCATGAATGGTACTGTGATAGATCCTGACGTCATTGTACGTATGACTGTTATAGAGCATCCTTAAATGGATGTGTATAATTAATTAAGAGCAAATGCATGACAATAATTGGCGAAAAACTGAAGTGGAAGTGCTGAAAAAGACATCCATAGGTGCTCACTATGTAGAACTTAAGAGACGTCTCTTAATATCTGTTTCTGCTTGGATAGCAGGAATGATACTGAGCTTTTATTTTGCTGAGGATGTTTTTGCTTTTTTAACAAGACCATTGCTAGAGATCTTTGCTTCAGATGATAGTGGTTACAAACATAAACTGATATATACTCACCTAACTGAAGGTTTAATGACATATTTTAAACTTTCTATATTTGGTGGTATTATCATTGCGCATCCAATCATATTGTCACAGTTTTACTTCTTTTTGGCGCCAGGTCTATATAAACGAGAAAAAAAGGCATTGATTCCTTATATGATAGCAGCACCACTGTTGTTTTTCATTGGTGCTGCTGTTGTATATTATATGGTTATTCCTGCCGCTTGGAGATTTTTCTTAAGCTTTGAGAGAATAAACTATGAAAATATGCCGCCCATTGTGCTAGAAGCAAAGATTAGTGAATATCTTGATTTAATGATAGAAATGGTTATAGGATTTGGAGTAGCATTCCAGCTTCCAGTTGCTATCAGTCTTTTGGCGAGGGTAGGTTTTGTTACCAGCAAAGCACTAATTAGATTGAGAAAACATGCTGTAGTAGCAATTTTTATAGCCGCTGCAATATTGACACCGCCTGATGTATTGAGTCAGATTATTCTTGCGCTGCCACTCTTATTGTTGTACGAAGTCTCGATAATAATTTGCAAAATCATGGAAAAAAAGAAAGCAAATGCATGACATAAAATTTATTAGAAAATATCCAGAAGTATTCGACGCTGCCATGAGAATACGTGGTTTTGATAATATGGCATCTAAGATTCTTGCTATAGATGAAGAAATAAGGAAGAAAAAAACTGAACTTCAAGAGCTACAGACACTGAAGAATGTTATAGCAAAGAGCATAGGAGAAATTAAGGTAAGTGGTGTTGCGAGTAATGCAATTCACGCAAAGATGTCAGAACATGAGTTAATAAAGGAAGCTGAATCTATAAAGTTTAAATCTCAAGTAATTGAGTCTGAAGTTGCTGTAAATGAGTCTAAAATAAAGGAATTTTTGGTGAGTTTGCCGAACCTTCCAGATTCTGATGTTCCATTTGGTAAAGACGAGAATGACAATATACTCATTCGAGAATATGGAGCAGCAAAAATTTTTGACTTCAAACCAAAGCAGCACTTCGAACTTGGTGAAAATCTCGGGCAAATGGATTTTCAAGTTGCGGCAATGATGTCAGGCTCTAGATTTGTACTTCTAAAAAATGATATATCTCAAATGCAAAGAGCGCTCATCAATTTTATGATTGATATTCATACAGAGCACTTTGGGTATACAGAGATATCAGTGCCTTATCTTGTAAGCGATGCTGCTATGTTTAATACTGGCCAGCTTCCCAAGATGGAGGAAGAATCTTTTAAAACGACAGATGGTTATAGGCTTATACCAACAGCTGAAGTTCCACTTACTAATATTGTTGCAAACTCAATATTGAGTGAAGAGGAATTGCCACTACGCTTTGTTGCGTACAGTCCTTGTTTTAGATCAGAGGCAGGAAGTGCAGGACGTGATACTCGTGGGATGCTAAGGCAGCATCAATTTTCCAAAGTTGAGCTTGTGAGTATTACACGTCCGCAAGATTCAAAAGAAGAACATGAAAGAATGACTAGTGCTGCTGAGGAGATTTTAAATAAGCTTGAACTACCATATCGTGTGATGTTACTCTGTTCTCAGGATATGGGATTTGCCGCACAGAAGACATATGACATAGAGGTTTGGATGCCAGGACAGGACTGTTATAGAGAGATATCTAGTTGCTCAAATTGTGGCGATTTTCAAGCGATTCGTATGAAAGCAAGATATAAGGAATATCACTCCGGAGAAAATCGTTTTGTGCATACATTAAATGGTTCAGGCCTTCCGATAGGTAGAACAACTATAGCAATAATGGAAAATTATCAAGATATGCACGGTAATATATCGATTCCCACAGTGTTACAGCCTTACATGCATAATAAGAAAGTTATAGAAATGGTAAGTTAACTAAAAAGATGGAAAATAAAGAATTAACTAAAATGCCAGAATCAAGTGGCTTTGAGTACGTTGGTTTCAGCGCTAGGATGTTTGCAGCAACGATAGATCTATTTATCATAACATTATTGATTACTCCTATTGTAAATTTATTTTCATATGTATTTTATGAAGGAAAAACACCAGAAATTATGATATCAGACTTCTTTAGTATTGAACGGCAAGGCGCATCTACTTGGGACTTTTTGATATATTTAATGGACAGTTTCAAAACAGGATTTATTGTAATACAGCTTATTACTTTTTTGCTCATTTCACTGATCTTGCTTTGGTTTTGGAAAAAATATAATGCCACAATCGGGAAGATGATAATGAGATGTAGGATTATTGATGACAAAACAGGTCAAGCTCCTTCTCAAAAGCAATATATGCTTAGGTTGCTTGGCTATGTTATATCGTGTATTCCACCATTCATAGGTTTCTTCATGATGAGTTTAAATAAAAAAAACAGAGGCCTGCACGATTATATTGCTAATACCTCGGTTGTTTATATTGAAAAATCAAATTCTGCTACAAAGCAAAGACGTAAGTTTTTTCTGTGGTAATTAAGAATTTGCTAAGTTCTTTGCTACATATTATAGCACTGCGCTCAAGTAAGTGCGCATGCTAGGGTTTTTTAGAGTACAAGTTAGTACGCGCCAAAAGTTCCCATAACAAGCATGAAATAGCGCCCGGAGTGTCAAAATAGCGCTTTAAATCCGTAAGAAAATGTTATAATCCTTACGGATTTTGTGAAAGCAGTGTTTGTAGGGCGCATGAGTAATAGTATATCCAAAAATTAGCATAGGGTGGAATGGCATTGTTGCATAATGAGACTATTTCATTATTAGTACATATAAAATCCTAAAGCTTCTTACTTCAAGAAGTTTATCTGCCATTGAAATACCAGCTTTGTTAGTTTATTTAGCTGATCTATTTAGCGCGAGTTGCTAATTAAAAATTAAGCATCTAAGCTACTAATTGCAGGTAATGCAGATAAATAGATCTTTCATCAAATCATCAAAAAACAGTACATTGATGCAAAAACCTTTTCCACATGTTATTTTTGTTCATTTGCAAAACACTAAAACAACATATATGGTAAATTAAGTTGAGGTTTGCGTATTAAAGAATTGAACCAAAGCATACATATGTTATTACTTTTTTCCGAAAATCTTCGCTGTATGAGGATGGCATTTTGCCTTTGAGTGTAATACACATACGCAAACTTTAACTTAATTTACTATAGCTCCCTAAAAATCTATCATGCAGCAATCAATTAATTGGCAACTCGCGCTATTTGGCAGATAAACTCAAAGATATGCACTACGCATTATGCAACAATGCCGGCCGAATCCTTGGCTAATTTTTGGATATTGCACTTTTTCACAAAAATTTATTTGCTATGCAAATCTATTTTTGACGTATGGACCTTTTATTCGCATCTCAAAAAGCATACAACTTATAAAGCCAGTAGCTTTTGATCATAATCAATTTGCGTCATGAATAATTGGTGAAAGCACAAGTTTAACCAGTGAATCTGCCATCGCATTATCGCTCTCTTCGTTATAACCACTAAACGTACCTCTGAATTGCTCTGCGGAAATCGTTGTATCATTACTCCACAATATTTCTCCGGTATCACTGTTAACTATTCCAACTCGAATACTTGCAGTGTCATAATTACTATATTCTCCCACTACTAATGTCATCAGTGAGCTCATTACCCTTGCAGAATTATTATATGCCGTATGAGAATAGTCACAGAAGACAAGCAAAGCTTTATTTTTGTTACCAAGCTTCAATAATGCTAATTGGGAGACTTCATATGGTACATTGATCTTACTTACAATATTATGAGCTTCTTCCTGTGGCATTATAACTTCCTTGTATAGCTCAATGATTGCTGGCTGATATAACTCTCGCAGTTCTAACATCTTAGGAGAAATCTTGCTTTTATATATTTCATATTGCGAAAGAGAAATTGCATCATACCCCATACTTTGTAGGTGTGACACAAGCTTATCTGTTACTAAGGTCTCAATATGCGCTTCATAATCATAGAGTCTTTTTGCTTGCCCAAAGTATCCTTTTTCATAAGCTATAGCTTCACTTGGTAAAACAATAAATTTGCTAGTTTCTAGATCTGATTTTTTAAAATTTGCACTTTGCCTAACAGTTGTATACTTTGTACAAGCCGACAACAACAGCAAAAAAAACATTGATACGAATATTTTTTGCATTTTTCTAATATTATAAATAATTTAGCATGTGTAAGTAAATCAATTTTCAAATAAGTAGCTATTAGGTTCTTAAACGATCCTCGCAAATAAATTTTTGCAGAAAATTAAATGTACAAAAATTAGCTTTTAGATCTACTCTGCGCTAAATTTCGGATATATAATTTGTTCTATGCTTGCAAATACCACTTAGACACTGCCAGCAAAACCACTTGCACAGACTCCTTTGGCCTGATTTTCCATTACTTTATTAATTTCTGTGCAAAAATATATATAATATTTAACTCAAGAAATTAACTAGTACTCTAAAAAATCATTTCCTTAAAATCCGCGTGCGTGCACTTATGAAAGCAGCACCTAACAAAGTCCATAAGGTTTTTGGCAATTTTGCCACTTTTTCTGCTGGGTTTATGTAAGCCATCATTGTTTGCAGGTCAAGATAAATCCTATGTTCCTTAGAGTTATGATACAGGTGACTAGATAAACAGGTATTTTTTAGAAAATTCAATATGCACTTTAAAGCCATATTAGCACAACATATATGATCCTATCTTCATAAGTGCACGCGCGCAGATTTTTAGGGCATGATTTTCAAGTAGTACCAGTTAATTTCTGAATCAAGTTTATATATATTTATATATTCGCAAAGAAATGAACGAGGTAATACTTGAAAATCAGGTCAAAAGGTCTGTACAAGTGACTTTGGTGAGCAGTGCCTAACGCAGAGTAGTTCTAAAAACTAGCTTTTAGATCTGCCCTGCGCTAATTTTTGGATATATAATTTGTCCAATACATAGCAAGCACTACTTAACAACATCCATAAGGTGGCAATTTTACCATTTTTTCTGCTGGATTGATGTACGCCATAATTGTTTGCAATCAAGATACATCTTATGTTCCTTAGAGTTATGATGCATGCGACTAGATAACCTATAACTCACTAAAATCTACCATACAGAAATCATCTAATCGACAACTGGGGTTATTAAACACTATAAAATTAGCGAGCTATAACGCGTGCACGCTTAGAAGAGACAATTACGTAAACTTTTTGTCCTTGCTCAAGCGAAGCATCTTTACTCTGCACCACAGTAATAATACCACTGGTTCTGACAGCTGCAATCGCTTCTCGCATTTGCGCGCTACCCTGATAATAATCATCCTTCAGCTTCGAAGTATCTACTTTGACTATATATTCTATCCCTTCTGCAGTTCCCATTCCAGATTCAATAAATGCACCTGTAGTACCGCCAATCAATGCGCCCGCTAGGATAGATGTAGTATTTCCACCAAGAGCACTTCCAGCGACACCACCAGCAAGTGCACCAGCAGCAATACCTGTGTTATTACCTGATAACTTATCATGTTCTTTTATAACAACTGGCTTTGCAGACAAAACAACACCTTCAAATGTTAAGCTCAATGTAGTGTCACTTGTATATGTTCTACTTGAAAGATCTCTTGAACATCCTGATAAAAGCATAAGAGCAAAAATCAGCTGTAAAATTATTATATTATGTAATTTCATATGTATTTATGTGCTATGAATATAAAAAACTGTAACTACCACTATATAATAACAATTCAAAACCTCATGTCAACTACTTATAAACAAAACTCTATTTTTTTTAGTATTTACATTTTAAAGAAACATTATACTAATTGTTAATTTAGATAATATGCTATAATTTCATATATTGTTCATAATATATTGAATTAAAAGTATAATACAAATCTTATGCTTCTTCAAATATTGGCATTGCAAACTAAATATAGCTTGCAGTCATTCCTTGTTAAAAAGCATTATGATGGAGTTATAGATCATATCCATAGCCTTGCTGTGACGCTTAGTTTATGATCAAATCTGGCTAAGTAATGCCTTATCAACGAGTTGAATGATTCAACTAAGGACGTTTCAGATTTGGTAAAGCAATGCCTCCTTGCAATCCTATATTTTCCATATGCGTCATAGAGGTCGCTGCATGATATTTCTATCGCTCTTGTATAGGTAGTACAAATTTTGTTCTTCAACTACTCTTATTTATGATAAAGCAAAAATTGCAAACATAGTTATAAGCTGTTATACCTAGTCTATTAGTGGTTTGTTCCGCTTGTTGTGCAGAGTATAAGAATTATTAATATCTTTGGTTGTGTCTAATATTTTTCAAAAAATTGCTTGTGAAGTTGAGTTGATCTCAAATACAAGAGTAGAAGGCAGGGTAAGCGCTGTAAGTGGTATCTTGATCGAAGCTGAAGGTATAGAGAAAATGGTTAGTATAGGGTCGAGATGTTCGATTAAGAGTAGGTTTGATGCTCCTATTTTTGCAGAAGTAATTGGAATTAGAGGGCAAACAACACTGCTAATGCCATTTCAGCAGACAGCCGGAGTGGGTTCTGGTGCAACAGTTGAGGTTCTAGCGACTGACCAGTCTGTGTATCCGCATCAAGATTGGCTTGGTCGTGTGATAAATGCGTTTGGAGAGCCAATAGATGGGAAAGGTCCACTTCCAAAAGGAACTGTAGCGTATCATTTGCATGCGAAGCCTATACAAGCACATATGAGAAAGCGTATAGGTCCAAAGATTAACATGGGTGTTAGAGCTATTAATACGTTTTTAAGCTGTTGTCTTGGGCAAAGGATGGGTATTTTCTCAGGCTCTGGTGTCGGAAAATCTATGATGATAGCTATGATGACGAAGTTTGCTAGTACAGATATCAAAGTTATTGGTCTTATCGGCGAACGTGGACGTGAGGTGCAAGAATTTATTGAGGATTATCTCGGTCCGGATGGGCTTGCTAAAGCTATTGTAGTAGTTGCAACTTCAGATGAATCTGCGCTCACTAGAAAGCAAGCTGCGTACCTTACTATGACTCTTTGTGAATACTATCGCGATATAGGTCTTGAAGTGCTGTGTCTGATGGATAGCGTCACGCGTTTTGCAACAGCACAGCGAGAGATAGGCCTTGCAGCTGGTGAGCCACCAACTACTAAAGGTTATACACCTAGTGTCTTCAGTGAATTGCCAAAATTGCTTGAGCGAGCAGGGCCAGGAAGTATTGACACTGCTTCGATCACTGCACTTTTTAGTGTGTTGGTTGAAGGAGATGACCAAAATGAACCTATAGCTGATGCAGTGCGTGGGATTTTAGATGGTCATATAATACTAGATCGTGATATTGCAGCGCGTGGTATATATCCTGCTATAGACGTGCTTCGTAGTATTTCAAGGACTATGCCAAGATGTAATAACAGTTATGAAAATGCCTTGGTGACTAAAGCGCGAAGTTTGTTATCACTTTACAATGATATGGCAGATATGATTAGGATAGGTGTTTACAAAAAAGGTTCGGATAAGGCATTGGATGAGGCTATACAATATAACGATGCGCTAAATAAATTTATATCGCAAGCATACAATGAGCCTGAAACGATAGATTCTTCATATAAGAAACTTACTGAAGCTATAAATTTTAAAATGCCTTTAAAATCATGAGTTTTGTCATGTGTAAGTAGTCTGTCCGTCAAAAATTAAATATAGTAAATTGAGCTGAGGTTTGCGCATTCAAGAATTGAGCCAAAACATATATATGTTATTACTTTTTTCGAAAATCTTCGCTGTATGAGGATGCTATTTTCCTTTGGGTGTAACGCATATCTATGTATATACGCAAACTACAACTTAATTTACCATATATAAAAACTATTCTAAAGCCAAGGTTCTGGAATTTGTTGTAATACGAGGGAATCTTATATTCTCTATTGGCATAAATTTTTGACTGATAGGCTATTGAGTACGCGCGCCAAAAGTCTCAGAAGAGCCATGAAATAGGCCCATGAGTGTCAAAATAGCCCTTTAAATCCGTAAGAAAATATTATAATAAACACAAAAACCTTATGGCTTTTGTGAAAGCAGTGTTTGCTTAAGGCGCAGGACCAAAGCCTGAGCTACTTTTTACATATTTCACTTCTCCACAAAAATTGATTTGCGCAAGCAAATAAGTGTTTGGCAGATAGTCTATCTGGCTAATCACCTGAATTTAAACATATAACAATTAAATGCCACAAAGTGATAAGAGAGGATGCATGCTTAAAACACAGCATTTTGCACGCCTTACAGACATTTTTCCCATTCTGCCATAAAAAATCACAATAAATTGACGCAGATACCATCAGCTGAGTAACAAAACATACAATATGAAGTTGTGCTAAGGAATTTCAAAAGCTAAAATGCATACTTTTAGCGGATGGATTCTCTAGTACACGCACCAAAAGTCTTGGAAGAGGCATAAAATAATGTTTAGAGTATCAAAATAGTGTTTTTAATCCGTAAGAAAATGTTATAATATCCCAAAAAACTTACGGATTTGTATTATATGCCATCAGAAGAAGTGCAAATTAATAATACTCAAAGTAGAATATTTGAGGAGAGATTATCTAATAGTTTGAATCCCAAACACAAGTTATATAAATTAAGATCGATAGTTGATTGGTGTGGTCTTGATGAGCGAATTTTTGGTAAAGTTTCTGTGAAACGATATGGTAGAAGCCGTAAAGACCGTCGTGTTATGCTTGGTTTGTTTATGTTGCAAGCCATTTCAAGTGCCTCTGATTGTTATACTGAGGAGGAGCTTCAGGAAAATTCCTATTGGCAGTATTTTTGTGGATATGACTATTTCAAAAATGACATAATTGTATCTGAAAGTTGCATAAGAAGATTTCGTCAAGCTTTAGGAGAATCTGGGTGTCGTGAGATATTAAAGGAGCTTGTCAGAATAGGCTGTAAGATTGGCACAGTTAAAAAAAAGATTTGGCAGCCGTGATTATTGATACGACAGTTCAGCCAAAGCATATAAAACATCCACATGATTGTCATCTAATGGAAAAGGCGCGTTTTCAGATAGTTGAGCTTTGCAAGGATCAAGGTATATCGCTAAATGATACATATGCAAAGTACTACAAGCGTGGAATAATGAAGGTTTGGAAATATCGTGATGATAGCAAGTCCAAAAAGCGGATTAATCAGATGAAGAAGCTGAAAAGCAGGCTTGGCCGTCTAATAAGATTTTGCCATCGTGGTATTGCAAAACTGTCATTGACTATTTCACCAGAAGCCGCAGCAATTCTAGAAAAAGCTAATATGATCTATAATCAATCTGTACTTTGCAAACGTGCCAAAGAGGATTACAAAAAAGAAAATAAGGTACTATATAGTTTCCATGAACCTGCTGTTGAGTGCATAGGCAAAGGCAAATTGCACAAACCATACGAATTCGGCAACAAGGTTGGTATAGCGGTGAGTGGCAGAGGTAATTTCATAGTTGGAATAAAGTCATTTCATGGAAATCCATACGATGGACATACACTATCTGAGATGGTTGATGAGGTGAAAAAGGTTGCAGAAGATCCCAAAAAGATATTTGTGGACCTTGGTTACCGAGGTAATAATTTAAAGTCCAAAAGCAAAGTATATACGCCATATACCAAGAAAAGCCTTAGTTTTGCTGATAAAAAGATGATGAAGCGAAGAAGTGCAATTGAGCCTATAATCGGACATTTGAAGCATTTTGGTCGTCTTGGACGTAATTATCTGCGAGGTATAATAGGAGATATAATAAATCCATTCATATCAGCCATAGGCATGAATCTGAAGGCGATAGAGCGCACCTTATCTGGCTAATCACCTGAATTTAAACATATCAAAATCAAATGCTACAAAGTGGCAATAGAGGACGCATGCTTAAAACGCAGCATTTTGAACGCCTTACAGACATTTTTCCCGTTCTGCCATAAAAAATCACAATAAATTGACACAGGTACCATTACATGAGCAGCAAAACACACAATATAAAGTTGTAACAAGGCATTTCAAAAGCTAAAATCCATACTTTTGGCGGATGGACTCTCTAGGCTTTCTGAAGTTAAGAATTTTTCTTGGTGTATTATTGAGTGTTTTGCGTGCGAAATGCAGTATTTTTTAGTGTAGATCCAAGTTTCCTTGCATATTTTGCGATAGATTTTTTCTGGTATATCTTGGTATTCATCTTAATTAACACTATCAGTAAGCAAAATAATAAAATGCCAAGAAACATGCTAAATATAGGATATAGCATACTTGCATGAATACTAGGTCCAGACGCTCTAATGATACTGCTTGGCTGATGCAGTGTGCTCCATAGATTCACAGAAAATTTGATAATTGGTATGTTAACAGCGCCTATGATAGCAAATATTGCACCTATGCTTGCTGATCTTGCTTCATCGTTAAAAAAATCTCTAATCGCGAAGTATCCAGCTAATATGAAAAATAGTATTAGCATGGATGTAAGCCTTGCATCCCAAACCCACCATGTGCCCCAGGCAGGCTTTCCCCATATCGCTCCAGTTAAAATTGCAATACTTGTCATACAAATGCACACATACGCAATAGAGGTCGCAGCCATATCAAATAAAGGTGAGTCTTTTATCAAATATAGTAAAGAAAAAACAGAAAATATAAAGTAGAGAAATAACGAGAGCCAAGCGCTTGGTACATGTATATACATTATTTTTACTAAACTGCCTTGCAGCTCATCGTCTGGTACAAGATTAAATATGCAGTATAGAGATATAGAAAGCAACAAAACGCTCATAAAAAGAAGCGCCATAGATAAAAATAGAAAATTTTTTGGATAAAAAATCTTACTGATTATATTCATCAAATGGCGCCTCTATATCAATTAGGATTTATGTCTACTTTCATAAATTCTAATACTATCTTTTGATTCTTTATTACCACCTATAAAGACTTTAATGTGTACTAAAACTCTACTTGCATCTACCCCGACAGAAGCTAAATGCTTTTTAATTGCAACAGCATTATCTAGTGCTTTCTTAAATTTCTCAGTACTGATTTCTTCATCAGCAGCATTAGCGAAAGCAAATATTTTTATATGTAGATTCTTATCTTTTAACATCAGCTTTTCAAGATCTTTCAACTCTGAGTTAACATCTATCGCTTGATTATCACTGTACTGAAACACATAGGATGCTTTATCTTTATAGTTATGTTTATCACAGCAGCCCGAAAGTTTAGCAGCATTAGAAATGTTTGACAGCATTAGAAACGAAATTATAACTGATATAAAATAGACAGAAAATTTCCTTATTTTGTTTATCATAATAGTTTATACCATAATATATAGATGGACACATATACGGGTATTGTACACATATTTGCACAATTATCAATAAAATATACAATTTCTTTTGCTAATATACACCTACAATTGATACGCTCAAAAAAGTTCAGAGCGCTTATCATAATCACTTGCACCAATGCTAATATTTGAATGCTAATCCTTATTATTGATCGCTATAAGCTATAAATTATAATAAAGACAATATGATATGTTAAAATCGCATATATACTTTAGCTTGATTTGTAAAAATTAAGCTCTCAGGCAATTGTAAATCTGTATATGACAAGTAGAGATGCTTTTTGTATTTATTTAACGTGAATTGCCAATTATTTTGTAGTCCATCCGCCAAAAATTTATATACGCAAACAAATCAATTTTTGTGGAGAAGTTAAATGTGCAAAAATTAACCCAGGATTCTGCCATATGCTAATTTTCTGATATATAATTTGCCATATACCTAGCAAATATTACTTAACAAAATCCATAAGGTTTTTGGCAATTTTGCCACTTTTTCTGCTGGACTTTCTATGCATCATAATTATTTGCAGGCCAACATAAATCCTCTAGCTTCTTAGAATTATGACGCAGGCGACTAGTTAGGCACTGCTCACCAAAGTCACATGCGCAGACCTTTTTGGCTTGAGTTTTAAAGTATTACTTCGTTAATTATCTTCGCAAATATATATATAATATTTAATTCAGAAATGAACTGGTACTCTAAAAAATCATGCTCTTCAAATCCTCGCACCATCCACTTACTTAAGTATAGTGCCTATTTATTCTATAGCGTTGGTGGTTCGCATACAACTACTGCATTATGAGTTCAGTATCATCATTCCTGTAATGTGTACTTGTGGTTCTTTGCGATATTTGTAGCAATGTTTTTTTAGAGCGAATAAACGAATGTAAAGATGCTGTTAGCATAAAAAATAAAACTAAAACCCATACAGCATAAGCAAGGTATACATATAACATTAGTAGACTTTTATCATTATATAGCTGTTTCACTTTAATAATTCAATAATGAAAGGTAGTATAAACTATGCTCAAGCGCAACCTAAAAATCTTTGAGATAAAATTTTTGAGTGGTTAAGTGATTATATTTGCTAATCTATATGTTATTTCAGTGTACAATAACATAATTAGCAGTCTCTTGTTGTGTTGCAATCAAAGAAATTGTGAACCAATTCTCACACAAGCACTTTGTTCTCAGTGGTCATTGGGGAAAAATCTGACATATACTTTTAGTTATTAGTCTATCCCGCCAAAAATGTATTTGCTATGCAAATCAATTTTTGTGGAGAAGTTAAATGTGCAAAAATTAGCACAGGACTTAGCACTGCGCTAATTTTGGGATATATTAATTGAGCCTATGCTGCAAATGCTACTTTCACAAAATCCGTAAAGTTTTTGCGTTTATTATAACATTTTTTTACGGATTTAAAGCGCTATTTTGACACTCATGGGCCTATTTCATGCCTCTTCTGAGGCTTTTTGGCGCGCGCATTAGTTATTAATCTAAAGATCGGGTTATATAAAAATATCAACCCTTCATTTATCAGAGTGTCACTCTACTTGAGTTTTTTTGTATCAACTGCCTTGCCATATGCTACAATCTTCCCATATCCATACACTTGATAAATAATTCCATTATTAACAATGATAGGTATGCTGATTCCATCTTGAGTGGATAGTGCCGCTGCAACATTCTGTGACATTTCTCCATTAACCGAGTCAAATGCAAATGTTTTGCCAGCAGAGTGTGTAATTATTATTTCTCCATTTATCATGGTTGGAGCTAACCAATCAAAATCCTTACTATCCCTAGGTTTATATACTTTCTTTAAGTTTTGCATCCACTTTATCTTGCCGTCTTGTTTAAAGATAGCAATCAATACATCGTTTTGATCTAGTACATACAAAAAATCTCCACATATATAGATCTGGCGTTTCACTGAAATTCTCTTATCCCAGAGTAGCTTTTTAGATGCAAGATCAAAGCATCCAAGCATTCCTTCACCTGTACTAAAGAATAATAAATCTCCTTCCAATACCATATTGGTTTGTATTGCTTGAAGGTTTTGACCAGCATGCATAAGTGATGTGAAAATACTAATAGTAGTAGGAATCACAAAAACTTCGTTGCCGTCACGCAGGTCTATTGCAGAAATTCCTTCGTTTGTTTTTTGAATCAACGCATAGCCATTATATATCAAGGGGCGAACAACTCCAATGACTGATATTTTATCATCAAAAGACGAGTGAAGCCAAATTACCTCGCCACTACTTTTATCAAGAGCATATAATCCATTATCAACAGTTTGTATAAGCACTCTCTGCCCATCCAGCACAGGAGTTGCTCTGGTTGGACTCATCAAATCAACAGACCATATTACATTCCCGTTTTCAATATTGACAGCTTTCACAGCGTTCGAACCAAGTGTAACATAAAGTATTCCACCATGTTCTGTAATGCCACCATTAAAAAAATCTGGAGAAGGAAACAGTATACCTTTGCTACGTTTTTTTAGGATAAGTTTAGTAGACCATAGCATTTTCTGGCTTTTTAAATCAAAAGCCTGTAGAACGCCATGCGCATCCATAAAGATTAGTTTGTTTTCGACAAATAGCGGTGGGTTTACAACATGTAAGTTTTTACTTCCGTTAAATTGAAACGTGCGTTTTATGTTATGGGCAGAAAGATCTAAAGTGCAATTGCAAGGAGATTTTGTGTAGCTAAAAGTTTGTTTAGATAGGAGCGGGTCTGGTGCATAGTTTACGAGGCTACTATCAACTGGTATCTTTTCTCCATCAATTTTTAATTTTTTTGGACCTAATACTTCGCATCCAGTTAGCAGAGAAAGGAAACAAGAAAATAACAATAAACAACATGATAACTTTGAACAATATCTCATAAAACTCAACACTTTCAACTTAATATAATACGTTATATAGCATATAGATCTGGAGTAACAGTAACAATAAGAATATGCAAAAAATTATAAGAACAAATCAACTTTTTGTATACCTTGGATCTTAAATGGAGCGAATATTGCTAAGTGGCCAATATTTTTTAAGTAAAACATATAATAACCTTGCTTTTAAATGTTTTGTATATTGAGATTGCAATATATAAACAGTATATAAGTATAGTTTAGCAACTTTTATATTATCTTAGCTCTATTTTTCAAAAAATTGCTAAAAACATCTTAATAAGTTTTGAGCTGTATTATGTATCTTAAAAACAAAAGTCATTTTAGCAAGGCAACTTTATAAAATGTGTTTCTGAATTTTGCATAATCTGCCCGTCAAAAATCGATTTGCTGCGCAAATAAATTTTTACGGAAAGCTCAATGTACAAAAATTAGCCTAAAGAAGCGGCTCTGTGCTAATTTTCAGATATATAATTTACAAATACTACTTAACAAAATCCATAAGGTTTTTGCCACTTTTTCTGCTGGACTTTCGGTGTATCATAATTACTTGCAGGCCAAGATAAATCCTCTAGCTTCTTAGAGTTATGACGCAAGCAACTACATAGCAACATAATTTAATAAGTAAAAAATTTTAAGATGCTAATTAATTACTCGTCATATTTTTCAAAATTAGTGTTACCAAAATTCTTTATGTATTTTGTATACACCATCATTCTTCTTAGGACACTTATGAAGGAAGTGCCTAGCTCTTTTTGAAGTCTAATAAATACCAGCTCTTCATTTACCTGCGATATATGCAAAGATACTAAAAAAAACTTCAAACAAAAATATACAAAATACGCATTGTTAAACGCCCATAATCTCAGCAGATTTTTGTTTTATTGCTTCATCAACATGCTTAATATAGCGGTCTGTAATTTTTTGTACTAAATCACTTTGACTTTTTAACTCATCTTCTGATATTTCCTTATCTTTTTCATTTTTCTTCAACACGTCAAGTGTATCACGTCTTATATTGCGTATAGCTATCTTAGCATTTTCACCATATTCAGCAGCTTTTTTCGTTAACTCACGTCTGCGTTCCTCTGTTAAATCTGGCACAGGGACTCTGATTAACTGCCCATCTGATGTAGGATTTAAACCAAGGCCAGAAGACATTATAGCTTTTTCAATATTTTTCACTTGTGATTTATCCCAAACTTGTACTGTTATAAGCCTAGATTCAGGCACTGAGATAGTACTAAGCTGATTGATTGGCATAAAATCACCGTATACTTCAACTTTAATTGGATCTAAAAGTGAAGCAGAAGCACGACCAGTACGCAAGCCGTTTAGTACATGCTTAAGATTTGAAACTGCTCCTTCCATACGTTTTTCAATTTCTGCAATAATAAAATTATCATTCTCCATCCATTAATACCCGTGAATAATTGAATATTTACCATTCTGATCTAAAACCTTAACTATTTCACCAGGAGAGTGAATATCGAACACAAGAATTGGCATTTTATTGTCCATAGCGAGAGTTATAGCAGTAGTGTCCATAACGCCAAGGTCATTCAGTATAACATCTTTATATGTTAGAGTTTGATGTTTCACAGCATTTTTATCTAATTTTGGGTCTGCTGAATAAACACCATCAACATTTGTTCCTTTTAATATAGCATCGCAATTCATCTCTGTTGCTCGAAGTACTGCTGCTGTGTCAGTTGTGAAAAACGGGTTTCCGGTTCCAGCTGCAAATATAACAACTCTGTTTTTCTCCATATGTCTGATAGCTCGACGTCTTATATATGGTTCTGCGACTGTCATCATAGGAATCGCTGATTGCACTCTAGTAAAAACACCAAGATTTTCCAGTTTACTTTGGAGTGCTATAGCATTAATGACAGTTGCAAGCATGCCCATATAATCAGCACTTGCACGCTCTATCCCAATTGCAGCAGCAGTTGCGCCTCTGCAGATATTACCTCCTCCTATTACTACACAAATTTGATAGCCAAGCGATTGCACTTTCTTTACATCTTCACAAATTTGGGAAATAATATCGATATCATGCACATAACGTTGTTCGTTCATTAGCGCTTCGCCTGATATCTTAATTAATATTCTGTTATACTTTCTCTCCATGAGCTGATCATCATAAAATTCTTTTTCAGAGAAGTATTAAATTATACTTCGTTATTTTTCAACTAGATTTATTCTATGCAATGGCGCTTTTTAGTATTTAGCATGTTTGTAATTCAAATTTTTTAAGTTCAATTTTAAAAAGTTTTAGCTGTAATTCTACATGTAAAGTCATTGTATAGGTCTTGTTACTTAATTTTTCCATATTACTTTGTTAATTTCGGTGCAAATATGTGAAAATATCAGGCGCAGAAATTAACTTATAATCTATAATAAATAAGTTTGTTGTATAGCAATTATATTAAATAATGTTTGTTATTTTATCTCTGAAATCTTGCCACTCTATTTCTAATAGAATCAAAACTTACATCATTTAGTAATGCACCATTTTCAAAGACAACCTTTAACATATTCTCTCTTGTTCCTAAATCTTCTAGTTTTATGGTTTCTACCGTTCCATCTTGATTTGTAACTAGCGCAAATCTTCCAGCTTTAGAACGTTTGTCAGGATCAAATTTAGGGTTTTTATACATATCATGCCAGATGCCAGAATTATATATAGCAGAAGCTTTCATTGCAAAACTCATAGTATCTCTATCAACTTTTTGAAGTAAAGCTGAGCCCATACCGAATGCAACATTCTCTGCGCTTTGTTGCATGGACTTCATGGCAATTAGTATATTCTCTATAGAACCAATAGAAATTCCGTCTCCTTGGATTACTCTAATATAACTAGGCAATACTTTATATCCTTTACTATTTATTGTATAGCCAAACTTTGACATCAGTATTTCTATTGCCTCTGGTACACCTTGTACTGGGTTTCCGCTATCTAGACGAATTATCACTTTCCCACCAAAATTTTCTATTTCTTGCTTTAATTGTTCACCCCCATAATTTATCTAGCGCTTCCAAAATGTTATATGAATCTGAGACAATAGCAATTACATTGTCTTTGGAGAATTGATTTAACATATTTCTATATGCCTCTAATTCGTCTTCCACTCCCCACGCTGTTATAGTAGAATGATCTGCCGCTGGAATAGAATATCCTGCCATTTCTGCGTCATAGTACCTGCGAGCAGCGACAATGCCTGCAATAGTATCAGAACCACGAAAATTCACTAGATGTGCCATGCTACCTAGCGCTGCGCTATCAAGCGAAGTTGCACTTCTTGCTCCAAAATCATGCAACTTAAAATCAATATCTTCAGTATTTTCTGATGTTTCCACTAAAAACTTTTTTATAATGCTTTTACAGTGAAAGGAGAGAGTTGCAACTGTAGTAGGATACCAAACACCTCTTAACAGAGCAGTTTCTACATAACAAGTAAGCCATAGACATTTTGGATCTGTGTTTACAACTTGTAATAATACATTAGACCTCTTGCATAACCTCATTCTGAGCTAGAAATTTTTTGCAAAACGTCGCAACAATGATCTCCGTGAGTATTTTTATGTATTGGTGACAATAAAATCATAGTTTTGAACAGGTTATGCAAGAGGTCTATTATTAACTGGCAATACTTCGCCTTCAGCGACGGCTTCAATTTTAAGTGGCAAAAATCCACCGTGTTTATTATATATATGTAACCATCCTTGTTTATTAAACGGCAAGCCATGTAGCTTGAAAAAATCTTCAGCTTCTTCTATATCTTTCATAGAAATGGGCTTGGTTAGATATTCTTTTAAGAAAGCCTGCAAGCCAAAAAACATTAGCTTTTTAAATGCTCCGCCTCTTGCTTCTATATATGCAGAGATATATTCTGCATTTTTAGGATATTGAAGATAATGAGAAGCTTTATAAGAATCTATGTTAAGTATAAGGTTAGCTGGCATCATAGCGGCAAATTCGAATGTTTCTTACGATATTTTTGAACCTTCTTGTTTTCAAGCAACATTAGAGCCTTACAGATTCGCCAGCGTGTATTGTAAGGTCTTATTATATCATCTATATATCCTCTAGATGCTGCCAGGAAAGGCGAAGCAAATTTTTTCTGATATTCAATAGCTAATGCTTCTTTCTGCTTTTCAGAGATTTTATCTCCTCGATATAATATAGCAGTTGCTCCCTTAGCGCCCATTACCGCTATTTCTGTATTTCCCCAAGCGTAGTTAATATCACCACCAAGGTGTTTGGAACCCATTACGATATAAGCGCCACCATAAGCTTTCCTTATCACAATGGTTACTTTTGGTACAGTGGCTTCAGCATACGCATACAGCAATTTAGCACCGTGCTTTATTATTCCTCCGTGTTCTTGAGTGAGGCCTGGCATAAATCCAGGAACATCCACTAGAGTAACAATTGGTATATCGAATGCATCACAAAAACGTATAAACCTTGCTGCTTTTACAGAAGCATCTATGTCAAGACAGCCTGCAAGATTAAGCGGCTGGTTTGCAACAATGCCTGCTGTTCTACCGTCAAATCTTCCAAAGCCTACGATAATATTTTTTGCAAAATCTGGCTTGATCTCAAAGAAATCTCCTTCATCTACAATCTTCTCTATCAGATGTCTCATGTCATAAGGCATGCTTGGGTTATCAGGCACTAGCGTATCTAGAGACATTTCAATTCTGTCTATAGGATCAAGAGTATGACGCACAACAGAAGAGGATGTACTGGAAAGCGGCAGAAAATCGACAAGTCTTCTAACTTGCTGCAAACATTCTATGTCATTCTCAAATACAGCATCACATACACCATTTTTAGTGCTATGTACCCTAGATCCACCCAACTTGTCGTGGGAGATTTCTTCATGTGTTACAGTCTTTACCACATCAGGTCCCGTCACATACATATAAGATGTTCCTTCAACCATGAAAGTAAAATCTGTTAGGGCAGGGGAATATACAGCACCGCCAGCACAGGGGCCCATGATTACTGATATTTGTGGAACCATTCCAGATGCATCAACATTGTTCTGAAAGATCATTCCATAGCCAGCAAGCGCATCAACACCTTCCTGTATTCTTGCTCCACCGGAATCATTGATTCCTATAATAGGAGCGCCAACTTGCATTGCAATTTCTTGAATTTGAGCTATTTTTCTTGCATGTACTTCGCCCAGTGAGCCTCCCATAACTGTGAAATCTTGGCTATAAACGAATACAGGCCTCCCATTTATGGTCCCTTGACCTACTATAACACCATCCCCAAGGATTACATTTTCTTCCATTCCAAAGTTATTGCATCTATGTTCTGCAAAGCTACCAAATTCTTCAAATGAATCTGGATCTAATAGTACCTCAAGTCGTTCTCTTGCGGTAAGCTTACCGCTTTCGTGTTGCTTATCAATCCTATGCTGTCCGCCGCCAAGCCTGCCTATCTTACGCTTTTGCTCTAACAGCTGGTTATTATTTAAAATTTTCTGTTCCATCTTTTCAGCTATGGTGTTGCTTAAGGTAAACAAATACTAAATAAGAAATTTGTTGGTGAAGAGGTGTACTCGTCATACTTTATTTATCAGAGATATATGCAAATCCTACCTGTTTTTCTAAAATAGCATTTACAAAAATAGAACGCATACAACGAGTCTTGTAGAATATCAACTAACGATTTGCAAGAGTTTTATATTGAGGAGTGTAATTTAAACGCATTGCTTCCAGTATTTCTGCTTCTTCTTTATCAGATGATTGAATGCCGAGTATAGGAGCTATCAGCTTTATGATTTCACTTGCTGCTGGTGCTGCAACTGCTCCGCCAGTAGCACGCCATGAATTATAAGCGCATGGTTTTGGAGCATCAACCATGACAAGTACCATATATTCAGGTTTATGTATTGGAAATGCTCCAGTAAATAGCGCTATATTCAGCTTTTTGTTATATCTGCCGCCACTATTTTTTTCAGCAGTGCCTGTTTTTCCGCCAACTGAGTAGCCTTTAACATATGCATTTTTAGCGGACCCATGCTCTACAGATAGTTTTAGAATCTTTCTCATTAATTCTGATGTTTCAGCTTTTATCACTCTTTTGCTGATGATTTTAGTATTCTCAGCATGCTTGATTACAGTAGGCTGATATAAAATGCCGTTATTTACAATCGCAGATATTGCTTGCATTAAATGTATTGGTGTTACAGCAATACCATGTCCATAGCTAATAGTTGTAGCGCTAACTTCTCCCCACTTGTTATCTCTTGGATATATTGGTTTCCCTATTTCTGGAACATCAAAGTTAATTTCAGAAGTCAAGCCAAGATTTTGTATATATTGTTTATGTTGCTTAATGCCAATAAGTTTGGCTATCTGCGCGACGCCAAGGTTTGACGAATACATTATAATTTCTGGAACTGAAAGCGTGCCTCCTTTTCCTCTATAATCATTAATTTGAAATTTACCAATTTTTATTGGATGTGATACATCAAATGCGTCATTTACTGATATTTTTCCTGTATCAAGCCCCATAGCAACAGTAAAAAGCTTAAACGGAGATCCCATTTCATAAACACCGAGAGTTGCTTGATTAAATAGGTGATCACGTTTTACACTGGATAATTTATGAGGATTAAAATCTGGGAGACTGACTATGCCAACTATTTCGCCGTTGTTAACATTCATAACAGCTGCGACTCCACCATCTGCAGAATTGGCTGATATTGTATCTTTCAATACTTTATACAGTGCATGTTGCACTCTAGCGTCTAGTGAAAGCTGCATAGGCTCTTTTTTCTCTGTAATTAATCTCTCTTGATAAGATTTTTCTATTCCAGCTATGCCAATTCCATCAACATCTACATATCCAAGTATATGAGAAAACAAATTTTCATATGTATAAACACGCCTGCTATCCTTGCTCAAATATATCCCAGGTATTCCAAGGTTATGCACTTTTTGTTGTTCAGAGGGGGTTAGATGTCGCTTTAACCATATAAATTCTTTGCCACTATTAAATTTATTATATAAATCACGATAATTTAAGCCTATATCAAGACTTGCTATTTGCTTTGCTGCTTTGTTTGCATCTATTAGTTGTTTTGGGTGAGCGTGTAATGAAGCAGTTGATATATTTGAAGCAAGTATCTCGCCATTTCTATCCAAAATATCTGCTCTAGAAGTGGTGAAGTCTGCATATGTTTTATTATATATACTATCGACTTCCTCTATGTTCATGAAAGTCAGATCCATCATACGTAGCACTATAACTAAGAAGGCAAATGTGAAGATTGCAAAGATACAATATAACCTTGGAATACTAACATCTAGTTTCTTTTCTGTTTCATAATCCTGTAATAAGTTTTTTTGTTGTAGAATGCTGTGTGCAGCGCGTTCTACAGAATTTAGGTTTGTACTATCTCCTTCATCGAAATTTTTGACTAATCGACTTTTTATAATATTTTTGCAGCGCTGATATATTACAAAAATCATAATTTATTGTTTACTTTAATGATCTTATTTGTTCTGGAGAAATCAACTTTAGCTTTAAATGCTTATCAACTAAAGCTTGGATTGATCTAGGTTTAGACAAGTAAGCAAGCTCTGCTTTTAGCATGTGAATAGCTTCATGTTTTTGTTGAATACTAGATTCTATTAATTGAAGGCGAGTTGCTAATTTCTGAACTTCATACTTCACTATAAATAGTGTCATTATGCATAAAATGATTAATAACACGCAAATTGCTGAATAATATCTAATAATCGTCATGTAATCCTCGAGATAGCTCTTAGTTTTGCGGATCTGGATCTGGGATTTCTTCTTATTTCCTCAAACGAAGGAATAAGAGGCTTTTTATACATGTTAATAAAACATTCAGCTCCAGATTCTTCTAAACTATTCGTTTTATATTTGTTAATTTTTATTTTTTTTCTGCAGATTGTGTTAAAATAATTCTTTACTATTTCATCTTCCAGTGAGTGGAAAGTAACTACAACAATAGTTCCATGCAAATCTAAAAGTTTCACTGCACCCTCAAGCCCTAACTTCAGATTATTTAACTCGTTATTTACTTCTATACGTATAGCTTGAAAAGTCTGAGTTGCTGGATGTATTTTGCCAAAATTTCTTCCTTTGATGCTTGTAACTATCCTTGCTAGCTGTTCAGTTGTTTCGATAACTCCAAGTTTTCTAGCGTTTATAATAGCTGCAGCTATCCTTTTTGCAGCGCGTTCTTCTCCATAAGTGGAAATTATTTGCTCTAATTGAAATTGCGAATATGTGTTTACAACATCAAATGCGCTTAATGTTTGCTCTTGATCCATTCTCATATCTAACTTACTGCTTTGCATGAAAGAAAACCCACGTTCTGCGATATCTAATTGCATAGATGAAACGCCTATATCAAAAATCACACCATTTACTTTGAAAACTTTGCGATCATATAACAGGTCGGTAATATTCACAAAATTTCCATGAATAAAATTAAAATTTTTTTGTAAATTTTGGTCAATATTTTTAAGATATTGTGAAGATGAGCGATCTCTATCTATACCATAAACTTTGCAATTTGCTTTTTTTAATATTCTGCTGGTATAACCACCTGCACCAAAAGTTGCATCAATATATGTGCCACCATCTACAACATTAATGGTGTTTAATACCTCACTCAGCATAACTGGATTATGTTCTTGAAATTCTTGATTATGTAAATTCATCAACTATCCAAAATTTATATTGTTTCATCATCATTGCTTTTGTTAACTCTGCAATTTAGCTTGAAATCCTTATTTTAAGTTGGTCTATACAAAACTATGTTGTGGGAAACAAAATTTTTCGTAGTTCATCGCTCAATAAGTAAATCTCACAGAAGATGCTGTATTACTTAGGAAGCACTCGCTCCTTTGAGAGCTATTTGATTATCTTTTGCGATGTTTCTAGAATAATTGTAATAGGTATCAAATTTTTCTTGTTGCCAAATTTCAAATGTTTTTCCTTTTCCAACGAACAGCAAGTCTTTTGTAATGCCTGCAAATTCCAGAAGTCTCTCAGAGAGAGAAATGCGTCCTTTGTTGTCTATGCAAAGCGGTTGACATGCCGCAAGTATCGCTGTTGCCATGATATCCCTTTGTTGCGAAAAAGTTTCCATAGAATCTATTGATCGTTCTAAAAATAAAATACGTTCTGTAGTGCAAACTTCTATGCATTCGTTCACAAACGATGGATAAGCATAGACAAAAGGTTCTCCTCCTAAAGCCTCAAGTATATTGCGGAAAGCCACAGGAACTGAAGCTCTGCCTTTATCATCAAGCTTGCTGCTATAAGTCGACAAAAATATCAAAGGAGAACGCGACATTAGCTGTAAGTACAATAAATTTCGTTTAAGCTCTGCCGGCAAAGTCACTTGCACAGGCCTTTTTGGCCTAATTTCCCATATGACTTCGTTAATTTCCCTGCAAATATGTAAAGGTATTCGACGCAGAAATTAACTTGTACTCTAAAAAATTCTTACACAAGTACTTGGTTAGCAGAGTCTAAAGAAGTGTTCAAAGGTATCTAACTTTTTAAGAATAGAGCAGTAGTTAAAAACCAACTTTTATATAGCTTAGTATCCCACTGTAAGAATATGGTTGAGCTAGGTTTACAAGTGGGAATACTAAGTGCCTTAAGACAATAATAATATAATTGTAAGCTTATGAATAGCATTTTTTGGGATAATGTGGGATAATATAGGAAGAAGTGGGATGCTTGGTCGCAAATAAACACATGTCATGCGGCATAATACTTAGGAATTCCAAAAATAATTATTTCTGATGGAAGTTATAATTTTAATCGCAAATCTATTGATAAAAGATGTGCTGCTATTATTACTAGCTCTTTTCGAGGTATATGCATAATCAAATGCAAACTCTTCGCTTGTCTGTGGTATATTTGATGCAGAAATTGGCTTATGCTATAAAAAATATTGTTAAAATCCCAAGACCAGCACTTTGCCAGTAGTACCATAGAAAAATTAAGTGGTATATTAAATAATTTTTACTGCAGATGCCATATTGCCAATAAAAAGGAATTCTTTATTGATTAGAGGTATATTATTGTGCCTGATAGATAAATATACTTCTAAAATATGCTTTTTGTTGATATAGTGCGATATGTTTTGGATTTGCTGCTATTTTTAAAAATTAAGATGAAACAAAGCGAAGAATTTATGAAAAATTATAGTAGAGTTATCGGTGGTATAGGTATAGTAGCTGGAACGACAATAGGAGCAAGCATGATAGCGCTGCCGATCGCATCATCAAGGCTAGGATTTTGTAGTAGTGTTGTTTTAATGCTCTGCGTATGGTTGTTAATGTTTTTTTCTGCATTAGTTATCATGAAGCTGGCGCTGCATTTCGATGAAACACATAGCATAGTAGGTATTGCAGATAAGGTGCTTGGAAAGCCAGCAAAAATTATAACTTTTGCGTCAATGGTGCTGCTATTTTATTCGTTACTTGCTGCATATGTTGCTGGCGCTTCTGATATATTAACAAATCGTTTTTTTGATGGGTCACATGTGGCTAAAAATGTTGTATCAGTTGCTGTCGTATTGATTTTAGGGTTCTTGGTGTACAGATCAACGAAGCTCATGGATTATGGCAATAGAGTTATGATGTTTTTAAAAGCTTTTTGTTTTGTGGCAATGCTTATGATGACGGCGCCATATATTAGTGCGCACTACCTATTGCAAGGTGGAGTTAGGAGCTTGATAAATACTACTGACATTTCGTTATATGCGATCGCGATTCCTATTTTTTTTACATCGTTTGGCTTTCATGGCAGCATTATAACGATAGTGAAATATCTCAAAAGAGATAAAAATGCAATTTTTACCTCAATTTCACTTGGTAGTTTTATCCCTGTGCTTATTTATATAGCATGGCTTGTAGTAACAATAGGTGTACTGCCAAATTATGGAACATATAGCTTCGAAAATGTCATTTTATCAGGTGGCAATGTAGGAGTTTTTATAGCACAGCTTGGATCATATATAAATATGCAAATATTCGAAGAGTTTATTAGTTACTTTGCTATGTTTGCAATATTGACATCTTTTTTAGGAGTTGCAGCAGGCTTTTTCGATGTATTTTTAGAGATGATGAGTAAAAAAAATGCAATATTTTGCACACTAATTCCCCCTCTTTTTGTCAGTATAATCATTCCGCAGGCTTTTATGACTGCGCTTGCTTTTGCTTCAATAGCTCTTTGCATTATAGCTATAATCATTCCATCCATTGCTATGATTAAGCTAGAACAGAAAAAAGATAAGCCACTCTATATGTTATCGTTATATTTCTCTTTATTTTTTGGAATTTCGATAATAGCAATTGCTATTATCGATTTTATATTTATTTTATAGCATTCTTGAAAATGAAATTATTTATAATGTTTTATAAGAATTATCTATCATTTTGGCCCTTTTTTGCATTTCTTTCTTTAGTTATTCCGCTTATTTTTGCTGGTTGTAGTAGCAGTTATAAGAAATCTGAGCAAAGAGAGATTACATTAAAACCAGTAAGTTGGAAAGAGATGCAACAGTGGAATCATGATGATCATATGCACGCATTTAGAGCATTTATGAAATCATGCGAAGTGCTCAATAAGCGAGATCCTGGAAATTCTATTAGCAAGTTTACAGAACTTGGAGGAAAAGTGAGGTATTGGCAAGAGATTTGTCGTAGTAATGATGCTAAAAGTGTAAAAAACTCTAAGCAAGCGCAAGCATTTTTTGAAAAGTGGTTCAATCCATATAAGGTGCTAAAAGCAAATGGAAGTGATAATGGTACGTTAACCGGGTATTGTGAAATTCAACTAAATGGAAGTAGAAAGAAAACAAGGCGGTATAAATACCCAATATATAAAGTGCCATCCAATATATCAAAGTTGCGTGGTAAGAATAACTTTACAAGAGCTAGTATAGAAAATGGCGCTCTTTCAAAACAGAAACTTGAAATAGTTTGGGTGGATGATCCGGCAAGGCTATTCTTTTTACATATACAAGGATCTGGTACTATTAATCTACCTGATGGCAGCAAAATTAAGGTGAAGTATGCTGATCAAAATGGTTGGCCTTATGTCCCAATTACTTCATATTTAAGAGAATATGGAGCGAAGAATGTATATTCTACAGAAGATGTTATGAAGTGGCTTAAGAATAACCCTAGAGCTGCTGAGAAAATTATGAACAAAAATCCATCATATGTCTTTTTTGAAGAATTAAATGGTCCTGGTCCGATTGGTGGTCATGGTGTAGTGCTAACTCCACAGCGCTCTATTGCAGTAGATTATAAGATATATCCATATGGAGTTCCAATTTGGATAGAAACAGAATTGGTACGATCTGAAAATAATTTACAATTAAGTTGTTCAAAACAGTATGATTTGTCACCTTTTGAAATTTATGAGGCTGCGTATAAGCCTGCAAAGCCTGTAAAGAGCTTGACTTATAAAAGTGAAAGATATCATAAATTATTTGTTGCGCAAGATACAGGCGGTGCAATTAAAGGGCCTATACGCGGTGATATATTTTTTGGAGGAGATAAAGGCGCAGAAAAGCTCGCTTCTGGTATGAAAAAACAGGGTAGATTTTATATATTGCTGCCGAAAAGTGTAATCCCTAGACAAAGATATGTAGCTAGGTAGTTATTCTTTAGATATAAAGCGGGTCTTTATCAAAGATTGTGTAAATTATAGTAGAGCCTATATTTGGAATTAATAAAGAATATAGGTAATTAGAATGAAGACAGAAAAGAATAAGAAAATAAATGAAGCGATAGACTTACTGATAGAAGGAGGAGCGGATTTAAAGACAGTACTGAAGCAGGATGGATTGATTAAGGAATTAACGAAGAGTATTTTGGAGAGAGCCTTGCAGGCAGAGATGTCTGAACATTTAGGTTATAACAAATATGATAGGTCTGAAACTGAGAATTGCAGGAATGGCAATTATAATAAGCATTTGATTACTGAGAATGGTAGTATCGAGTTAAATATTCCGCGAGATAGAGAAGGTAAATTTGCACCTGTAATTGTATCCAAGAATCAAACAAGAATAGATGGTTTAGATCAAAAGATAATATCTCTGTATGCCAAGGGGATGAGTTTGTCTGATATCAAGATTCAATTACATGAATTATATGGTGCAGAAGTTAGTGAGAGTTTAATTAGTAGGGTTACAGATGATATAATTGATGAGGTTAGAATTTGGCAGAGTAGACCTCTTGAACCATTATATCCTATAGTATATTTTGATTGTTTAATAGTTAAGGTAAGGCAAGATAAACAGATAATTAATAAATCAGTATATGTTGCGCTGGGTATAGATTTACAGGGCCGGAAAGATATTTTAGGATTATGGATAAGTGAGAATGAAGGATCTAAATTCTGGCTTAGTAATTTTACTGAATTGAAGAATCGAGGATTAAAAGATATATTAATTGCCTGTAGTGATAACCTGACTGGTATGTCTGAAGCTATATGCGCAAGTTATCCCAAAACTGAGCATCAGCTTTGTATAGTACATCAAATTAGAAATAGCCTGAAGTATGTATCATATAAAGACAGAAAATTATTGGCATCAGATTTAAAGCTTATTTATAGCTCTGCTACTGAAGATGAAGCGCATCTTGCCCTAGAATCTTTTGATAAGAAATGGAGTAAACGATATCCACATATAGCAAAATCCTGGTATAATAATTGGGAGAATCTTGTAATATTTCTGCAATATCCAGAGAGTATCCGTAAGATAATTTACACTACAAATGCTATAGAATCGCTGAATAGTCAGTTGAGAAAAGTTACAAGAAATAAGCGTGTTTTCCCAAATGATGATTCGGTATTCAAGGTTTTATACCTAACGATTGATTATATTACCAAAAAATGGACCATGCCTATCTCTAACTGGAATGAAGCTATGGCTCATTTTATAATCAAATTTGATGGGAGATTTTAATGGCTCTAAAAAATTTACACAATCAATGAGAAAGACCCTATAAAGCGGTTTTTAGCGCTATTGCGCTACCTGCAACGTTACTTTCGCATATTCCTTTGGCTTGATTTTCAAGTATTACTTCGTTAATTTCTTCGCAAAAATATATCTATAATAAATTGAGAGTTGGTATTTAACTTGCATACATACGCAGTTAGACTTCAAAAAGAGCTGGGATGGGACTTAAGGTTGGGCATTTTGTTTATAATCAATACATAACGAGCGCTCTTTTAGGTGCTAATTTTGAAAAGTATGACGAGTATATTATATAATAGACCTCTTGCATAACCTATTTAAAGCTCAAAGTTATAGATACCAGCAAGTAAATTAAACCTTAAACCGAATCGTTTTCTTCTGTTCCTATAACGATCAGCGATAATTTTAAATCGTTTGATCATGCCTATGACGTTTTCATTTAAAACACGTTCACTAGACAATTGACGATTTTTCTTTTTATCTTTCCTGCTTAGTGGTCGCTTTTTTGTCTTTTTCTTTGGTAACTCTGAATTATAATGCAACTTATCAATGCCTTGATAACCAGTATCTGTAAGAACTTTAATCTCAGGGTGGATGTGAACTCCGGATTCTTTAAATAACCTGAAATCATGACGCTTGCCATTAGAAAAATTAGTGCAAATGATTTCTTTTTTCCTTTTATCCACAATAAGCTGAGTTTTTAGAGTATGTCGCCTCTTTTTTCCCGAATAAAAGTGCTTCTGTTTTTTTTAGGTCGTTCTATCGGTGTTTCAGTAGCATCAATTAACACAAGTTCGTATTCAGAATCGCTTTTTAGTAATGCTTTACGTCCAGGTAGTGAAAATCGTTTATCTTTAATTAGAGTATCTTCAATCCAACGTATATTACGATAACAGGCACTTTCACTTATTCCATAACTGCGGGAAATATGAAAATATGTCCTGTATTCACGCAAGTACTCAAGCGTCATGAGTAATCGATCTTCTAAAGCCAATTTATTGGGTTTTCCACCTTGAGACTTTAAAATAGCTTCAGCTTCTTTTAATATACTTAGTATAACTTCAAACGTTCCTCGTTTAATGCCAGTAAGCCTGCGAAACTCTTCTGCGTATTCATCTTTGATGTTTTCAAACTTCATGTTATCCTTGATAAAATCAAGGATTTTAATCAATTTATATGGTTATGCAAGAGGTCTAATATTTGACTGCGAAATTAACTGGTTCTCTAAAAAATCATGCCATTAAAATCCTCAAAGCGTGCACTGATGAAGATAATGCCATAGATAAAAGTTTTGAGGAAAGTTAAAATATATATCTTACATAAGATCCCTTGAATATTAATAGCCTACTTGCTATATATTACTTTTGTACTGCCATTCTTTATTTATTGGCGTGATTTGTTTATGCTGTGCCTGTTTTGACATCTATATAGTGATCTTGTTACTTTTAGCTTCATGTTATATTTTATAGTTCTGTAATTGTTTGAATAATAACATTCATTTATTTTTTTACTGACTATAAATTTTGTAATGTTTCGCTATTAGTAATGCTTGTATTATAGTAAAAAAGTAGACAGTGAAAAATCATATTGCGAGAAGGCTTGTATAACACTTCTATTTTATTAATACATGCGCTATCAGTTGAAAAAAATCTTTTATCAATTCGCCAATTTTCTCATTATAAGTGGCAAAAAGATCTTACATAATACACTATATTCAGAAAAGTCTCAAATCACAAACTCTGAGGAAGAGCATATAATATCTAATCTACTTGAATTTCGTAATCTGAAAGTTGGTGAAGTAATGATTCCGAGAACTGACATAGTAGGTATACATGATTCTGCAAGTCTTGAAGAGTTAAAGGCAAAATTTATACACCCTGCGCATACACGTGTTCCAGTTTATAAAGGCAATTTAGACGATATTATAGGTTTTGTGCATGTAAAAGATTTTATACCGTATATAGATGGTAGTAGGAATTTTATACTGCAGGATATAGTACGTAAATTAATATATTGTCCACGTTCCGCTAAATGTATAGATTTACTTGCGAAAATGAAGCAGAACGCTACTAATATTGCTGTTGTATTAGATGAGTATGGTGGAACAGAAGGTATAGTTCTGATAGAGAATCTTGTTGAGCTTATAGTTGGTGATATTAAGGACGAACATGAACAACATTCTAAGATAATGATTCAACGTCTTAATGATAAAAGCTATATAATAGATACAAAAGCTAGTATTCAGGAAATTGAAGAGATATTTTCAATCTCCTTTTCTGGAGAAGATGGAGAATATGAAACTTTAGGGGGTTTTATTTTATCTTATCTAGATAGAATTCCTGAGAAAGGTGAGAAAATAGTTCATCCTATGGGCATAGAGATCGAGATCTTAGAGGTGGAACCAAGAAGAATTAAAAAAGTTAAGTTAACCCAAAAAGCAGGCGAAGAGGTAATGAGTAGCGTGTGAATTCGAAGTTGTAGCTGAATTAGTATAAAAAAATATCATGTTATGTATTACTTGAAATAACTTTGTTGCATAAATACTTAAGAGTTATGCTGTTCTAAGTATTATGTCTTCTGTTATTCTAAAATTCATAATGATAAATTAACATTGTTTTGTTAGTTTATGGAACAATACACTAAATAGAGCAAAGCTATAAATGGCTAGATTAAATAAGTTACGAAAAGGCAAATACAAAGTGATAAACTGGAGTGAATATAGCAAAGGCTTAGAAAGTAGAGGAGATATAACGATATGGTTTACAAAAGAAGCTATAGAATCATGGATTGAGAAAGCGTCTATAAATAGGAGCATAGGCAGGCAAAAGCAATATTCAGATTTAGCGATTCAAACTATATATACCATAAGACAAGTATTTAATTTAAGGCTCAGACAATCTGAAGGATTCGTGAGATCCATATTGAAGATTTTAAATATATCATTACCTACCCCAGATTATACAACCATTTCTAGAAGAGTTAGAAGCATTCTGGTAGATTTTGTTACCACGAAACCTACTGGGAAAGTGAACATAATTTTGGATAGCACAGGAATAAAGGTATTAGGAGAAAAAGAGTGGACTAATTATAAACATGGTACAAGACAAAGACGTATATGGCGTAAATTGCATATAGCAGTTACAGATGATGGCAATATAATTGCTGGAGAAGTTACTAAATTAAGAGATAGTGATATAGCAACAGTTCCTAAATTATTAGATCAGATTGATAACAAGGTTCAGAAAATTGTTGGAGATGGTGCATACTATAAGAAAAGGATGCTGTATTATATGCAATGTTGCTCTAATACTTCAGCATCTTGCTTTGTTGGTCCACCAAAGGATGGTAGTAAGAACTATGGCAACAGACTAAAAGTTGAAGAAACATTTTCTAGGTATAAAAGAATCATTGGTAACAAATTTAAGGCAATACACTTCTTAGCTCAACAAAACGAAGCTAAATTATCACTGTTAATTTTAAATCAAATGAAGGACATCGGAATGCCTAAGACTATACGTATCCCATAAATAGCAGCTGATCAACATACATGCTTATTTATGCAACAAAGTTGGTATGCAAGGCAACTATTGCGCACCGAAAATCCAGCAGAAAAAGTGGCAAAACTGCCAAAAACCTTATGGATTTTGTTAAGTAGTATTTGCTAAATACAGGATAAATTATATATCCGAAAATTAGCGCAGGGCCGCTTCTTTAGGCTAATTTTTGTACATTTAACTTCTCCGCAAAAATTTATTTCCTGCGTAAATAAATTTTGACGGATAGGCTATACAGTGATGGAGTTGTAAATATGCCAGTTCACACTAAGAAAACAAACAGCAAAGATAAAGTACTAAAAAATCGTGATCCAGAAACAACTGGTCATGAATGGGATGGTATACAAGAGTTTAATAATCCAGATCCGTTTTGGCTTAGGGGAATGTTCTATGCTATGCTGTTTTTTGCACTAGGATATTGGCTTCTTTATCCATCTTGGCCAGCTCGTTATACTTATGGAATTCTTAATTGGTCATCTCATGATGAACTTGCAAACTCTCAGAAAGAGGTTGAGCAGATTCGAGCAAAATATCAAGCAGAGTTTGATGCTGCATCTTTTTCAGAAATTATGGGGAATACAGAGTTATTGTCTTTTGCTATAGCTGGCGGTAGTTCCGCATTTCAGAATAACTGCTCACCCTGCCATGGTATAGGTGGAACAGGTGGCAAAGGTTACCCAAATCTAACAACTGGTGCGTGGCTTTGGGGTGGAACTATTGATGATATATATCAGACTATAAAATATGGAATTAGGTCGGAACATGAGGAGACTAGAGAATCACAAATGGCTGCTTTTGGTAGAGAGAAGATGTTGAATTCAGATCAGATAGATTCTTTAACAAAATATATACGTACCATAAGCGGCCTTACAAAGGATGAAAAGGTTGATAGTAAAGCTGAAAAAATATTTGAAGAAAATTGCTCTTCTTGCCACGGTATTGATGCAACAGGAGGGAAGGATTTTGGCGCACCTAACCTTCGTGATGCAGTTTGGCTTTATGGATCGGATTATAAAGCAATATATGACGTGATTTATTCAGGAAGAGCTGGTGTGATGCCGTATTGGACTGGAAAACTCACTGATTCTACTATAAGACAGCTTGCAGTATATGTGCATCAATTAGGTGGTGGGCAATGATATAATTTTCGACATAGCGCTAGTATAAAATAGAAACTATATTTTTTACTTGAGAAATAATTTGATATAAGCTTGCTATAACCAGAATCTATGGCAGATTTTCTCGGTAATAATCAATAGGTATATAGCTAAAGCGCTATAAAATATGCATAGCAAATGAGTTCTTTAGAATAAATTTTTATTCGCTTGAAATCGGCAATGTCACTCTATTTTAAGCGAGAGACTGACTTACTCCATCCGCCAAAAGTATGCATTTTGCAGGCTTTGCAGACATTTTTCTCATTCTGCCATAAAAAATCACAACAAATTGACACAGATACCATCAGCTGATCAATAAACCATACAATAACGCGAGTTGCCAATTAATTGATTGCCGTGTGGTAGATTTTTAGCACTCTATATGTTGCTGAGGGTTTTGAAAATAAACAAAAATAACATATGAAAAAGGTTTTTGCATCAAGGTACTGTTTTTTGATGATTTTATGGAAGATCTATTTATCCATATTGCCGGTAATTAGTAGCTTAGATGCTTCATATTAATTGGCGACTCGCGCTACAATACACAGTTGTATCAAGGAATTTCAAAAGCTAAAATGCATATTTCTGGCTGATGGACTTATTTATGTGATTTGGTATTATTTAAACCGTTTGCGCTTATTACATCAAAGCAATGTAACATTCTTTTGTAAAAATATAGCACGCTAGGAATATATAAAATAAATGTTAATGCTCCTATCCTACTTATGCCGTATAACGCCAAGCTTTCTTCATATATAATACAAACTGCTAAAAATGGTGGCGATATAAAACAGCATAATAAATATGTGCGCATACTTATTGGAAGTAATAAGCATGTGTAATATTGCAAAGATTTTATAAAGCCTAATCCTTTTTTATATATCAGTCTAAGACTGTATATATTGATTATAATTATGATAAACTCAATCACCGCTTTGTTTAAATAGATCATTGCATCACTTGAACCTATTGCATCACTACCATCTGTGAGATCACGTAGGGTTTTGTTAACTTCACATATATATAGAAGAGTCCATAGAAGAAATGTTACTATAGATGTAAAAATAATGCTGACTAAAAAATATTTCCATAGAGATGCTTCTGAAACTGCATCTTCTCTTAATTGTAGCGCTAATTCTTGATCATCAAAGAAGTACATAAATAAAATTTAAGAATTAAAAGCATATAATAGCAAATCTAATACGTCTATCCGCCAAAATTGATTTGCTTGCGCAAATAAATTTTTTTGCAGAATGTTGTTTGTATCAGCATATGCTTTTCCTCCGAAGAAGATATATTTGAATGCATACCACTACAATGTAAAGATGCGCAAGAATCTAACTTTTTGCTATTTTTTTGCATCTTTATTAAAAATAAACACACTATTACCGAAGAAATATTTGCACCTTTAGTATTTAATTAACTTTATCGCATAAATAACGACATATGTTTTTACATATGATATTTAGTACGCGCGCAAAAGTCTCAGAACAAGCCTAAAATATTGCTTAGCATGTCAAAATAGCGCGTTATTAAACACAAAATATTATCTATACAATAAAAATTATTTCATCTAAAAAGCTCATTGCTATCTCACTCTCAATTAAATATCTTAAGCATAGACAAAATTGGTTAACAAATTCATTTACGGTATAAATTTATGAATGACGCTATAAATATAGACTCTATTATAGACGTTGAGCACGCTGAGAATGATGCTGTATTTAATCTTCTTAGTATGCGTAACACTGGTACATTAATAGCAGGGAATAATATGTATCTCTTAGGCGAGAAAATTTATAACGAAGGCTTTATAAGTGCAAAGATGATATGTATGCCAAATGCTTTATACTCAGGATCTGGCACGCTTGAAGCTGATATAATTTTCGCTCAACAATCAGTTGCAGACACTATTGGCAATAAACATACAAACGTTGTCATAATACCTGAACATACCGAGAATTGGAGTAAGAGTGATTGTGACGAATTTTATGCGAAACTTCTTCCAAATTCAGAGCTTTAATTTTGTATATATTTACATTATTAGCCTCTACTTTTGCTGACACTGTCAGCAAAATGTATTGTAGGATAAGTTAGTACGCGCGCCAAAAGTCTCGGAAGTGGCATGAAATAGTGCCATAAGTGTCAAAATTGCGCTTTAAATCTGTAAGAAATTTATAATAAGCGCAAAAACCTTACGGATTTTGTGAAAGCAATGTTTGCGCACAGGACCAATTCATATATCCAAAAATTAGCGCAGGGCCAAATCCTGTACTAATTTTTGTACATTTAACTTCTCCACAAAAATTTATTTGCGCAAGCGAATCAATTTTTGGCTGATGGATAAGTTATTCAACATAGAAGTTAAAAGGCTCTGTGATTGAAGTTGCAGGAATTGGCTCGTCATTTAGTTGATAATGCCACCATTCCTTGTAATAATTTTTAAATCCATAAAATTCCATAGATTGTTTTAATAATTCTCTATTCTTCTTTGCTTCCTCTGAAATCGTTTGATTCTCTGTATGAGATAAATCGTCCAAGAAATCAACAATCGTTCCCATATCAAGTTCGGAATTATCTTGTAATCTCACTAAAGTAAGATCTACAGTACTGCCTCTGTTGTGAGCCGATTTTTCACTGATATATCCAAGCTCAAATAACTTACTCTTCTCAAGATTTGGATAATACTTTTCCTTCATTTTAAAATCTTCTGGCTCTTGAGACCATTTCTTAAAAGCAAGTATTGCATCCTGCGGCCTATATGAATCTTTAATCTTTAAACCAAATCCTATAGTAGATAGGTGATCTTGTACCTTTGCAAGCTGCAACGCAGCCTTTTCCGTCATAACAGCAACATTTTTCTTGTAACCAGGTACTATACTTCCGGTAAAATTATCATCTGTATTATACATCAGATCAACCTGTATGCTGCTACATATTTCAGAAACATAAACAAACCCATCTGGTAATTTTTTTGGTAGACTCATTTAACCAACCTCTTTTATCTTATTACTGCTTTAATACAAAATATACCCAAGACCCTTACAACATCTTTGCAACATAAAGGGCTGCTTGCGTGCAACTTTTGTGCAATTAATCTTAAGGTTTCATATTGATTATGAAATACAATACTTTCTATCTGCAACAAGAAATTAATAAAACTGAATACATACAGATACACCGCAGGTAAAATGAAGATTGATATTTGACTTTCATAAATATTTCAAAAAAACTTCAAAAAGAGCTAGGAAAGAGTGCTGGTGGCGTTCGTGAATAACAAATACATAACTAGCGCTCTGACTAGGTCAATTTTTGAAGTGTAACGAATATCAGCAATACCATACATCTACTTGCAGCAAATTAAACATCTTCGAACTGACTTCTAGAAATGCAAATATCGTTTATGATACATTCTTTGCACTTCGGCTTCCTTGCAACACAAACATACCTACCGTGCAATACCAGCCAATGATTTGCTTTTTGTTGCCAATGCTTGGGAATTAGAGCACTTAGAACCTTTGTCGTTTCTTCAGGAGTTTTAGTTTTACAAAAACCAATTCGATTACTTATACGAAATACATGTGTATCAACTGCAATTCTTGACTGATCAAACGCAGTATTCAATACAACATTTGCAGATTTTACACCTACTCCCGGCAATTTCACTAAACTATCAAAATCTCCAGGAACCTCTGAATTAAATTCATCGATCAACATCCTGCTCATCGCAATTATATTGCGCGCTTTGTTATTAAATAGACCTATCCTTTTTATATATTCCTTCAGACCAATCTCTCCAAGCGCAACCATTTGTTCTGGAGTATTTGCAGCTTCAAAAAGAGCTGGAGTAATTCTATTAACCATCTTATCTGTAGATTGAGCAGATAAAACAACAGCAACCAGCAATGTATAATTGTTACAGTAATCCAGCTCTATTTTTGGATCAGGATCTTGCTTTTTAAATCTTTCAAATATTTCGTTTATTTGTGGAAGTTTTAACAATTCATTATTATATTGCATCTTATGATAAATTGAATAACTTAATGTAGCGTTCCATAATACATAGACAGGTCTAATAAGTGAAGAAAAAAATTTTATACATTTGCAGGAATTGTGGAGAGGCTTACAACAAATGGATAGGCAAATGTGAAGGTTGCCAAGAATGGAATAAAATTGAAGCAACCGAAATAGATCAGTCTAAGACTAGTAATGCTCAGAATTTTCAGAAATCCATAGAAACTTTTACTATAGATCATTCTACTGTAGAGCACTCACATTTTAGAACAACAACTGGAATCTCTGAACTAGACAGAGTTTTAGGAGGTGGAATTGTCCCAGGTGCTGCAATACTGTTTGCTGGAGAGCCAGGCATCGGCAAATCGACACTGCTACTTCAGCTTGCAGCAAAGCTATGTGATAAAAATATACGCTCGCTATATATAAGCGGCGAAGAATCAATTGAGCAGATCAAAATCAGAGCGATACGTCTAGGACTTGCAGGCAAAAATATACAAGTTTCAGCAGAAAATGATGCATCTGCAATCATATCTTTATTTGAAAGATCTACTTACAGAAAAGAAACAGAGAATAAAAATGAATTACAATCGCCTTCTGTACTCATAATAGACTCAATTCAAACTTTATCACATCCCTCTATACAATCAGTGCCTGGCACAGTTGGACAAGTCAAGCAATGTGCATTTGAGCTCATCACAAATAGTAAAAAGCACAATATAGCACTGATTATGGTAGGACATATAACAAAAGATGGGCAAATAGCAGGGCCTAAGATCCTTGAGCACATGGTAGATACCGTCATTTACTTTGAAGGAGATCATACTCAGCAGTTCAGAATTATACGCGCAACCAAAAATAGGTATGGCCCAACAAATGAAATAGGAGTCTTCGAGATGTCTGGTGCTGGACTGCAAGAAGTACAAAATCCATCTGCAATTTTTATGCCTCGAAATAACATGAGCGTCAGTGGATCATGTATATTTGCAGGGCTTGAAGGAACAAGACCAATGCTCATGGAAATACAATCTTTAGTTGTCCCCTCTTTCTTAGCAACTCCAAGAAGGGCAGTAATAGGATGGGATGTAAATAGACTTTCAATGATGATTGCGATCTTGAATGCACGACTTGGATTAAATATATTAAACCAAGAGGTCTACTTAAACATAGTCGGTGGTCTCAAGGTTACAGAACCTGCGGCAGACCTCGCGGTCATAGTAGCTATTATTTCTGCAACAAAAAATATTGCTATTCCTCACAATGTAGTGTTTTTTGGAGAAATAGGATTATCTGGAGAACTGCGGCAAGTTACGCATTATGACACAAGATTACTTGAAGCAAAAAAATTAGGTATCGACAAAGTTGTAATGCCTTATAATAATAAAAAGATAGATGTTAACATGGATGTCATTTATTTGAAGCACGTATCTGATATCAAGCCTTTATTGAATAAATTGGGGAAAAAAAGTGAAGATTGAACACTTGGATTTTGCAGCGCTTAACTCTCTTGATTTTGGCGTGATTTTTGTAGTTTTAGCTTCAATGTTCTTCGCATTTATGCGAGGTTTTATAAGCTCATTACTCAGTTTGACTGGCTGGATACTTGCAATCTTACTATCGTATCAGCTTTTCCCATATGCTAAACCATATATAGGATCTTATATCAAGTCAGACCTGTTTGTTATGATTATTGGGCATACAGTTTTATTGTTATTGCTCCTAGTGGTTTTTGCAATTTTTAATACTATGATTTCAACTTTTATGCTTTCCATGCAACGTGGGGCTTTTGATAGGATGCTTGGCTTGATATTTGGTTTTTTTCGCGGAAGTTTGATTATTTCATTCTTTTTTCTTTGTTTTACAATAATGGCAAACCTGATATCTGGCAATAAACCGATGTATGAAAAAGATGACGCAATACCATCTACTATTAAAAATGCTCAATTCTATCCATTTCTAAAGGTTGGAAGCCATTTCTTAACAAGCTTCTTTCCAGTTTCAATTGAAGATAGCTTAAAATTTATTGCTGATAATCTTGGAGAGAAAGGCGTTGAAGATAGATTTACGGCAACTGCAATAAGAAAACTATATCAACACCTTGATGAATCTGAACTAGATGAAATAGAACAAAATGCGATTAATATTGACGAAGTACAGCTCTTGAAACAACTAAAGGATACATACGTAGATAAAGTCCAAAAAGGACAAATTACTGAAGATTTTATACCAAAGGAAGAACTAGATAGAATGCAACAGGTAATAGACAGGAATAATAGTAATTCCAAGATGGATTAGCCTATCTGTAATCACAACTCAACATTTTATAGCAAAACTAGATTTTACTATTTATATATTATCAAAAATAGTGTAGACGTAGTACATGCTTTCTTTAAGAAAATGTCTCTAGCTATAGCAAGTTGAGTAACAGGCGCTTATCACTCTAAACTGGATTTTTAACATTCTGCAAGTGACGTGTTAGCATGTTAGGTATTTTAGCTTGAGCGACTTTCATCCAAGGCTTAATGAATCGCATGCGTCATCACTTCCTAAGAAGCGAGAGGATTTATCTTGTTTGCGAGCAATTATGATATACCAAAAAGTCCAGCAGAAAAATTGGCAAAATTGCCAAAACCCTTATGGATTTTGTTAGCAAGTATTTTTGCAAGTATCAGGTAAATTATATATCCGCAAATTAGCGCAGGGCCCCGTCTTGAGGCTAATTTTTGTACATTTAATTTTCTGCAAAAATTGATTTGCTACGCAAATAAATTTTTGACGGATAGATTAAGAAATATCAGTTTAGCCTCCATACAGCTAGAGTATTTATTTTCTAGCTCGCAAATCTTAAGAAACAGATGCATGCAAAGTTACCTTTACATAATCATTGTTATTTATGCGGTTTTACCACATGAAATGATATAAGCAATTATTATTACTTGCGAATATTTTTATACATTATCATGACTCCTATACTTGCAGCTTCACATATGCTGTGAGTTGCTCTTATATTGGAACATAATCGGAGATGATTAATAAGCCTACAAAGGCAATAAGTGAATTGCAATTTAAAATGTTTTGAAGATCATGTTATACGAGCTATTTTTAAAAGCCACAGAATTAGTAGAAGCACTTGGATATCTTGGCATATTTATTATGTCTTTTATCGAAGGCACTTTTATTCCTATACCTAGTGAGATAACACTAATTCCAGCTGGTTATTTAGTTGCAAAGGGTTCACTTAAAATGTCGTATGTTTTAATCTCTGGTATATCAGGCACACTTGGCGGAGCTATCTTTAGCTACACAATTGCATTTCACTTTGGAAGAGCAATATTTATCAAGTATGGCAAATATTTCTTCATGGATGAAAAAAAGTTATCAAAGCTTGAGGATTTTATGGCTAAATATGGAAATATCTCTGTGTTTCTAGGCAGAGTACTGCCAGGGATCAAACACTTCATATCATTTCCAGCTGGCCTTGGGAAAATGGATCCGAAATTATTTTGTTTTTATAGCACCTGCGGTTCTGGGGTTTGGGCTTCATTTCTTATTTTGCTTGGGTATTTCATAGGAGATAATGAAGCACTAATTAATCAATATTTGAAGCAGGTCAACTTTGTGCTGCTGACGTTGCTTGCTTTTATCATGCTATATTTCTCCACAACAAAATATCTGCAGAAGAAAAATAAAAAATAAGATGGCTTTTGTCATAAAATTTGCTATATAGCGCCAATTCTTGCAAATAATTTAGCTATATGTAGAGAACGGTTGTTTTATATGGCACGCCCGCCAAAAGTCTCAGAAATAGCATGAAATGATGCCTGGAGTGTCAAAATAGCGATTTCAATCCGCAGGAAAATGTTATAATAAGCGCAAAAACCTTACGGATTTTGTGGAAATAGTGTTTGCAGCACAAGACCAATTAATAATTAATATATCCAAAAATTAGTACAGGGCAGCTCTAATACTAATTTTAGTACATTTAACTTCCCCCCAAAAATTTATTAGCTGTGCAAATCAATTTTTGAGGGATAAACTATATAATTTTGTGTGGCTTTTATGGATTTTAACAATTTGAACAAAAAGACGCTTTCTAAAGTAGCAGAAGCAAAATTGAACCTCTTCTTACATATCACCGGCTCTTTGCCATCAAATTATCATTCTATAGAAAGTATTTTTGTAAGGCTTAAGTTACATGATACAATACACGTTACTCAGCATGATACCTTAGAATGTAATGTCATTGAAAAAAATGATAATTCTAACATCGATTTACATATAAGTGATAACATTGCACTTAAGGCAGCAAGAAAAATTCAACAATTCTCTGGGTATAAAGGTGGCGCAAAAATATATATAGAGAAAAATATACCTATAGCAGCAGGTCTTGGGGGCGGTTCATCTAATGCTGCATCTACTCTGATTCTTCTAAATAGCCTTTGGAATCTTGCATTAAATGACTATGAGCTACACAACATAGCTAAAGATATTGGTGCAGATGTTCCATTCTTTCTGCAACCTCATCATGCCTTTGTAACTGGAATAGGCGATATTATCACACCTATAAAGTTTGATAGAAATATTCACCTACTGCTTGTGAACCCAAGAGTTGAGACATCCACTAAACATGTATACGATGATTACGCGCATTCTGTAAAAAATGGAAGGAAATATACAAACTCTTTTAAGGAACATCTAGGAGATCTGGATAAATTAATTTCTGACTCTAGCAACGATTTGGAAAGCTCTGCTATAGCAATACACCCGACAATATCAAAAGTTATTACAATGCTGGGTAACTCGAAAGGCTGTATTATTTCTAGAATGTCCGGCAGCGGTTCTACCTGTTTTGGTATTTTTGAGAATGAAGATACAGCTCTTAATGCAAAGAGTACTATGTTGGAATTAGAACCATCTTGGTGGTATTATTTTGAAACTCTCGACTTATCTTAAAGCATAGGTATTATGTTAGAATGTGCTATGGTACTTGCAGCTGGCTTTGGCAGCCGTCTTGGAGCTCTCACTGCGACAAGACCAAAACCTTTAATCTCTGTAAATGGAAAAGCTGTTATAGACATAGTATTAGATAGAATTTTTTCAACAAACAGCATCAAAAAAGCTATAGTAAACACTCATTATCTAAAAGATATGATGCGTGCTCACTTAGCAAGCAGCAAATATCATGATAGAATACTAATTAGCGAAGAAGATAAAATTTTAGGCACAGGCGGCGGCATATTGCATGCCATGAACCGCTTCTCATATGCAGAACTTTTGTTGCATAATTCTGATATACTTATATTAAAAGGCGGAAATATAGCCATAGAGCTTATCATGAAGACATGGGATCCGGATAGAATGGATGCGCTGCTACTACTTGCACCGCTTGGATGTCAGATCAACAAATCACTAGATCAATATGCAGATTTCTTACTCAGTGAAGACAATCATATTATTAAAGCACCTAATAATTCGACAAATGGCTACAAATACGTTGGTATAGCAGCACTCTCAAAAAAATGTATGGCTAATATTAGCTCTACGACTTTTCCTATCACAAACATTTTATTTCAATCTCAGATAGAAACATATCGAAGATACAGATTTTATGGTGTAGTATTACCAAAGGATGTGCTTTGGTGCGACATTGGAAGCACAGATAGTCTTGCTCTTACAGAAGACTATCTGATACATGCTATATAAATGAAATCAAGCTACCTTGTTACTTTTTCTTTTTCTAGATATAAGTCATATGAAGTAAAAGCACTGTAGCAAAAAAAGATAGAGCTCCAATTATTATTGTATAACACAATATGAATTCGAGAATTAAAACGCTAAATCATCTATTGAAGATTGCTAAAAAACGTGTAAATGAAAGACAATGCACAATTTCTTTTATTCGAAGTAGAATTACACAATGCGAAGAAGAATTATTAAAAATGCAGCAAGAACTTGATTATGAACAAGCTGTAAGTTTCAGTGCATCTCAATGTGTTTCTTACTTTACAAATTTTCATCAGCATTTGCACAAAAGGCAGTGCTTTATGAATGACGAGATAGAGAAGTTAAATGCAACTTTAACAAAAGAACTGGATTTAATAAAAGAGGATTTTATTGAACAGAAACGCTACGAATATTTACTGGATAAACTAAGTAATATTGCCAAGAAGACACAGCAAAAAATTGAAAATACCGAAATAGATGAAATTGGCCGTTATATGTCGATGCGTACTAAGTTAACTCCACAAGTAACAGCATCTTGATATCTCTAACTCTATTTTAAAAAGAGCTAAGAAAAACTAAGGAATCATATGTATAATCAATACATACGAGCATTCTTAATAAGGCACAAATTTTGAAAAGTATGACAGAGTATACGAACTACAATTTGGATTATTCGATATGATTTTACATGTGTTGCCTATAGGGTGTAGCAAGATTGTTAATCGTGCAGGAAAATCCTCTACCAAACGCAAGCAAGATGATGAATTTTCAGATGCTGTAGTCCGTGCTCATGAAAACGTTATACTTGAATCAGAAGAGTGTGAAATCACATCTACAATACACATTCCACAAAACAACAGTAATAACCTTTGGTTGATTCAAGATGAAATAGATGCTAAAGAACTGTTTGAGACAGCAACACCTATCCTTGAGAATTATAGGAACAATATTATACTTGGAGAGTATAGTACGCAGGAGTTGCTCTTATTACGAGACGCGGTCGATCAGTTGAAAGAGCATTATCATAATGATAATGACGCGTTGAACAATTTAGAACGTATAGTACTAGTTGAGCTTGCAAAACTTGGAATATAGCATAATACCTGATACAATAGTTTATACTGCGTGTAATGAAAAGTTGACATTTATTATATACATACATAGTTAGACTTCAAAAAAAGCTAAGAAGAACGCGTGCGTATGTGTAGCGCTGTGCTCAAGTAAGTGCATGCTTTGAGGATTTTAATAGTATGATTTTTCAAAGTATTAGGTAATTTATGCGCCTAATACTTTTATATATTTGCAAAAAAATTAACAAAGTAATATGAAACATTAAGCAAAAAAGACTTATACAATGACTTAGTTAACAGAGCAGTTACAAAATATCAGGAGTGTTTTTTAAAGGCGCTAATTTTGAAAAGTATGACTAAGTATATAACTCACATTTATTTTCATGCACCAATATGCTAAACGCAGCAGACATTTTATTACGTGCAGCTTCTTTGCTAACATTGTCTGTCTTTGGCTTTATATGCGGCAAGATGAGCAACATAAGCCCCAAAAACCTTCTACCGATTTTATTCTACATCCTAAACCCAGTAATTTTCTTTCGCGCTGGCTTAAACATCGAGATGAGCGGAGTTTATCTATTTTTGCCAGTTATGGTATTCTGCCTATCATCTTTGGTCTGCACGATATATTTCCTTGTATCAAAAAAATTATGTAAGGGTAAGAATGGAGCTAAGAGAGCAGGCTTACTAGGATATGCTTCTGGAGCTTGTAACTCTGGATACTTTGGTCTTCCAATCGCTTCTTCAATTTTTGAAGATCCAGTCGTTGCAGTATATATAGCTAGTGCTCAAGGAATAGCTCTTTATGAATTCACTGTTGGAATCTATGTACTTGCGCTCGGTAAGTGTAGCAAAATACGAGCATTTTTCCACATTTTCAAACTACCTATTATCTACGCTTTTTGCTTTGGTTTGATATTAAATTACTTTGATCTTGTGTTACCAGAGCCCATACAGAATACTATGACCAATATACAAGGTGCATATATAATTATGGGAATGTTACTATTAGGCATAAGCTTATCATCAGTTAAATCACTTAAATTTGATTTTTCATTTCTTTTTTCCGTTCTTTCTGCAAAATACATAGTATTTCCTGCTATAGGATTTTTAATAGTAGCTCTTGACGTGTTTTTATTACATATATATCCAGATGAAATTCATAAGATGATTATTTTACTGTTCACAATGCCGCCTGCACTGAATACCGTATTGTTTGCACTTTTATATGATCATCATCAAGAGGAAGCTGCAACCACAGTATTACTAGGAACTGTGATAGGCCTTTTATATATAATATCAATCATAGGGTTTGCTTATGACTGGATTCCACATTGCAAAACATAATTTCTAAAGCACAGCATTTTTCTTATAGCTTAAATATATAGCACTGCGCTATTTTGACACTCGTGGCACCATTTCATGCTTGTTCCGAGACTTTTGGCGCGGACAAAACACTTTAGCTTCATTAATTTTTTCAGGCTCACAAGCATAAACTTATTTAACGCGAGTTGCCAATTAATTGCTTGAATTAATTGCTTGCTGTGTGGCAGATTTTAAGGCCTTATATGTTGCTTGAGGGTTTTGCAAATAAACAAAAATAAAATATGAAAAAGGTTTTTGCATCAAGGTACTGTTTTTGATGATTTTATGAAAGATCTATTGATCTGCATTGCCAGTAATTAATAGCTTAGATGCTTTTAATATTAATTAACAACTCGCGCTATTTAAATCTTACGTTTTATTAAACAAACAACTCAGCGTATTAATTTCCTCATATCTTTCTGCAGCCACTAGCTCTCTTGCAAGTTTTACAGCTGATTCTATAAAATGCCCGTGCTTTTCCAAATTTAAAACTTTAAATTCGGGCAAACCACTCTGCTGATTACTCAATACCCTACCGCCACCTCTAAGCATTAAATCTTGCTCTGCAATCTCAAAACCGTCGTCACAATTTTTTATTATCTTTAAACGCTGAAGAGAAACTTCAGAAAGTGCATTCCCATAAAGCAACACACAATAACACTGAAGATCATTTCTACCTACTCTACCTCTTAATTGATGAAGCTGAGCAAGCCCAAACCTCTCCGGGTTTTCTATCACTATTACAGACGCAGATTGTACATCAACACCAACCTCTATAACAGTCGTAGCAACTAAAATTTTTGCCCTGCCATTGTCATCTTTAAAATCCTGCATTATCTCTTCTTGCGCTTGCTGCGCAACTCTGCTGTGCACTAAGCTAGTAGGAAAAATTTCACTTAGCATTTCATATCTCTTCACAGCATTTGCAAGATCTAGCTTTTCTGATTCCTCTATAAGCGGACAAATCCAATATACTTTTTGATTTTGATTTATTATCTCAGAAATTCTACTAAGCAATTGTTCTATTTTTCCTTTAGAAAGTAATGTAGTGATTATCGGCTTTCTTTTCGATGGCTTATGACGCAATATAGAAATATCCATGTCACCATATTGAATAAGTGTCATGGTTCTTGGTATTGGAGTTGCTGATAACATCAATATATCGGATTTATCTCCCTTGTTGATTAAACTCATCCGTTGCTCTACTCCGAATCTATGTTGTTCATCTATCACAACAAGATTTAGATCTTTAAATACTACATTTGGCTGAAAAATCGCATGAGTTCCTATAATCAGTTGAATTTCACCGTTTGCCACCATCTCATAACTTCTTCTTTTATCCGCAATGCTCTGGTCACCTATCAAAAGCCCAATTCTTACACCAAGTTCTTCTGCAAAACCTTTTAGATTTTCAAAATGCTGCTTTGCAAGTATTGTAGTAGGCGCAGCAAAAGCTGCTTGATAACCATTTTCTATAGCATTAATACAAGCACAGAATGCAACCAGCGTTTTACCACTTCCAACATCTCCTTGCAAAAGTCTCACCATTCTATTATCAGATTCTTGAGATTCAAAAATCTCATTTATTACTTCTGCTTGTGAATCTGTGAGAGAAAATGGAAGTATTTCTTTTAGCCTGCTATATAACTCCCTTCTATTATTAAACGTTTGCGTGCGTTTAGATTTCTTTAAATAATTGCTGCGGCATATCTGAAGTCTCGCTTGTTCCACAAGTAATTCATCAAATGCAAGCCGCTCTTTTGCCTTTTCAACATCCTGTTGCATAACTAATCTTCCAGGATGATGCAAAAGATTAAACGCTTCTCTCATTGCAGGCCAACTGTTGCTTCTCAATAAATCTATAGGTATCAACTCTGGAAATTCTGGCATCTTATTCAGAGCTTCGTTTACAGCATAGCTTATTATTCTAGAACTTAAGTTTTTTGTTGCGCTGTATATAGACTCTACTTCCGATATTTGCTCTATTCTTTTTGGAAGATCTACTATATCAGGATGCACTACTTGAAGCTTCCCAGCATTTATAGTCAGTTTTCCACTAACAAGGATGTCACTTCCTATTTTTAAAATGTTTTTTATGCTTTGAGGTGGATTATGAAAGTATATAAGCTGTAAATGACCACTTTCATTTGAGCAATTTATACAAAGAACCCTTTTACCTGTTTTATTATGAAAAAAATTAGATGATAAGTTATTCGCTTTATTACTAAAATAGTCAATATTGACTACAGTTGCAATATAGCACTCCCTATTAATTTTAGATAAGTTAGGGGAAATCAACTTCTTCACAAAATCTATTGGCAAGTATGTAACCAAATCTTTTAAGTAAACACACTTTATTCTTTCGAATTGCTTAGCTCTAAAATCCCCAATTCGGTGCAGGCTGCTCACTGGCGTATTTAAAAAGTCTAAAATATCTTTTCTCATTCTGAAAAATTTTTTATTAAGACCTCTGCGTAATGAAGGATTTAAGTAATTTACTCAACTATACTCGTAATACCTTGCAAAATTTGTGCCTTTAAAAATGCTAATCATGTATTTGTAAGCGCTATTTTGACACCCTAAACATCATTTCATGCCTCTTCTGAGACTTCTGGCACATACTTTTTACCTTAGCAAAGATAAAGATCCAAGATTTGTATAAGCACCTAAAAAATATTCCTACTGTTTTCTTTTAAATACAACTAGATATAAAAGCAGTAAATAACTTCCTATCCTCATCTGTTGTCAAAAATTCTGGATGCCATTGTACTCCTACACAAAATTTGTGTTCCACATGCTCTATTGCTTCTATTATTGAATCTTCTGCAAAAGCGCTTGCTATTAAACCTTTCCCTAACTTATCCACTGCTTGGTGATGAGAACTATTTACCTTAAAAGCATTAGTGCCTAAAATATTGCTCAAAATTGTGTTACTAGCAACATTTACTCCATGGCTTGTAAGATGCTTAGGAGTTTTTTGTTCATGCTCTATACAATTCTTTACAGAATCCGGTATGTGCTGAATCAAGGTACCACCAAAAAAGACATTTATTAATTGATGTCCACCACATATTCCAAATATAGATTTTTTCCGTATAAGCATTTCTTTTAGAATTGCATATTCAAATGCTGTACGCCGTTCATTTATAGTAACTCTATTACTTGTCACATTCTGATTGTAATACTTTGGATCTATGTCAAAATTTCCACCTGTGATCACAAGCCCGTCAAGCAGCATTGAATACTCGCCAGCAGCAGTAATATCATAAGGGATAATCAGCGGTATAGCGCCACATTCAACTACTGCATTTGAATAAAACTCACGCAGAGCATAATATGAATAATTAGAGTAAGCATTCTGATCACCTTTACAACTATCCACTGTAATACCAACTAAAGGTCTTTTTAGCATCTGCAAAGCATTCCCTCATTATTTTTGCATATTCATTTGCTCAAAGAAATCATGATTGTTTTTGTGATAACGCAATTTATCATTCAAGAACTCTATTGATTCAGTTGCTCCCATTGGATTCATCACACGCCTTAAAACCCACATTTTAGAAAGTATTGATCTATCAACTAAAAGATCTTCTTTTCTGGTTCCAGATTTTGTAATATCAATAGCAGGAAATATTCTCTTATCTGATATCTTTCTATCAAGCACTATCTCTAAGTTACCAGTTCCTTTGAATTCTTCAAAGATTACTTCGTCCATACGAGAGCCTGTTTCTATCAAAGCAGTTGCTATAATAGTCAGCGAACCGCCCTCTTCCGTATTTCTAGCAGCACCAAAAAGTCTCTTTGGCTTCTGCAGTGCATTTGAATCAACACCACCACTCAAAACCTTACCGGAAGACGGCACTACATCGTTATAAGCTCTAGCAAGCCTTGTGATAGAATCAAGCAATATCACAACATCTTTCTTACGCTCAACCATTCTTTTAGCTTTCTCTATTACCATTTCAGCAAGCTGCACATGTCTATAAGAGGGCTCATCAAATGTAGAACTCACTACCTCACCTCGTACTGATCTTGACATATCTGTGACTTCCTCAGGACGCTCACCAATCAAAAGCACTATCAGAGAGATTTCAGGATAATTTGTACTAATTGAATGCGATATATTTTGCATCAGAATAGTCTTACCAGTTCTTGGTGGCGCAACAATAATTGCTCTTTGGCCTCTGCCAAGAGGTGCGACTATATCTATTATTCTACAGCTTAAATCTTTGGTTTGAGAATCAGTTTCCAACTTAATTTGTTTCATTGGATATATTGGAGTTAAATCATCAAAGTGAACTCTGTGTCTATTTTTTGATATTTCAAGTCCAGTTAATATATGTATGTTAGTTAGTGCGAAATACCTTTCTCCTTTCTTAGGAGCTCTTATTGGACCAATTATTGTATCACCTGTTCTTAGTGCAAACTTTTTTATCTGAATTGGAGAAACATATATATCATCTGGCCCTGGTACATAATTTGCTTCAGAAGATCTTAAAAATCCGTATCCATCTTGCAGTATTTCAAGCATACCATCACCAACTATTACAGCTCCTTGATCTGCTAAAACTTTTAAAATTGCGAAAACTAAATCATGCTTTTGCAAATAACTGGGATTTTCTATTTTCAAAGACTCGGCAAGATTTAAAAGCTCTTCAGGAGTTTTATTTTTCACATCCTTAAGGTTAACGATTGTTTTTTGTGCTTGATTATTGTTGTTACCATCATATGCTGCACTACTTCTATCAACACTTGCTCTACTTGAAGCATCTGTCCATCTCCTAGTCTCAGACTTACTCCTTGTTAAATCCAAAACACCGATTTTGCTGTTTTGAATTCCTAATGTTTCTTTCTTATCACCCGCGTCATTTGTCGCATTCATATTATTCTCACATCCTTGTACTTCACTATAATCTTGCTGACTTTCACCGAAATCATATCCTAGCTTTGTCTGCACTCCTTGATTCTTTGAATCTAAAACATCAGATGAAGCACTCTGTTCTGAAAGATCTTGAGTTTGCTTATTATTTCTAGAATCATGGAAACGCCCTGTTTTCTTAAGTGATGAACCTTCTCTCTTCTTAGAAGTAGTTCTCAGATCCTCAACTTTTGGCATGTCTTCACCCTCTTCATTATTGTTTATTATATTTGAGATAAACATTTGTTGAGCACCCTGATCCTGATTCAAACCTAAAAAGCTAGGCTCTTCTAATAAATCTTGATTATCGCACATCTGAGCAACAGGGACTTTAGGATGACGCCAATTTTTTGTATGCATAAGCTATTAATTCTATTAATTTTAATAATTCATAATATTGTAATAAAAGGCACAAAAATCTCCCAAAGAGATGAAAACACACTCAAGTATTAATGCTGCGTTTAAATAACCGCGTTACAAACCAAGAGCATTTTTACAAAAAGAGAGACAAAAAGAATTTTGTGCAAAGTAAGCAGTGTATATCATATTAGATTTTGTACAGCTTTCATAAAATTCACAGTACAAAAAACTAAGGATACACTATGATTTATCGCCAATAAAAGCAGTTAAATCACCAAAGTAAAAACCATAAGTAGTATAACCATAAGCATTACGGACAACACTCTGAAAGAAATGAATTGTCATATCTAAACAGATCTACAAAAATGGGTCTCTACACAAAAAGTCAGATACTTACAACCATCCCCCTAATACCCAACTTATTTAACAAACATTTTTTAAAGAAACTCAGCAAGACACACCTAGAACAAGATTAGAAATATAGACAAGCAAAAGCTCATGCTCAGCAAAGATCACGACAAACGTCATATAAACTAACCTAAATCAAGGTCAATAGATAAAGTCCAAAATCTAACACAAGTGAGTAAATGTACAATCAATGCAATGAGCTAAAGTCCTTGACTGCTCATCTAATTCTTCAAAAATTGTTGCACAATTTATTACCTACAATAAAACAAGGAACTTACTTGCTAACCGATAAAGTTTACGCACCCACTCCCAATACACTCTTAACCCAAACTTCCAAAGCTTTCAGCACACTACACCATCCATATTAGAAAGTAAAACTACTTTCAAGTACAATGCAAAAAATTCAAAGACCCACACTTTCAGATTGAGTAGTTCTTGAGAATTCAATCATTACTTAAAGCTAAGAGAAACAGGCAAAAAACTAGAAGTCCTGAACATTTACAGGAAAATTCATATAAAACTTATAGAACAAATCTAGCGAGGCGCTCGCGAAAAAACATGCAATTCATGTACAATCTAAATCGAGCGTAAAACTCAATGAGTTAAACATATAAGATCGGCAAACACCACAAAAGCAATCAGTTTATCAAAGACAATGCGCAAGGCAAGAGCACATATAAAGAACAAAACCTGAGCACTTATGTCGTAGTAACTGGCAGCACACTCCGAACAACAAAAGTACACATACCTATACTTTCACCAGTCATAAACCAGCTTTGTATCTCCTAAAAAACAAGAGGCCAGTGACATGTCTCCTAAATATAACAAAAAACAACATATGCAACCAGCAGAACATGGGATATAGAACACACGAAAAATCACAATACTAATCATTACGCGGTACTACAGACGTAAGTCTTACTGAATTTTACAAAAAGATCAAGTAGATAAGTTTTGCAGACACTAAAAATAAGCTTATAAAAGCATAACTATCAATACGTTACTTGCAACATATTACTCAGAATTCTCTTGTATACTTACCATATGACATTTATAATACCATTGTTTTTAGAAAAATTTTGAGATCGGTTAGTGCAAAGCAACATTAGTTACAGAATAAATGGTGGACTACCAATATCTGGACAAATCACTTGTATGGGTGCGAAGAACTTCGCTACAAAAGCGATGGTTGCTGCGCTTTTGTGTAACGATATAGTTACGCTTAATAATATTCCAAGAATTGGTGATGTAGAAATAACTGAACTACTCATAAAATCGATAGGAGCGGAGGTAACTTGGAAAGATAGCTCTACGATACAAATTGATTCCAGAAATCTTGATTCGCATATCGTTACTTTACCCGATTCAAAGAGTAATAGAATCCCTATATTGCTTTTGGGCATACTTCTTCATAGGTTTGGGCAGGCAGATGTTCCAACAGTTAGAGGTGACGAGATCGGCAAGAGGAATGTAGACTTCCATATAGATGCTATAATAAAATTTGGAGCAACCATTGAAAGTACTGGCTCCAAGTATTCAGCCTATGCACCAAATGGATTAAGCAGCACACACATCACACTGCCCTACCCATCTGTTGGAGCAACTGAAACCTGTTTATTTCTTGGTGTACTTGCAAAAGGTACTAGTGTGATTAGAAATATCGCAATAGAACCAGAAATCATACAGCTCATTACAATGCTAAGATCAATGGGCGCTGAGATTTTTTTGGATTCAGGCAGAAATCTCACTATCTATGGTGTAAAAAAGCTACGTAAGACTAATATTCACGCCATAGGAGACCGTATAGAAGCGGCATCATGGGCATCTCTTGCATGCGCTTCTGGAGGAAAAATCGAAGTAAGCGGCATAAGACCTGAGCTATTAGGAAATTTTCTTTCATATTATAACCAAATTGGCGGTAGTTACCAACTAGTTGATGCCGAAACTATCTTATTTTATAGTAAAGGTGCATTATCACCAGTTACAATCGAAACCGATGTATATCCCGGATTTTCCACCGATTGGCAGCAGCCTTTTGCAACACTTTTGACGCAAGCAAACGGCATGTCTGTAATACATGAAACCGTATATGAGCAGCGATTTGGTTATTTAGAAGTATTAAACAAACTAGGAGCTAAAACACAGACTACTAAGATGTGCCTTGGTTCATTGGATTGTAGGTACAAAGGCTGTGATTATGCGCATAGCGCATTGATACACGGCCCAACACCCCTTACGTCTATAGATGAACCTATAGACGTGCCAGATATTAGGGCAGGATTAGCTTATTTAATAGCAGCGGCTCTTGCAGAAGGAACAACAATTCTGACAGCTGCAACTCATATAGAAAGAGGATACGGAAACCTCATTGATAAGCTATCAAAAACAAATCTAGAAATAGAGCGTATTCCAACTTGAAGCTGCTTTTCTATATCACAGCAAACTTAGCTTTGATATTAGACTTTTACAAGAAAAAACAATATGGCACTGCCTTCACAGTATTTAAGCGAGGATTTAAATGGCATGATTGTTTAGAATAGCAGGAATACTAGTTAATTTCTGCTTCAAATACTTTTATATATTTGCGAAGAAATTAGCGAAGTAATACTTTAAAAATGAGGCCAAAAAAGTCTGCGCAAGTGCCTTTGCGGGCAGTGCCATGTAATCAACATTTTATTTTATAGCCAGTATGACGAAACAAGAAATAGCAAAGTATAAAGCAGATATAGAGCGCTCCCTGGAATTTTTGATGAGGTATCTTTGACTGGGATAATGCTTGCAAGAAACTAGATGATATAAATGCAAAGTGTGAAATGCAGGGTTTTTGGGATGATCAAGAATCTGCAAGGCGCACATTGCGAGATAGAAATTATCTAGACAAGTCAATAAAAGGTGTTTTATCACTCAAGCAAGATCTTAAATCTTGTATAGAGTTAATAGATATGGCAGAGCAAGCATCTGACCTTCAACTTTTATCAGAAGCTGAATCTTTGCTTCAAGATCTCAGCAAGGTTGTTCTCGAGAAAGAAATAGATTGCATGCTCTCTCACGAAGCAGATCAAAATGATGCATTTTTAGAAGTGCATTCCGGAGCAGGAGGGACAGAAAGTGATGACTGGGCTTCCATGCTATTTAGAATGTATTCCAGATGGGCAGAAAGGCACAAATATAAAGTGTCGATAGTACATTCAATGCCAGGAGAGAGTGCAGGCATTAAATCTGCAACAATAAAAATAGAAGGCGAAAATGCATACGGCTGGTTGAAAACAGAGAGTGGCGTACACCGCCTTGTTAGGATATCGCCTTTTAATAGTGCTGGAAAGCGTCATACTAGCTTTGCCAGCGTACATGTATACCCGGTAGTTGATGACAATATAGAAGTCGCTATCAACGAAACTGATCTTAGAATAGACACATATCGTTCTTCTGGCGCAGGTGGACAGCATGTCAATACTACAGACAGTGCAGTTAGAATTACGCATATTCCAACTGGGATAGTAGTACAATGCCAAAACAACAGATCTCAACATAGAAACAAAGAAGAATGTATGGCAATGTTGAAATCACGGCTATATGAACTGGAGCTTCGAATTAAAGAAGAAAAATTAAATCAACAAAATAAAAGCAAAACTGAAATAGGCTGGGGACATCAGATTAGATCATATGTACTGCACCCTTACAAAATGGTAAAAGATAGCAGAACATCTTATCAAGAAGGTGACACAGACGCAGTATTGGATGGGAAAATCGATAACTTTATATATCATACTATGAGGGATTTTGTGAAATATAACAGCAATCCCGAGCATTAGCTATAGTTACTGCATTCATGAGTGTTTGTGTGTAGGATTTGAAAGAGCATGATTTTTTAGAGTACCAGTTAATTTCTGAGTCAAATATTTATATATATTTGCGAAGAAAGTAACGAAATAATACTTGAAAATCATGCCAAAAAGGTCTACGCAAGTTGCTTTGCCTTAAGTGCAATATACGAAAATTAGCGCAGAGCTGCTACTAAGCTAAATTTTGTACATTTAATTTTTCGCAAAAATTTATTTGCGCGGCAAATAAATTTTTAACGGACAGACTAACTAATCGTCTTTGATACAAATAACTATCTTTGATGATAGATATACACTAGATTTTATAAGCGTTATACGCTTGCTTAGAATAGAATAATATAATGAAAAAGATCGATAACATTAGGAATTTCTCTATAGTTGCTCATATTGATCATGGCAAATCTACACTTGCAGACCGTCTAATTGAAACATGTGGCGGACTTCAAAGCAGAGAAATGACAGCTCAAGTCCTAGATTCTATGGAAATTGAGCAAGAAAGAGGAATCACTATTAAAGCTCAAACTGTTAGATTGCAATATAAAGCTCAAGACGGAGCGCAGTATATTCTAAATCTAATAGATACACCTGGACATGTAGACTTCTCATATGAGGTTAGCAGATCACTTGCTGCTTGCGAAGGTTCCATCTTAGTTGTAGACGCAAGCCAGGGTGTTGAAGCACAAACACTAGCCAATGTCTATAAGGCTATAGAGAACAATCACGAAATCATAGTTGCACTCAATAAAGTAGATCTACCTGCAGCTGACGTTGATAGAGTGAAATCACAGATTGAAGATGTGATAGGTTTAGATACTTCCAACGCAATTCCAATCTCTGCAAAAACTGGCTTGGGCATCCCTGAGCTACTTGAAGCAATAGTGCGATTTTTGCCTGCTCCTAGTACTTCTTCTGACTCGCAACTAAAAGCTATGCTTGTCGACAGTTGGTATGATCAGTATCTTGGCGTAGTGATATTGGTGAGAATTATAGATGGCGTCTTAAAAAAAGGTGCAAAAATCAAAATGATGGCTGCTGGCGCATCCTATAATGTGGAGAGTGTTGGTATATTCACTCCAAAGAAGGTGATGATAGAACAACTTGTTGCTGGAGAAGTTGGATTTATAACTGCTGGGATTAGAGAAGTTGCAGATTGTCATGTAGGAGATACAATTACAGATGAAAAAAATCCATGCAATGCGCCATTACCTGGGTTTAAAGAGAGTCAGCCTGTAGTATTTTGCAGTTTATATCCAACAGATGCAGGCCAATTTCCAATTCTTCGAGATAGTCTAGCTAAGTTAAAGCTGAATGATGCAAGTTTTCAATTTGAAATGGAAAGCTCAGGTGCGCTTGGTTTCGGCTTCAGGTGCGGATTTCTTGGATTATTACACCTTGAAATTATACAAGAACGCCTTGAAAGAGAGTTCGATCTTGACATAATCACAACAGCTCCAAGCGTAATCTATCATGTACACCTTAGGTCAGGACAAATAGTTCACGTGCATAATGCAGTAGATATGCCAGATCCAACACATATAGATTATATAGAAGAGCCTTGGGTAAAAGCTACTATTATGGTGCCAGAAGAATATTTGGGTTCCGTACTTGCACTTTGTATAGAAAAACGTGGAGTACAAGACAATATAACATATGTAGGAAATAGAGTGATGGTGGTATATGAATTACCACTTAATGAAATTGTTTATGATTTTTATGATAGATTGAAATCCTGCTCTAGAGGTTATGCAAGCTTTGATTGGGAAATCAGTAAACACTTAAGAGGCGAGTTAATAAAAATGAGTATACTGATTAATGAAGAAGTGGTTGATGCGCTGTCATTGATACTACATAAAAGCCGTGCAGAAACTAGAGGTCGTGAAATTTGCTTGAGACTGAAAGATTTAATTCCAAGGCATATGTTTTCAATCCCGATACAAGCTGCAATCGGTGGTAAAATAATTGCAAGAGAAACCATAAGCGCAATGAGAAAAGATGTCACGGCCAAGTGTTACGGTGGAGATGTGACACGTAAAAGAAAATTGCTTGAAAAGCAAAAAAAAGGAAAAAAGAAAATGCGCTCTATAGGACGTGTAGAAGTACCGCAAAGCGCATTTATTGCAGTCTTGAAAGTCGGGGATGGGAAATAAAAATCACTTCAAGAATGCTGCAATATATGCTAAAATACATTCGTCTTTGCAAAAAGACTATGGTAATAGAGGGTTGCTTATAATAGATATTTTGGACTCGGGGGCGGTACCCGACACCTCCACCATCTTATTTTGCGCTTTTACATTCAAGTGAGTTAATTTTTAGAAGCTTTAGATTACGTGAAAATTTAGTATATGCAGTGCTTTCATAGCATCTTGGCTACATGTGCAGACCTGCTTTTCTATTTTACGTTTCAATTTTAAGTAATGATCTTGATGTAAAATTCTTATGGGGGGTGAAACAGCTTCGACATGTATTCAAAAAAGCAATTGTTACTCAGGATGATACCTTCTGTGATGGGTCAAAAAAGTAAATGCAAATAAAGTTTTTGCACCTGCTAACGAAAATTTCGACAGCAGAGCTTTCGCTCTAGCTGCTTAATTTTCGCAAAGCGCGGTTCTTGGGGTTTTCCGGGCAACAGAAAAACCCCTTTAAATCATCTATCCGTAATAGCTCTAAGAAGTGCAGGATTTATCTTGGCATGCAAGCAATTATGATGAACCGAAAGTCCAGCAGAAAAAGTAACAAAACTGTAAAAAACCTTATGGATTTTTACTTCTGCAAAACGTACTACTTGAAGCCTTAAGTACGAATTTCCTTTAATAAAATTCGCAAGGTCCACTTGATCACGTTGAAGCCTTTAGCTTCAACAAAAGATCTTATCTACATGCTAATATTTGTCTCAATTCAAAAAATTTTTACTTCCGGTTGGTAGACTATTTACAATCTACACAAGTTTCAAGCTTCAGAACTCACGAACAAAGCTATCGATTTTCATTATAGAATTTCATACTTCCTTCATGCAACGGCACTATATTTTGCATTGATAACGTACTGCTCACTATCTCTATATTTGCTAGCGCTTGTATTATCATCTTAAGATATGTACTGTTTTCCACAATTGTTTTTGTTATCTTATAAACTGAATCTTCACTTGTTGCGTCAGTTGTTAAGAGCACAGCTTTTACTCCAACAGTTTCTATATCTTTTGGAACTCCCAGATAAACTCCACCTGGAATAGTAGTTTTTATAAATACTCCATCGTTTTCAATTACTCCAAGTATGGCAGGATCTGTTATTTCTATAATTCTCACTTCACAAAGTCTTGCAACTTTTTGCACTATCTTATTTGGAGTACCTGCTATAAGCAGCATTACATCTGTATACTTATTACACAAAGCTTCTGGCTGTTCCTCCACATTGAAATTTGTAATACGCTTGAATGTAGTATTGCTCCAACCTTTGATTTTGAAGATTAAATCTGTGAGATTTTTCACGTTAGTACTGATATTTTCTCCTAAATTTACGACCTTTCCAGCCAAATCATCTAATGACTTTATTTCACTTTCTGCTCGTACTACAATCACTAGCGGTTCCTCATGTAATGCTGCAACAAGCTTCAATTTATTATTTGGACCAAGTTTTGCAAATAAACCAGAGCCCAGCACTGCATCTCTAGTTAAGTCGGATTGAGCTATTGCAAAACTCACCTCTCCGCTTGATAAAAGTTGCAAGTTACGGAAAGATCCTGCACTGAGCAAAGCTCTGCAATCCATATGCAATTTATTCCTGTTATGATTAATAAGCCTACATATATTACTTCCTATCGGATAATACACACCTTGAGCTAACGCTGTTGAGATATCAATCAATGTGTTATTGTCGTCAGGAAATCTCCTGTGATTATTTTGTAAACTTTGTGCTAAAGGAGCAGTTTTTGTGACATCTTGCGGCGCAACATTTTGTTCTGCAGATTTCTGATCATCACATACCGCAATTTTATATCCAATAACTGATACGAAAATAAGCGTCAAAAATGCAATTCTTTTAGTTGGCATACCCATCCGTATATCTAGAATGAAGAATTAGGCTCTTTTCAAGATGAACTTGAAAATGCTCAGCTTAATATACTCTAAATGTTTCCTAAACTCATGCAATAAAAAATTTTATTAGCTTTTATGTTTAATTATTGTTTACCGCATCTAAGTCTGCGCTATATAATTAAATATATGACATCTCTGTTAAATTTATAATATTTGATTTATGTATCAAAATCAGACACAATTAAACTGATTTTTAGAGTAATATCTAGCAAAATTCTACTATGAATACTCCATGGAAATGAAAAGTTTTATGCATATACGAAATTAAACTTCAAAAAGAGCTATGAAGAACGCTATAATCAATACATAACGAATGATCTTTAAGAAGGCGCTAATTTTTGAAATATAGCAAGTATACAATTAGTAGCGGCTATAACATATTTACTCTATAAAAATGTTTGAATTTTATATTTCAAAAACTTTAGGAATGTCATTCATTACTAAAGTTGTACAAATACATTTTATATAATTTAGACAACAACATTAGATGATGCATTATCTTAAAATTTACTAAAGGTTTTGTAATCTCAACTCGAGTTATGCATAGTTTTTATAATGATGTTTTCAATATATTGCATAACTTAGCTACTAAGCCATTTTGCTATTTAATTATTAATATATATAAATAATACCACTTCAAGCAATTATCAAACAACTTATGCGGGATTATCATCATATATTGTATAAAATTTGCAGCGCTTATCTGATTTGAGGCATATAAATGTTGATTATCTGCAATTATAGATGTAGACAGTAGTATGTACGTTGAAGTAGGAGTTCTTCAATTTTCTCAAAAAGAAATTAGGTATACCCTTGTTAAACGAAAGAGTTGGTATTTGTTATGTAACACGAATATATGATAGATTTTTTCATCATCGTTGATTTTATATTTATGATTAGTTGCCAATGATAAAGTAATAAGCAACTCGCGTTACATTAGAAGCATTTCAAAGCACTAATTACGAGTATACTGAGATTTCAAGTATTTACTCACGCTTCATTCTTGAAGTATCCAGATGAAGTGTTGATATGTGTTTTTCTATCGTTTCTTAGGTCTTAAAATACAATTATAAGGAGTTATATGAATAATATTCGAAAGATAGTCGCGTTATGTTTGTTTCTTATACCTTTATATGCAGGTTATACGCTTGCTGAAGATTGCATTGAGAAACGTTACGTTTTTGAACTTGGCTCAGGCACTTCTAGAATGACTACTTATTTATTTAACAAATGTCAGGGAAATATTATAAAGGAAGTGGAACATCTGTCCAAAAAAATGGCATATCAAGTCTGTGTTTCTATATCTCCAGATAAGAAAATTGATGAAGATTGTATTAAGAAGGGCATAGCAACGATCAATGAGATGAAGAAACTGAATCAAGTAGACTGTAAATCTAGTAAATGCACTGGTTTTGCGACTGCTTGGGCTCGTAAAGCTTCAAATACTAGCGAAGTTTTGAAAGAGATAGAAGATTCTACAGATGTTCATATATATGCTATATCGCAGGAAGAAGAAGCTAAGATTGCATATGTAGTAACACAAGAAATATTATTGCAAAAAGGAGAAATTACAATTGATGATCCAAATATCCTGCTAATTGATATAGGAGGTGGTAGTTATCAAATCACAACAGTAGATCCAAAAACGAAGCGAAATTTGATATATAAAGGGAATATAGGAACTGAAATTTTAACACAGGAAATGAAAGTACGGTTTCCACAAAAGAAAGCGTCTATGATTGAATGCTCTTCTCTAAATGATATTTATAAGTTTTATGATAATAAAGTAAGAAAAACTCTCTCTGAAGATAAAGCGATAATGTCTTTGATCAAGAATAACCCTGAAATGAAAGCTTATGGAGTTGGTGGCGGTATAGTTTCTGGTTTAAATGTTGAATTTGCTCTTGCAAGCCCTGTGAAGCTGAAGGATCTAGAGAAAATAAATCAAGAAATCTGTGGTATGTCATTTGACAAGGTTGCTAGTTTATATCCTAAAAGAAAAGTAGAATATATGAAAACAACTCAAGCTATGTTTTTTCTACTGCATGCAATTATGAAAGGGCTTGGAATCACAGAGATGCATGTAGCTAGCAATGCAAATCCTAGCTATTATATAGTCAAGAAGGATGAATATTGGAATCATCTTAATCAATGATAAATGCAACTGCTAAATGAACAAACAGCAAAGTACATACATTGTTAGAAACAACATATTTGAACGTTTGTGGTTTTGTCATATAATTTTATAGTCTGTCCGTCAAAAATCTATTTGCTATGCAAATAAATTTTTGCGGAAAGTTAAATGTACAAAAATTAGCCTTTATGCGCGGCGTGGCCCTAATTTTCTGATATGCGCACTGCTTCACCAGTCACTTGCGCAAATGACTTTGGCCTGATTTGCAAAAATCTTAATAATACACCAAGGAAAATTCTTAATTTCAGAAAGCCTAGAGAAGATATTCTCCGGGCTGCACGATAGATTGTCGCACTTCAAATTAGAATGCACCATCCGCCAAAAATTGATTTTGCGCAAGCAAATAAATTTTTATAGAGAAGTTAAATGTACAAAAATTAGCACAGAACTTAGCACCGCGCTAATTTTTGGATATATTATTACTCATGTGCCTAAGCAAACACTGCTTTCACAAAATCCGTAAGATTTTTGCGTTTATTATAACATTTCCTTACGGATTTAAAGCGCTATTTTAGCGCTCCAAGCAGCATTTCATGCTTTTGTTCCGAGACTTTTTGCGCGCGTACTAGATAAAGATAAGTTTGAAATCACAATCGAGACTTACCAACGAAACAAGATATAACAAATTTATTTTATTTCATCGATGATTTTAGCAGCAAGTGTAAAAAAGAGATGAATAACAGAACAATCTCAGAAAGGTACAAGCATACATCTGACGAGAATACCAACCATATTGCTAATCCATAATTTGTGTTCTAAAAAAATCATGCATTCAAAATCAGTGCGCGTGCACTTACTTAAGGCAGCGCCTTACAAAATACACAAGTAGCATTTTGACTATACCGCAGGTAAATAAAGAGTTGGTATTTAATATGTAAATACGAAGTTAGACTCCAAAAAGAGTTAGGAAAAATGCAAGGCAAGTGTATAGGAATCAATACATAACAAGCTATCTGACTACGCCAATTTTGAAAAGTATTACAAGTATATATACAATCATCATCTTGAATTGATATAATGTTTCCTTTCATTGATCTTCATCTATATTAAATATAAAATGCTCAATTAAAGATAATCACAGTACCAAATTAATCTCGTCTTTTGCTCCACTTATTATATATAGTTTCCGGTTCTTATGTCTTATAAATGCATGCACTGCAATGAAACTTTTTTCGTATTGTCAGATCTAGGTAATTTTTGTTGCATTGGATGCAAAGTAGCTCACAATTTAATAAAATCGCTCGATTTGAGTGACTACTATAAATACTGCAAAAATATTTATAATACAAATCCAATACGCGTTAATGACGCCATCCAAAATAATATAAATTATGTAGCAAGTGTCTCTAAAGATGAAAAGTCCGGGTGGAACAATATTGTACTGTCGGTGGAAGGGGTTTATTGTGGAGCATGTGTTTGGTTAATAGAATCTAGCCTAAATGCACAAGGATATGTAAACTCTGCTAGACTTAATATGACAACCAATAGACTAAGCTTGGAGTGGAAGGGAGACGCTAAAAAAATTAATGATATCATATCCATTATAGAAAAACTTGGTTATAGAGCAGTTCCATTTGAAGTATCTGAGATGATTGCAAATTCTCTCAGAGAAGAGAAAGATTTACTAAAGCGCTTGTTTATCTCAGGCATTGCAGCAGCACAAGCAATGATGGTAGCAATGGTAATATGGATAAGCCATTATTACGGAACAATGCCAAAGTACACAAGGTATGTACTACATGTTGTAATAGCAGCAATCAGTATCCCTGCGATTATATATTCATGCAAGCCGTTTTTTTATCCCGCATGGCGCGCTATTAGAAACTGGCGCAGTGATATGAATATACCAATATCTATCGGCATAATTGGTACAACATTAGTTAGTATTCAAGAAACAATATTAATGAGAGATTACACATATTATGATGCTGCAATTAGCCTTGCGTTTGTTCTATTGATAGGACGATATCTAGATTTAAAGGTAAGAAATAGAGCAAGAGCTGCAGCTAGACAAATGTTACTCAGTCAACCACAGTATGTTACTATAGAAAATGGAAATCAACTTGAGATAATTAGGGTTAAAGACGCAAAGCTGGGTCAGGTCGCAATAGTAGAGAGTGGAGAAAGAGTACCTATTGATGGGAAATTAATTGATGAATTTGCATCCATAGATGGAAGCATTATCACAGGAGAAACAGTACCAAAAGATATATCACTTGGCGAAATGATATATGCAGGCAGTATAAACATTGGCAATACCATCAAAATTAGAATAGAAAAATTAAGCGATCAAACAATCTTGAGTGATATCATCAAACTCATTGAAACTGCAGAGCGCAGCAAAGCAAAATATGTTAGGGTTGCAGACAAAATAACAGAGTTTTATGTTCCTATAATTCTTATGCTTTCTGCTATAACTATCTTCTTCTGGGCATTTATAATAGAAATATCCATTACAAATGCTATTCTCTATGGAGTTTCTGTTCTAATAGTTACATGTCCTTGCGCACTTGCACTTGCGGTTCCAATTGCACATGTTATCTCTAATCTAAAACTGATGAAGCTTGGATCATTCATAAAATCTCACGATGCTTTAGAAAAATTTGATCAAGTAAACACTATCATTTTTGACAAGACCGGCACATTGACTAAAGGCATAGTGCGTATGCATGCACATAACATACATGATGAAACCTTGAAAATTATAGCATCAATCGCCACCAAGAGTAAGCACCCGATATGTATTGCGATTAGAGAACAATATAAAGGTGACATTTTAGATATAAATGTAAAGGAGGAAAAAGGACTTGGGTTGCTTGCCAAATACAATAATAAATCTTACAAGCTTGGAAACAGAAGCTGGTGCGGTGTAGAACATGATATTGGACTCGATGATGATAAAATGGAAACCTGGTTCGCAAGTGAAAACTCAGATCCTATAAGATTGACATTTGAAGATGAACTAAGACCAGAAGCAGTAGATGTGATCACAAAACTAAAAAAACTGAAGTTAAGATTGATTATACTATCTGGAGATAGAACAAATACTGTAAAAAAAGTTGCAGATGCAACTAATATACTAGAGTATTTCTCTTGCAAAACACCTAGTCAAAAATATGAATTTATCAGAAATATACAAAAGTTCGGAGGAAATATACTTATGGTTGGTGATGGACTAAATGATGCAGCCGCACTGAGTGCCGCTGATATCTCTATGTCCCCAGCTTCAGCCATTGGAATAGCACAAAATAGTGCAGATATAATATTTCAAAAAGATTTATACGCTGTGATTGAAAACTTGATGATTTCTAGATATTCATCTATAGTGGTAAAACAAAACTTTTTTGTTGCATTTTTATATAATATTATCACTGTACCAATTGCTATGTGCGGATTGATCACTCCAGTCATAGCATCGGTTGCGATGTCTACGTCTTCAATAGTAGTTGTACTGAATTCTATGAAGATTAACTCACTCTTTATCAAGAAAGATTAAAATGATTCAACAATTCAAATTATCCAACATTGATGCTACAAAACCTGAGATAGTGATTTTTGACTGGGATGATACTTTGATAAAGTCTGGAAACATATACCAGATACTTTTTGAAAAAGTAATGAGAGATTTAAACTCATCAGATAGCGTTAGAGCAGCGCGTGAATATTATAGACACTACTCATTAAATGAAGCTTTTCCAATGATATTTGGTGATGATTGGAAAAAAGCGCGCGATTTATATTATAATCATTTGAGTAATGTTGATCTTTCAAACATAGAAGTCATGGAACACGCTGAGGATGCCTTAAAACATATGCAATCCGAAGATTTGACTATGCTTGTTGTCAGCAACAAAAACGGCAACGTCCTAAGAGATGAAGTCAAACGTCTTGGGTGGGAAAAATATTTTACCGGTATTGTTGGAGCTTCTGATGCAAAACGTGATAAGCCATGGCCAGATCCAGCACAACTTGCACTTTCTGCTTTTAGTTTTTCATCTCCTGAGAAAGTTTGGTTTGTTGGAGATAGTATCGTAGACGCAAAATGTGCGCATTCTATATCTGCACAGTTTGTGCTATTTGGTGATCCAAACACACAAAAAGATGTAGATAATGCTATGGTTCCTTATCTATATGTTGCAGATCACAAAGAGTTAATTTTATTGCATAATATGGCTAAATGAAGATTTGGATAGTAGACGCTTTTACTAAAACGCGTTTTTCTGGCAATCCTGCCGGTGTTTGTATATTGGAACAGGGATGTGATTTAGACGATAAGCTAATGCAATCTATAGCATCCGAATTTCGAATCTCTGAAATTGCTTTTGTTAAGCATTTGAATAAGCAGCATTATAGCATCAGATGGTTCACACCAAATTCAGAAGCACCTATTTGTGGTCATGCTACAGTTGCGGCTATGCATATTTTAACAGAGCTTGGTATAGAAGAAAAAGGGATATACATAAAGTTTGATAGTATTTCTGGTCCTCTTTCAGCTATTAAAGATTTTAATGGTCTTATAACACTAAACTTTCCGTCCTATAAACTGAATAGCATTACAGATCATACCATGTGCTTACGTTTTAACGAAATTGTAGGCGGTATTCGTCCAATTGAATTCCTTTGTGATGAGAATTGTGTAGTAATGCGTTTTACAGATCCAAGTGTAGTGCAAGATTTAAAACCTAACTTCACGCTTCTTTCAAAAGAACAGTGTAGAGCTTTAGTTGTTACATCTATTGCAAGGCCACTTTTCTATGATTGTGATTTTGTCTTTAGGTATTTTGCACCAAAGGTTGATATAGATGAAGATGATGTTTGCGGTTCTGCACACTGCAGGCTTACACCTTATTGGTCTGGCATTATGAATAAAGAGTTCTTTATATCTCGTGCATTATCTAAGCGTGGTGGCGTAGTATACTCAAACGTCGTAAATGATAGAGTCATGATATCAGGATACGCAGTAACTGTTTTTTTAGTCGAATATCTTCAGCGTACTGATAATCACATTGCAACTCTATAATACACTAGTTACTAATTAATAACACAAATATATGGCAAATTTTGCAGCCGATCAAAGAGCTTTAATGATCCTACCTGCAAAGTGCACACACGCGGATTTTGATGGCATGATTTTTTTAAGTACTAGTTAATTTCTGCACCTTGCACTTTTATATATTTGCAAAAAATTAACGAAGTAATACTTGAAAATTCAGCTAAAAAGACCTACACCATGACTTTGCCGGCAGTACCATACAGCAGGTAAATAAAGAATTGGCATTTCGAATTTTGATACGAAGCTATGAGCTAGAAGGAATGCGAGATAGTGTATACATAAAAACTTTGTATATATCTTATATTTTCATATATAACTTGCGCAATATCTAACCATCCACCTACCTGGCAAACTCATGAAAATTTCTAGACTACCTACCGCTTATTTGAATAAGCTTTTAAATATATTATTTCCACCCGAATGCATTGCATGCAATTCCGAAATAACTGAAGCATATACAATGTGCGATCTTTGCTGGAAGAAACTGGATTTTATAACAGAACCCAATTGTGCCAAGTGTTCTCTTCCAATACAGTCTATAGCACTGGAGCAAAAATGTGACATAAATTGTTTGCATATACAACATCAATACTCTACCGCAAAATCTGTTTTTGTGTATGAATCTGTGACAAGAGAGTTGATACATAAACTAAAGTATTCTACTTACTATCAGATAGCACAATTCTTCGCAAAATTAATTTGTAATAGGTTTGCTGAGAATATAAAGAATTGCGATGTTGTGATTCCTGTGCCTATGCATTACTTAAGATTAAAGGAGAGAGGATATAATCAATCATCTATACTTGCAGTAAAAGTTGCGCATACGCTAAAAATCAAATATATAGAAGATGCACTTGTCAAAACACGAAACACAGCAAGTCAAATGACACTTAATGAAACCATTAGACAAACTTCTATAAGTGGAGCATTTGAAGTAAATTGTAGATACTTAAAAGAAATAAAGGGTAAAAAAATAGCAATTATAGATGACGTTTTTACAACCGGATCTACAGTTAATGAGTGTACAAAAGTGTTGCTGGCAAATGATGCAAGTGATGTTGCTATTTTCACAATTGCAAAAACTGTTAAAAAATTTTCTTGACTTTATTATTGTAAAATATCTCATAAATAAAAGATATTTAAACTCTTGATTTTTTTATATGCAAGCTATATACAACAATATATAGAGAATATCCAGCAGTATTACGCTATATATAGCGCAATATGTTCATGATCAGCTCAAGTATCATATACGGAAATTTATGAAAAATGTACCTTATCAAATCAATATAGACAATAAACGTGATGATTTTTTGACAGATTTCGGAAAAGCCGTGCTTACTGATCGATATTTGTTAAATGGAGAGAGTTTTCAGGATTTATTTGCAAGGATTGCACGCCACTATGCAGATAACCAAGATCATGCTCAAAGAATATATGACTATGTAAGTCAGATGTGGTTTATGCCAGCTACACCTATCTTGAGCAATGGAGGGACAACACGTGGTATGCCAATCTCTTGTTTTCTAAACGAGGTTTCTGATAGTCTAAGTGACATAGTTGATGTTTGGAATGAAAATGTATGGCTTGCTGCAAAAGGAGGAGGAATAGGAACATACTGGGGTAATGTTAGAGCGCTTGGAGAAAAGGTTAAAGATAACGGAAAAACATCTGGAATTATACCATTTATATGTGTACAAGATAGGCTAACACTTGCAATCTCGCAGGGGAGTTTAAGACGTGGTAGTTCTGCTGTATATTTGCCAGTTTGGCATCCAGAAATTGAAGAATTCATAGAGATAAGACGCCCAACTGGTGGAGATCCTAATCGAAAATCGCTTAATTTGCACCATGGAGTTTTAATTTCAGATGCTTTTATGGAAGCAGTAGAAAATGACACGTCTTGGCACTTAAAAAGTCCTAAGGATGGACGCATTGCCTCAGTTATTAAAGCTAGAGACCTGTGGATCCGGATATTACTTGCACGTGTTGAAACAGGCGAACCATATGTTGTATTTATAGATACAGTAAATAGACTAAAGTCTGACATATATAAAAAACATAATCTAGAAATTAAGACTTCAAATCTTTGTAGTGAGATCACACTCACTACTGGCAAAGATTATATTGGCAAACAAAGAACAGCTGTTTGTTGTCTATCCTCACTTAACTTAGAATATTTTGATGTATGGTCTAAGAATGAGTTATTCATACCTGATGTGATGCGTTTTCTTGATAATGTGATGGAAGATTTTATAAAAAATTCACCTGAAGAACATGCAAATGCGGCTTATTCTGCTTCAAGAGAAAGGAGTGTCGGCCTTGGTGTTATGGGATTTTTCTCCAAGCTGCAGCAGGATATGGTTCCTATTGAATCTGCTGTAGCAAAATCATTAAATAAAAAGTTCTTTACACATATCAAAAAGGAAGTAGATAGAGCTTCTGTAATGATTGCAGAAGAAAAAGGCGCATGTCCTGATGCAAAAGATGCCGGAATCAATGAAAGATTCAGCCATAAGACCGCAATTGCACCAACAGCTTCGATCTCAGTTATAGCAGGGAATGCATCTCCTGGTATAGAACCTTATAGTGCTAATACATATACACAAAAAACACTTACAGGCTCGTTTAGTGTACTTAATAAGCATCTAAAAAAACTATTGCATTCTAAGGGTAAAGATATAGAAGAAATATGGTCTTCTATTATGAATCATGAAGGTTCTGTACAACATCTTGATTTCTTGACTCAACACGAAAAAGATGTATTTAAAACAGCATTTGAGATAGATCAAAGGTGGTTAATAGACCTTGCAGCAGATCGAACACCGATGATAGATCAAGCTTCATCGCTCAACATCTTTCTTCCTGCAAATGTGAGTAAAAGAGAGCTACACATGGTACATTTTCAAGCATGGAAGAAAGGTGTAAAGAGTATGTATTACCTGCGCTCTAAGTCGTTGCAGCGTGCTGATAAAGTATCTCTAGAAAATATGACACATACAGAACATGCTATACAATTACAAATGAGCCTTATTCAAAACGATAAAAATGACGAAGAATGCTTGGCGTGTCAATGATTTAATAACAGTCGTAATTGCTTGAAACCAATATAAATCCTGCGCTTCTTAGAGTTATGACGTTATTAAGTAGTATTTCTAGGGACAGGACAAATTATATAGTACGCGTGCTAAAAGTCTCTAAGCAGGCATGAAATGATGCCTGGAGCGCCAAAATAGCACTTTCAATCCGTAAGAAAATGTTATAATAAACGCAAAACCCTTACGGATTTTGTGAAAGTAGCGTTGCAGTACAGGCCCAATTAATATATCCGAAAATTAGCGCATGGCAGCCTTAATGGCTAATTGTTGCACATTTAACTTTCACTTATCCACAAAAATAGAATCGTTTAATGGTGGGACTGCACCTTTATTTTAGCACTTCTATATCAAAACCGGCAGCAACATGCTTAAAAGCACCTTTCTTAAAATCTCTAGTAACTCACCATCGCTAATTCCTGAGAAGCTGGCTTGTGCAAACTCTTTATTTCCACCACCTCTTAAGTCTTCATACTCACTCATCTTTTTCAAAATCTCATTGGCAGCAAACTTAGGAGTATTGCAAATCTGTAAAAATATATTTCCAATGTTCCCATCCTTTGAAATAACTATGAGAACACCATCTTTTATTCTATTTTTTATTATAGAAGCAACGCTTCTTACATCTTTAGGTGCAATATCAGAGATATAAGCTATATAACACCTTGATGAATTTATTACCTCTTCGTTCAGATTTGTATTTGCTAAATTCTTCAATTTCAAATCCTGCAACTCCTTTTCTAATGACCTCTTCGCGCTAGTAAGTAATTCCAATTTTTCTGGCAAATCTTGCTCTTGACACTTCATTATTGATGATAATGCATTTAGCACCTTCAACTTGTCAGATACGTATTCTAAAGCAATCATACCAGTTAACGCTTCTATTCTTCTAACACCAGATGCAATCGATGAATCACTAGCTATTTTGAAGAAACCAATATCTCCAGTTCTACTTACATGAGTTCCACCGCATAACTCCATCGAATCACCCATTTGCACAACTCGAACTTTGTCATCATATTTATCACCAAAGAGAGCAACCGCACCTCTTTCAATCGCAGCCTCTTGAGGCATGATTTCAGTACATGATGCTATATTCGCAATAATAATTGAATTTACTCGCTCTTCTATTTTTTTAATCTCATCTAGAGAAAGAGCTTTATTATGCGCGAAATCAAATCTAAGCTTTATATCCGTCACTATAGAACCTTTCTGTACTACATGAGCACCTAAAATTTCTCTTAGCGCAAGATGTAACAAATGAGTAGCAGAATGATTTGCTCTAATCTTGCTTCTTCTTTCATCGTCTATCACCAGATTTACCTGCTCATCAACACGAATAGGTGAAATATTTGCTTGCAAAGTTACATGATGACCAAACAATTTATCAGCATACTTCTGGGTGTTTGATACTTTGTGACCGGACAAAACACCAGTATCACCCACCTGCCCTCCAGACTCGGCATAAAATGGCGTTTGATTTACTATCACTATAGCTTCTCCAGCTGCAGCTTCTGTAACCAGCCTTCCCTCCTGCACTATTGCCACGACTTTACCAATAGCTTCTTTATCTAAATATCCTATAAACTCTGTAGCACCAAACTCATCATATATTTGGTACCATAATAAATCGTCCGCTTTAGAACCAGAACCAACCCAAGCAGCCTTCGCTCTTTCCTTTTGTTCTTGCATGCACGACTCAAAACCTGCTTCATCAAGCATAATACCTCGCGCGCGGAGGAAATCTTTTGTTAAATCTAGAGGAAATCCATATGTATCATATAACTTAAACGCTACTTCTCCATCCATTATACCGCCCTGCGGGATCTTATCAGTACTAGCATTTAATAATCTCAATCCTCTCTCCAAAGTCTCACTAAATCTTTCTTCCTCTTCCTTTAAAGTAGATATAATAAAATGCTCTCCACGCTTGAGTTCAGGATATGCATCTCCCATTTCGCTGATTAATGCTGGAACAAGGCGGTACATCATAGCATCCATATAACCAAGGCTATGCACGTGCCTCATGGCTCTTCTCATAATCCTACGAAGCACATATCCTCTACCCTCATTTGATGGTGTAAGGCCACTTGCAATCAAAAAGCATGATGCGCGCAAGTGATCTGCTATCACTTTATGCGAAGCATTCGTTGGAACATCACCAGCTAAAGATTTTACAGCACCTATTAATGACTGAAACAAATCTATATCATAATTATCATTCTTGCCTTGCAGTACAGCTGCAATACGCTCAAGCCCCATACCTGTATCTATCGAAGGCTTTGGAAGATTTTTTCTTATGCCACCCTCACATTGCTCATACTGCATGAAAACCAGGTTCCAAATTTCTATGTAGCGATCTCCATCTGCATCTTTTGTCCCAGGAAGCCCTCCAAAATACTTATCACCATGATCATAGAAGATCTCAGAACACGGACCGCATGGTCCAAGTTCTCCCATAGACCAAAAATTATCACTCGTTGCAATTCTTATGATTCTATCATCTGCAAAACCAGTCAGTGCCTTCCAAATACCAAAAGCTTCTTCATCGTCATGATATACTGTGATATAAAGTTTTTCTTTATTCAATCCAATTTCTGATGTTATGTAGCGCCATGCAAATTCAATCGCTTCTGCTTTAAAGTAATCACCAAATGAAAAATTCCCCAGCATTTCAAAAAATGTATGGTGTCTTGCAGTATATCCAACATTATCTAAATCATTATGCTTCCCACCTGCTCTAACGCATTTCTGAGCAGTTGCCGCTCTTTTAAAAGTAGGTACCTGCACTCCAGTAAAATAGTTCTTAAATTGAACCATACCTGAGTTTGTAAACATTAAAGTCGGATCTTGAGTTGGAATCAGAGAATTAGATTCTACAATCTCGTGACCGCAGTTTGAAAAGAACTCTAAAAAGTTCTTTCTAATATCACTTAGCTTCATATCACTTATTTAAGTTAAATAAAATTATTACAAAGTTAGCATAATTTCACGCAGCCTATAAAATATGATGAAATACATGTAAGTCTAAAAAGCCTCAATTACAAAATTCATCATACATTAGGCCATGCCGGCAAAGTCACTTTCGCAGACTCATTTGACCTGATTTTCAATTATTACTTAGTTAACTTCATCACAAATATATAGCCAAAGCAGCATAAAAGAGTCATGCCATGCTTTGTCTTTTTGATAAAATTTAAGTCAGCCTCTCACCTAAAATAGAGTTATATTGTCGATTTTAAGCGAATAAAAATTTATTCTAACTCCTCGTTTGCTATGCATATTTTGTAGCGCTTTAGCTATAATATTTGACTCAAAAACTCACTTGTACTCTAAAAAATCATGCCATTAAAATCCGCGCGCGTGCACTTTACCAAGTGCATAGCAAAAATGCTAAATCCTACCAACACTGGTATTAAATCTCTTGATTTAACATATGCTTTTGGTGTTTCTGTATATTTAGTACAAGCCCAAATCCAAGTAACATCACACCTAGATTTGAGCCCCCATATGACAGAAATGGCAGCGGTATTCCAACAGCAGGCAACATTCCAGATACCATACCAACATTTACAAAGATATGCGCAAAGAGCATTGTTGCAATTCCACACACAACCAGTCTCCCAAATTGATGACGAGTAGAAAGCGCTATATAATAACAACACAAAATCAAAAGTGTATAGAGCAAAAGTACAAACATACATCCCATAAAACCAGCTTCTTCTGCAAGCAATGTAAATATGAAGTCGGTATGTTTTTCTGGTAAGAAGCTCAACTGATTTTGAGTTCCATTTAGTAATCCTTTCCCATGAAAACCACCAGAACCAATAGCAATTTTTGACTGCATAATATTATATCCTGCCCCAAGCAAATCCGATTCAGGATTTAGGAATGTCATTATCCGCCTCTTCTGATAAGCATGTAATAAATTCCAAATTATCGGCAAGCTTGCAATAACAGCAATTATAGGCACTGCAAAAAAAACTAGTCTTACCCCTGATGCAAAAAATATACCAGCTGCAATTGCCAGTGTAATTATTGCAGTACCTAAATTTGGCTGTTTAAGTATAAGAAACACAGGAAGCAAAAGCATAGCAATTGGCATCAGTAAAAATTTTAACTTTAATATTTGAGAAGAATGCATTTCATGGAAATAATGTGCAAGCATTATCACCATTGCTATTTTCATAAACTCAGACGGCTGTAAATTTATCATACCAAATCTTATCCACCGCTGCGCGCCCATCGCATAATGCCCAAGAACCTCTGCCATGACAAGCAAAAATAAACAGAAAAAATAGATGTAATAAGCAGAATTAAATATAAAAGAAGTATCTATGTATCTAATTACATATATAAGCGGTAGGAATAACAATAGCACATAAAACTGTTTTTTAACACAGGGATTTAAAGAGCCACCAGCTGCCGAATACAATAGCACAAGGCCAATTGCACACAACGCAAGTAAAAGAAATATTATCATGGAATGTGCTACCGCAAATCCAGAGTAATGTAAATCATCTCTTATTTGGCGCATCTTTTAAACACCTGCTTAAAAATATGTGCTACTGCTCATGTACATTGGTAGATAAAAACATAGCGGTCTGCCGCGTATGATAGCCAACATTTGGGTTAGTTAATAATTTATCCAATACCTCTCTAGCTCTATCCTGCATATTCTCTTTAAGTAATAAAGAAGCCTGTATAATCTGAGCACTGGAAACATATATTGGATTTGTTTCGATGTATTGATCAAGCTCATTGATAGCATCTTTGTTTTCTATGGTCTTCGAACGAATTTTTAGATTAAGAGAAAGTATCTTTGAAAAATCTCTAAAAGTCATATCAACACTTTCATCATTTGATATAGAATCATATATTGATGTTGCTTTATCCACTTCCTTTTTTCCATCATAAAACCATGCAAGGTATAACTTAGCCATCATAGCGTAATTTGAGCTTTTTGATGATAAATTCTCTAGTTTTGACACAATAAGCCCAAAATCAGTGTTTCTAGATTGCATCTGTGTCATTGCCTCAATAAATACACTTGCATCAGCATAGATCTTATTTTTCTTATGATACTGCAACCAAATATATGAAATACCAGAAATTATACATAACAAAAGTACAGCAAAAATAATTTTCCAATATTTTATAAGAAACCTTTCAGCTTTTTCTCTTGCTATCTCTTCTCGTACTTCGCTCAATAACAAATCAACCATGAATTACTCCAACTTATTTACAAGTATATAGCCAGCACAGTCTTCCACTCATAATTTAAAAATATAACACTTCATGCTAACACTGCACGATACTATACTTGGTAAATTTATGAAACCTCTAATTACTCCTTTCGTCAATAATCGATTTGCTGCATAAATAAATTTTTCGGAAAATTGAATAGACCTCTTGCATAACCATATAAATTGATTAAAATCCTTGATTTTATCAAGGATAACATGAAGTTTGAAAACATCAAAGATGAATACGCAGAAGAGTTTCGCAGGCTTACTGGCATTAAACGAGGAACGTTTGAAGTTATACTAAGTATATTAAAAGAAGCTGAAGCTATTTTAAAGTCTCAAGGTGGAAAACCCAATAAATTGGCTTTAGAAGATCGATTACTCATGACGCTTGAGTACTTGCGTGAATACAGGACATATTTTCATATTTCCCGCAGTTATGGAATAAGTGAAAGTGCCTGTTATCGTAATATACGTTGGATTGAAGATACTCTAATTAAAGATAAACGATTTTCACTACCTGGACGTAAAGCATTACTAAAAAGCGATTCTGAATACGAACTTGTGTTAATTGATGCTACTGAAACACCGATAGAACGACCTAAAAAAAACAGAAGCACTTTTATTCGGGAAAAAAGAGGCGACATACTCTAAAAACTCAGCTTATTGTGGATAAAAGGAAAAAAGAAATCATTTGCACTAATTTTTCTAATGGCAAGCGTCATGATTTCAGGTTATTTAAAGAATCCGGAGTTCACATCCACCCTGAGATTAAAGTTCTTACAGATACTGGTTATCAAGGCATTGATAAGTTGCATTATAATTCAGAGTTACCAAAGAAAAAGACAAAAAAGCGACCACTAAGCAGGAAAGATAAAAAGAAAAATCGTCAATTGTCTAGTGAACGTGTTTTAAATGAAAACGTCATAGGCATGATCAAACGATTTAAAATTATCGCTGATCGTTATAGGAACAGAAGAAAACGATTCGGTTTAAGGTTTAATTTACTTGCTGGTATCTATAACTTTGAGCTTTAAATAGGTTATGCAAGAGGTCTATTGATTACTCCAATATTCATCTTTCTTTACTATGTAATAACCAGAGTTCACATTACCTGCTGTGTGTATTTCATTCACTCCAAGCCCCTTCATAATTGCATGCAAAAGGAAAAACATAGATTGCGTAGTATCCATATATTCTCTCTTGCTTTTAGGATATAAACTAGCAACATTGTCAAATGACATACCACAGATTGCTTGATTTATTTTCTCTAGATCCTTCAGCTTCACAGGGCTTGCAATAGCAAATTCAATATTTAAACCAGAAACTATACCGCTACCAAATCCATAAGCTTTCATTTTAGGGTTATTCTTGATCAAAGACATTATCGCCTTATCTTCAGAGAGAGCTTTTCTTACTTTATTATCATAAAACTTATAAATATCATTTAGAGAAGAACATTCAATCATAGATGTTTTCTTTTGTGGAAACCGTACTTTCATTTCTCGTGTTAAAATTTCAGTACCAGTATTACCTTTATATATTAAATTTTGCTTCGTTTTTGGATCTACCGATGTGATTTGATAACTGCCGCCACCTATATCAATTAGCAGGATATTTGGATCATCAATCGTAATTTCTCCCTTTTGTAATAACATCTCTTGTGTTACTATGTACGCCATCTTAGCTTCTTCTTCCTGCGATATAGCATATACATGAACATCTGTAGAATCCTCTATCTTTTTCAAAACTTCGCTAGTGTTTGAAGCTTTACGGGCCCAAGCAGTCGCAAAACCAGTGCATTTACTAGATTTACAGTCTACTTGATTCAGTTTCTTCATCTCATTTATCGTCGCTATACCATTTTTAATGCAATTCTCATCCACTTTTTTATCTGGAGATTTAGAGATACAGCCTTGATATGCCATCTTTCTAGATAAATGCTCTACTTCCTTTATGATATTCCCATGACATTTGTTAAATAAATAGGTAGTCATTCTAGAAGTGCCTGAGCCAAGTTCAAAAACGTAACGTTGCTCAATGCAATCTTCAGCAAATGCAAAACCTCCACATGAGAATATAAAAAACAAGCACAATGCAATTATCTTTCGAATATAATCCATACAATCCCCTCTTTATTAATTCTGTTTTAACATTTTTCAGTTAAAGACGGCATAACAAAACATACTATATATATTCAGCATAATATGCAATCAATCTATGCAATAAATAGCAATATTAAGCTAAATAATGCTGTATTATATACAATAACTCGCATAATATTGCAAATCAAAATTTATAACCGAAACACTATTTAAATTTTGACATATTCTATAAAGAACAACAAACTGCCCAGTAATTGCAGCTTTATTCAAACACTGTATGCTCGTATAAATATATAACTTATAAATTGTATTCTAAACGAGTAATAAGTGATATAATATTTCAAATTAAAATTGTTATGCTGCTATAGCAAAACTAAAAAATTAAGATTTTATTTAGTGGTAATTAATGCAAAAGCTAGACAATATATATAATGCAATTGGTACTATGAGCGGTACGTCTTGTGATGGTGTAGATGTATGCTTGATAGAAACCGATGGAATGGAAATAGTAAAATCCTGCTACGGAAAAGTTTATGAATACAGTAGCACACTACAAAAAAGAATTAAATTTTTAATGGAGCAATATTCAAGAATATCAAGTATAGATTATCAAAATGGACTCAATGCATTTGAAGAAAATAGGGAGCGTCTTATACTTGAAAGAGATTTGACTATAGAACATGCAAGAGCAATATCAGATTTTCTTAGATCTAATGGAATTGATAACGAAAAAATAGATGTAATTGGTCTGCACGGACAAACTTTATATCACAATCCTCAAGAAAAAATCATAAATCAAATTGGAGACCCTCAACTTCTTTCAACGCTAATCAAAACTAATGTTATTAGTGATTTCAGAAGAAGAGACATTGCAAATGGTGGACAAGGCGCACCACTGGTCCCAATTTTTCACAAATTTCTAGCAAAATATATTGAGAAAAATACTAATCAAAATTCGCCAATCGTATTTCTTAACATCGGAGGAGTATCCAATATAACATATATAGATGGAGAAGATATCATAGCTTCAGATGTTGGCTTTGGAAATGCTATGATTGATGACATTGCTGCAAAAACCTTTGGAGTAAGATATGATGATCGCGGCGCCATTTCTGCGAAAGGCTCCGTCATTTATACAATAGCTATGACAATCATCGACGACCCTTTTTTCTCAAAGCCACCGCCTAAATCAATGGACAGAAATCACCTGCAAAACTCAATAGGGAATATATTAAAAGAAATGAGCGCAGTGGATGCAATGGCAACACTTTCTGAGTGTATAGTAATAGGGATAAAAAAGTCCATACTATCTCTGCCTAAGATTCCCAAGCAAATAATTGTATGCGGAGGAGGACGTCGCAATGAACACATTATGCATAGACTTCGTGCTTCACTAAACTGCAAAACACAAGAAAAAATTTCTAGAAAAGCACAAGTAGAGGAAGCAAACACAAAAAAGGATTTACCAAAGATAGAACACAAAGAAGAATTAACTTTTAATACAAAATCAAATAACATACAAATAGATGTGACTTTAATTGACGAAATACAACCATCAAACAACCAATCAACAAATTTTGATTTATTTAATGGTGATATGATTGAAGCATATGCATTCGGTTACCTATCTGTTCGCTCTCTGTTGAATCTACCAATTACATTCCCATCAACTACTGGCACCAAAACACCTGTCAGTGGTGGTACAATTTGCTTTTACTAGTGTCGAAATACAGGGCCGCTTCTTTAGACTAATTTTTGTACTTATATTCGACACTAAAACCCGAGTTGCAAATTAATCATCTGAGTGTATAGCAAATTTTTCTGGAATATAAAAAGGTTTACCTATGGTAAATGCAGAGTCGATATTTAACTTTGCGTACATGCGAGGTTAGACTTCAAAAGGAGCTAGGAAGAACTAATTGATTGCATGTGTACAATCAATACATAAGGAACAGACTTGAAGATGCAACAGTTTTGAAAAGCATAACAAGTATATACACCATGATAAGTTCTGGAAGAAATATTCTAGCTCATTATTCTATTTACAGGGACAATAAGCGCTGCCGGCAAAGTCACTTATGCAGAACTTTTTGGCTTGATTTTCTATATCACTACGTTAATCATATAATATTTGACTCAGAAATTCACTTATACTCCAAAAAATCACACCATTAACCGTGTACATGCACTTACTTAAGGCAACTCCTAGTATCATTTAAATACCACAACAACACTCCATATAAGCTTGCTTTTTGCCGGCTAATTTATAAATTCTTATTGATTTAAACAATCAATCTTCATCATCTTCGCCAAAACAACATATCTTTAACAAATTATTTTAATTTAGAAATATATATGCAATATTATTTCGCCAAAATCAAACATATTCATGTTATATCAATTGCAAATTTGCGATACTATTACTAGTACGTGATTATGCAAGTTGTAACAAGGCCGCAAATGACGATGGATACCATAGGTAAATTAAGAGTTGGCGTACATGCCAAGTTAGACTTCAAAAAGAGCTGAGAAGAGCACAAGGAGGCATATGCATTTGTGTATCAAATACATAATGAGCGATATTACACGCGCCAATTTTAAAAAGCATGACAAGTATACATAACTATACAACATGTAATTCCATATCATTCATATTATGCTTAACTACTTCACATCACACACAAAATCTTTGATCAAGCAGGTGTTAAAGACTAAAATATCTAACAGATTATTACTTGAGGTTATCAAGCCTGCTGAGGATGCGCTGGCAGTAGATGGCGCAGATAGAGAGAAGCAGTGCGAGATTATCTCGTTTATTTTAAGAATCACTCAAGAAAATGCAGATAATCTATACTCTCTCAATATTCAAAATTATGCCAAGAACATAGAGAATGAAGTAGAGATTCTGTATAAAGAACATGCTAGCGCTCTATCTGATGGGATGTTCAATGTTTACGAACAATTGGCGAATTGGGCAATATACGTTGGACTTAAGAATAATTTTAATCCTAATAATATTGCTATAGAATATCCAAAGCAATTCGAGGATTTTACGAACTATATTACAGTTGAAATTCTTCGGAGTCTCGGTAACACTCAACAAGACACAAGCATGATCAATATGGGCGTTCAATATATGAGCGGTATTTATGCATTTCACAGCCTATTCAGTCAGTTTAATAAACTACGCAGTGAGATAAATAATAAAATACCAAATGATATAAACGAGCTATATGAAATAGAGAATGCATCAGTGTTAAAAGAAGAAGAAATAGAAGAAATAGAAGAAATTTTCTATGTTTACCTCAATCAAGAATACGAGCAGTATAATTTAGAATTCATCACTGACAACATACTACATGCACAAACCTTTGAGTATTTTGCTGCACATATGCCGAAAATATGTCATTTTATAAATAAAGTTTCTGGGAAACATATTTGTGAGGAGTATAGCCTCACTCTTGTCAGCGCATCACTTCACTTTTTTGCATCTGTTTTTCATTAGACCTCTTGCATAACCTATTTAAAGCTCAAAGTTATAGATACCAGCAAGTAAATTAAACCTTAAACCGAATCGTTTTCTTCTGTTCCTATAACGATCAGCGATAATTTTAAATCGTTTGATCATGCCTATGACGTTTTCATTTAAAACACGTTCACTAGACAATTGACGATTTTTCTTTTTATCTTTCCTGCTTAGTGGTCGCTTTTTTGTCTTTTTCTTTGGTAACTCTGAATTATAATGCAACTTATCAATGCCTTGATAACCAGTATCTGTAAGAACTTTAATCTCAGGGTGGATGTGAACTCCGGATTCTTTAAATAACCTGAAATCATGACGCTTGCCATTAGAAAAATTAGTGCAAATGATTTCTTTTTTCCTTTTATCCACAATAAGCTGAGTTTTTAGAGTATGTCGCCTCTTTTTTCCCGAATAAAAGTGCTTCTGTTTTTTTTAGGTCGTTCTATCGGTGTTTCAGTAGCATCAATTAACACAAGTTCGTATTCAGAATCGCTTTTTAGTAATGCTTTACGTCCAGGTAGTGAAAATCGTTTATCTTTAATTAGAGTATCTTCAATCCAACGTATATTACGATAACAGGCACTTTCACTTATTCCATAACTGCGGGAAATATGAAAATATGTCCTGTATTCACGCAAGTACTCAAGCGTCATGAGTAATCGATCTTCTAAAGCCAATTTATTGGGTTTTCCACCTTGAGACTTTAAAATAGCTTCAGCTTCTTTTAATATACTTAGTATAACTTCAAACGTTCCTCGTTTAATGCCAGTAAGCCTGCGAAACTCTTCTGCGTATTCATCTTTGATGTTTTCAAACTTCATGTTATCCTTGATAAAATCAAGGATTTTAATCAATTTATATGGTTATGCAAGAGGTCTAATGAAAGTAGACTAAAATTTACATGATTAGGCAGTATCGGCAAAGTCACTTGCGTAGCAAATAAATTTTTGGCGGATAGACTAACCAAGAGTGTATAGCAGATTTTTTTGCAACACAAAGAGATAGATTGTATGTGAAATGAAGAGTTTTAACTTGCGTACATTAAAGTTAGACCTCAAAACGAGCTAGGAAGAGATAAGGGAGAATATGTATAATCAATATATCAATATATAACGAACAGTCTTAACCACAAATTTTGAGAAGTATGACTAGTATATATGTCTCAAATTTATATTATATCCTAGTTGCCATATTGATACAGATTCTTTATATAGAGTCTTGTGCATAAATTCTTGCTGATAGAGAGGTATAGTTGTTCTGTATTTTTAGTAAATCTTAAATAATACTTGTTTGGATTGTTATGGTGTTATCTATTTATGTAATGGTAGCATGGTGACATTTGCATGGACTTGGTGCTCATTTAACGGGGCTTAGTTTTATCTTTACTAAAATACTTGTGAGATTTCGCACTTAAGGAAATTGTAGAAATATGCTACATTATTTCATATTTTGCTATAAGCTGACGTATAGATATTAGCAACTTGTAGTTTGATTAGGTGGAAGCGGTGTAATTGATTTGTTTGTAAATATTAGTAATAAATTTTCCTCCTGATATTAGAAATTTTAGAGTGATATCATAAAAAGCGATCACATGATAAAAAAAATATTAATTGCAAATCGCGGTGAGATAGCTTGCCGCATTATAAGAACGGCAACTAAGATGGGGATCAAAGCGATTGCTGTCTACTCAGATGCTGACAAAAACTCTCTGCATGTGAGGCTTGCAGATGATGCTATATATGTTGGTCCTGCAACAGCTACACAGAGTTATCTAAATCATAAAAGGATTTTGGATGCGGTGAAGTTGTCTGGTGCGGATGCTGTGCATCCTGGATATGGCTTTTTATCCGAGAATGCTGAGTTTGCTGAGTTATTGGAAAAAAATGGTATAACATTCATAGGACCTTCTTCAGATGCAATACGTAAGATGGGTGATAAAATTCAAGCGAAAAAGATAGCACAAGCTGCGGGTGTGAACATAATTCCAGGATATATAGGTGCAATCAAAAATGAAAAAGATGCGCTGAAAATAGCATCTAAAATAGGGTATCCTATAATGCTTAAGGCTGTAGCTGGAGGTGGAGGCAAGGGTATTCGCGTCGTGCGTAGTCCAGAAGAAATGCAACAAGCTTTTAACTCTACTAAAAATGAAGCAAAGAACAATTTTGCAGATGGTAGAACTTTCATAGAGAAGTTTATAGAAAATCCAAGGCATATAGAAATTCAGTTAATTGCTGATCAGCATGGTAATTACTTATGTTTTGGTGAGCGTGAATGTTCCATACAGCGTCATCATCAGAAAGTTATAGAAGAAGCGCCAAGCGCGTTTATAGATGAAAAGATGCGCAAAAAAATGTATGCTCAATCAGTTGCGCTTGCTAAAAAGGTAAAGTATTTTTCAGCAGGGACCTTGGAATATATAGTAGACAATGATAAGAATTTCTACTTTCTTGAAATGAATACAAGGCTCCAGGTTGAGCATCCTGTTACTGAGCTTGTTGCAAGTGTTGATCTTGTAGAACTAATGATAAAAATAGCTTGTGGTGAAAAGCTGCAGATTAAACAAAAAGATATCAAATTAAATGGTTGGGCCTTGGAGTGTCGAATATACGCTGAAGATCCAAGTGGTGGATTTTTGCCATCTACAGGTAGAATTAACACATATAAAGAGCCTACTTCTACTGCTTTTGTGCGTGTAGATAGCGGTGTTTATGAAGGTGGGGAGATTAGCATGTTTTATGATGCTATGATCTCAAAGCTTTGTACGCATGCTCCAACTAGGCAGCAAGCAATAAATCTAATGAAAGATGCGCTCGGGCAATATGTTATTCGTGGTGTTTCACATAACATAAGCTTTCTTCAAGCAATACTTGCAACGCAGCGATTTCTTGAAGCTGATCTATCTACAAATTTTATAGATAATGAATATAAAGATGGTTTTGCTGGCGCTATTCTAGGAAGTGAGGAGAGTGTTGTTGTCTTATGTGCAGGAGTTTATATACTCATGACAGATGCGCAAAGAGCTAATCGTGTAAATGGGCAACTTCGATCAGCACAAAAGAAATCTCTAGGTACGCGTTGGGTTGTTAGAATAGAAGATAAAAGTTATCCAGTGACTGTAAGACCAATAGAAGATGGTTATAAGATCGCATTTGAAACTCGTAGATTTTATATAACTAGTCGTTGGATTTTAGGTAGTAAGCTTTTTCACTGTGTTATTAATGGTGCAAACTATAGTGTTCAGATAGAATATGTAAAAGGTGGACTAAATCTGACATTTATGGGTCATACAGTGCGTGTTAGCCTATTTACGCCAAGAGCAGCAGAATTAAATAAGTTCATGAAGAAAAAGACAGTGAATTTCGTACAAAATGATCTCGTAGCTAATATATCTGGTTTAGTTTCGGATGTAAAAGTTAAGAAGGGAGATCAGGTTGTACGTGGACAGCATGCTGTTGTTATCGAGGCGATGAAAATGGAAAATATTCTTTCTATTCCGACGGAAGGTACAGTGGTTAATTTACATGTAGAGAAAGGTAAAACTGTTAATAGTGGTGACTTGTTAATAGAGATAGAGCCAGCCAGCTAAAGTATTATTTAAACTAAGTATCTCTTACTATAGCGCTACCTGAAGTAAGCGCACGCGCTTTAATGGCATGATTTTTTAGAGTGCTTCATTTCTGAATCAAATATTATATAATATTATTTGCGAAGAAATGAACGAAGTGATACCAACTCCACAAAATAATAGTATATATTTGCTGCGTATTTTTAGAAAGTTTAAGATGAGATTTGAGTTTAGCTATACTAGAAGTACAGCGGCAAATAGCGTACTTAAGTTTTCTAAAAAGACGAAGCTAAAGTGTTCTGTTACCTTGTGGGAGTTGGTATAATATAGAAAATCAGTTCAAAGAAGTTCTGTGCAAGTGACTTTGCCGGCAGTGCTATATCAGTTGCCTTGTTTGTTAACCACTTTTGTTTTCATGGTTTGTCTATTTTTTTAAGATGGTGTATTTACAATGTATAGGGCTATGTAGCACTTATCAGCAAACTATTTTTATATTATTTACTTATGATCATAGTATACTCATTAGCTAAAGATAAGCTGATAAAAGCCGAATTTAAGGTGGGTGGAGTTATACCTGCTGAGGCTGTTTGGATAGATTTGCTTGAGCCCTCTATTGAAGAAGAGCGTTTTATAGAAAAGCAAATGTCGCTTAATATACCAACTCGTGAAGAAATGGATAAGATAGAAGTCTTGACGCCATTTTACGAAGAGGGTGAAGCTCACTATATGACTATTACAGTTTTGGATAAAGCTGTAAATGAGCATCCTGATAGTACTGCAATAACATTCATACTATCACAATCATGTTTGATTACAATAAGGTATACTCGTCCTAAGTCTTTTAGTAGTGTTGCGTCAAGAATGATGCGCTTTCCATTGCTTTGTACATCACCTGAGATTGTTCTTGCAAATATTATAGATGCTCTTGTGAATAAGATTGCAGATGTACTTGAAGAAGCAGGAAATGAACTGGATGCTCTACTGAAATCTATTTTCGAAAAAACGCATAATCACCAGATCATTTCAACAAAACACTATAATAAAATTATTCGCAAGATTGGTTATATGGGGAACCTTATATCAAAAAATAGAGAAAGTCTTGTTAGTATAAATCGAATGTTAATATATTTTAGTCAGATTGATGAGACTAGATATGTTGGTAAGAGAGAGCATAGAGTGAGGTTCAAGCATATAATACGAGAGCTACATTCTTTGGGGGAATACGCAACCTTCCTCTCGCAGCGGAATAGCTTCTTGCTTGACGCAACTCTTGGTATGATATCAGTTGAGCAAAACATGATTATTAAGGTTTTCACCGTTGCTGCTGCTGTTTTTATGCCGCCTACGTTAATTGCAAGTATATATGGTATGAATTTCAAGTATATGCCAGAATTACAACTCTGGTTTGCATACCCACTTGCAATTATTCTCATAATTGCATCTGCACTATTGCCTTATACTATCTTCAAGAAGAAGGGATGGTTGTGATAATATATACTTCACTAGTGCGCGCACCAAAAGTCTCAGAAGTGGCATAAATGATGTTTAAAGTGTCAAAATAGTGTTTTAAATCCGTAAGAAAATGTTACAATAAAGCGCAAAAACTTACGGATTTTGTGAAAGTAGCATTTGCAGCATAGGGCCAATTAATATATCAGAAAATTAGCGTATGGCAGATTTAAAAGCTAATTTTTGTATATTTCACTTCTCCACAAAAATTGATTTGCTCAGCAAATCAATTTTTGGCGGATGGGCTCACTAAGGAGAATGTTAGCCTGCAGAAAGATCTTTTGTTAAAGCAACTTTGTTGCATAAATAAGCATGTATGTTGATCAGCTGCTATTTATGGGATACGTATAGTCTTAGGCATTCCGATGTCCTTCATTTGATTTAAAATTAACAGTGATAATTTAGCTTCGTTTTGTTGAGCTAAGAAGTGTATTGCCTTAAATTTGTTACCAATGATTCTTTTATACCTAGAAAATGTTTCTTCAACTTTTAGTCTGTTGCCATAGTTCTTACTACCATCCTTTGGTGGACCAACAAAGCAAGATGCTGAAGTATTAGAGCAACATTGCATATAATACAGCATCCTTTTCTTATAGTATGCACCATCTCCAACAATTTTCTGAACCTTGTTATCAATCTGATCTAATAATTTAGGAACTGTTGCTATATCACTATCTCTTAATTTAGTAACTTCTCCAGCAATTATATTGCCATCATCTGTAACTGCTATATGCAATTTACGCCATATACGTCTTTGTCTTGTACCATGTTTATAATTAGTCCACTCTTTTTCTCCTAATACCTTTATTCCTGTGCTATCCAAAATTATGTTCACTTTCCCAGTAGGTTTCGTGGTAACAAAATCTACCAGAATGCTTCTAACTCTTCTAGAAATGGTTGTATAATCTGGGGTAGGTAATGATATATTTAAAATCTTCAATATGGATCTCACGAATCCTTCAGATTGTCTGAGCCTTAAATTAAATACTTGTCTTATGGTATATATAGTTTGAATCGCTAAATCTGAATATTGCTTTTGCCTGCCTATGCTCCTATTTATAGACGCTTTCTCAATCCATGATTCTATAGCTTCTTTTGTAAACCATATCGTTATATCTCCTCTACTTTCTAAGCCTTTGCTATATTCACTCCAGTTTATCACTTTGTATTTGCCTTTTCGTAACTTATTTAATCTAGCCATTTATAGCTTTGCTCTATTTAGTGTATTGTTCCATAAACTAACAAAACAATGTTAATTTATCATTATGAATTTTAGAATAACAGAAGACATAATACTTAGAACAGCATAACTCTTAAGTATTTATGCAACAAAGTTTTGCATACCAAAATAAATCCTGCACTCCTTAGAGTTATGACGCAAAGACTATATATCCTTTTCGTCGTGCAGTGGAATTTGGCTGCACTCTTCGTAATGTTTTCTGCTTCCTGGGCGCATAATCCAAGCAACAATAATTATACAAGCAAACATCAGTAGAAAAAGCTGTATCATACTCACCAATCCCTACCTTTGTTAGTTTTTAGATCTACCTTATTTCCTAGCCCTTGCAAATATGCAATCAACGCATCCATCTCAGTAATTTTAGTAGTATGTTTATTAAACTTTCTGATTGCAACTTTAGGATATCGTTTTTGGAAATCATCTATAACGTCAGGATCATGTTCAAAGCTAAGCTGCACATTTATATCACTTAAATAATTCTTAATATCATCCTCTTGGTATGGAACACCAAGCATAACAAGGATTTTCATCTTTTGTTGAAGTTCTGAAGTATCAACTTCAGCATTTAGCAAGAAAGGATAACCAGGCATTATAGATTCAGGTACAACACTTCTAGGATTCACTAAATGCTCTACATGCCAATCATCTGAGTATTTTTCACCTATTCTAGCAAGATCTGGCCCAGTACGTTTTGAACCCCACACAAATGGAAAGTCAAACATACTTTCGGCCGCTAGAGAATAATGACCATACCTCTCAACTTCATCGCGCAGGACTCTAATCTGCTGACTGTGGCATCCATAGCAACCTTCGCGTTTATATATATCAAAACCTATTAGCTCAAGAGGAGTATATGCTCTCATACCTTCAACATTTTCTATAGCAACCTCTTTTTTAAATAATGGGAAAATCTCTACTATAGCACCAACTGACGTCACTATGATAGTCAGCACTATTAGTAGAAAGATACTTTTTTCTATCTTTGTATGTGGATTATCCATACTTTTTATCCGATAAATTTATTTATAATAAATAGATGACATCCCATCCTAGAAATCTACAGTTTTATTTCTCATATTCTGGAGCCAATATATTTATAAGCTTCAAAATAGTAAACACTCAATAAAAAGACAGCAAGTGCTATAAAAATATAAGCCGTTTGCAATTTTAACACCAATTTAACAAAGCAAAACTTATAAACTACTCAATCCTACTTATGTCCCTCTATGCAATACAGAGTTGCTTACAGAGCTTTCAGATAACGCACTTGTACCCAAATCACTATCGTCTTTGTGTCTTGGCATGCGGATGGTCAAAAACACATTAAATACCATCAGCATAACACCAAGCAGAAAGAATAAACCACCAAGTGCTCTGATAACATAGTAAGGATGCATTGAAATAACAGCTTCTATAAATGAGTATTTCAAGAACCCCATATCGTTATACGTCCTCCACATTAATCCTTGTGCTATTCCAGCAGTCCACATTGAAGTTATGTAAAGCACTATCCCAACAGTCGCAAGCATAAGGTGTGCACTCATCATCTTTTTAGAGTATATATCTTTTTTTTCCCAAATTACTGGAGTCATATGATATATCGCAACAAAGCTTATCATAGAAACCCATCCAAGCGTTCCTGAATGCACATGACTTACAGTCCACTCTGTGTAATGACTAAGCGCATTTACAGTCTTAATAGACATCATAGGTCCTTCGAATGTGCTCATACCATAAAACGCAAGCGAGATCACAGCCATTTTTAGCACAGGATCTTCCCTGAGTTTATCCCATGCACCAGAAATAGTCATGATCCCATTTACCATACCGCCCCATGATGGAAGCCACAGTATCAACGACATCGTCATCCCAAGTGTTTGTACCCAGTCAGGCAGAGCAGTATAATGTAAATGGTGAGCTCCTGCCCATACGTAAAAGAAAATTAACGCCCAGAAATGCATTATAGATAATCTATAGGAGTAAACAGGCCTGTTTGCTCTCTTTGGAACAAAATAGTACATCATACCAATAAATCCAGCAGTCAAAATAAATCCAACAGCATTATGTCCATACCACCACTGTATCATTGCAGATTGTACTCCAGAGAACGCAGATACACTATGTGGACTCAATAATGATATAGGGATCGATATATTATTTCCTAAATGCAATACAGCAACAACAAGTATAAAAGACAGATAAAACCAGTTTGCAACATATATATGATTCTCTTTTCTATTTTTTAATGTCATCAGATAAATGTAAAGGTATAATACCCAAATGACAGTAAGCAGAATATCAGCATACCACTCTGGTTCAGCATATTCCTTACCTTGAGTTATACCAAATAAATATCCAACTCCTGCAATGATTAAAAACACCTGATAACTAAAGAATATTATTCTGGCAAGAATTGGACAAGCAAGCCTAGTTCGGCATGTTCTTTGCACAACAAAAAAAGATGAACCTATCAAGATGTTGCCACCAAACGCAAATATCACAACAGATGTATGGAATGGACGCAGCCTACCAAAATTCAGCCAAGGAAGATCAAAATTCAATAATGGATAAGAAAGCTCTAGTGCAAGATAAACACCAGCAAGCATACCAACAAAAGCCCAAATGACAGAGGCAAGAGTAAACCACCTCAGCACTACATTGTCATAATTTTCAAAAGCAACCTTATTGGCTGTCAGATCATGCATAATATAAAATATCTAATTAATTTAACATAAGCCAAAATGACTCAACCTTAAACTCTATTTAATCAAAGACCTATAATGAATTTCATGCTCATTAATTCAAGTTAAAAAATAAGATAGAGATGCAACTGGAAGCGCAGTAAATAATAGAGTTCATCTCTGCTCTCACAAAAGCCACTCATCATAAAAGACATTATTACCTATTGATACTTAATAGATTTGTTATATAGCCTATCCATCCAAAATAGATTGGCGCAGCAAATCTATTTTTATGGAAAGTTAAATATACTAAAATTAGCCTTTAGGCTGGGTCTTGCACTAATTTTCGGATATAATAGCAAATCCCTCCAAGTAACAGAACACTTTAGCTTCATCTTTTCTTTAAAATTTAAGCGCGTGCACTTACTTAAGGTGGTACATAACAAAAAATCCATAAGGTTTTTGGCAATTTTGCCACTTTTTCTGTTGGACTTTCAGTGTAGTATCATTGCTTGCAGGCCAATATAAATCCTGCGCCTCTTAGAGTTATGAAGCAAGCGACTATATAACTATACAAGATATATCTGGAAGCAAAAGTACTTGTTACTCCTACGGGATAGTAATACACCTTTCTAGTATATCAAGATGATCTATTAGACCTCTTGCATAACCTATTTAAAGCTCAAAGTTATAGATACCAGCAAGTAAATTAAACCTTAAACCGAATCGTTTTCTTCTGTTCCTATAACGATCAGCGATAATTTTAAATCGTTTGATCATGCCTATGACGTTTTCATTTAAAACACGTTCACTAGACAATTGACGATTTTTCTTTTTATCTTTCCTGCTTAGTGGTCGCTTTTTTGTCTTTTTCTTTGGTAACTCTGAATTATAATGCAACTTATCAATGCCTTGATAACCAGTATCTGTAAGAACTTTAATCTCAGGGTGGATGTGAACTCCGGATTCTTTAAATAACCTGAAATCATGACGCTTGCCATTAGAAAAATTAGTGCAAATGATTTCTTTTTTCCTTTTATCCACAATAAGCTGAGTTTTTAGAGTATGTCGCCTCTTTTTTCCCGAATAAAAGTGCTTCTGTTTTTTTTAGGTCGTTCTATCGGTGTTTCAGTAGCATCAATTAACACAAGTTCGTATTCAGAATCGCTTTTTAGTAATGCTTTACGTCCAGGTAGTGAAAATCGTTTATCTTTAATTAGAGTATCTTCAATCCAACGTATATTACGATAACAGGCACTTTCACTTATTCCATAACTGCGGGAAATATGAAAATATGTCCTGTATTCACGCAAGTACTCAAGCGTCATGAGTAATCGATCTTCTAAAGCCAATTTATTGGGTTTTCCACCTTGAGACTTTAAAATAGCTTCAGCTTCTTTTAATATACTTAGTATAACTTCAAACGTTCCTCGTTTAATGCCAGTAAGCCTGCGAAACTCTTCTGCGTATTCATCTTTGATGTTTTCAAACTTCATGTTATCCTTGATAAAATCAAGGATTTTAATCAATTTATATGGTTATGCAAGAGGTCTATTAAATTCGGCTATTTTTCAAGCAAAATTCTAACACTTGCAGCTAATTATAATGTAACAAACAACGGCATATATAAAAATATCTGCAATACATGAAATATTATCTTAATGATTATTTAAAGTTGAGTTTGTACTACTAAATCAGAATTAACTTTTGTAATGCTTGATAATTTATCTACACAATGCATGTTTTTATTTCACTATTACTTCTGCTAGTTTAGTAAAAACTTGATAAGCATCATCCTCACGTTACTTATAAATAGTTGCAAATTAAATATAGTGGAATTTCTTTTTCACATTATTTTTTAAAATATGATACATGATAAAGATACAAATAAAAGAATTCAGGATTTTCACATTATAGCTTTTTTATCTCAAAATTTTAGATTAAGCAAAAAAGTGTCAAATACAATTTAAATCTGAGTATTTAGCTTCATCTAGGTTAAATCTAATCCAAATGCTGACGAACAAAGAGCAAAGCTTTATAGCATTATATGGCGAAGGCAGCGCCATATTTTAAAATATTTAGATTTTATAAAAATTTTAATTGTTAAGGCTTTATTGACGTAAAAAATGTTATTATGATACACTTATAAGTAGGGATAATATAAAGAAAGCATTAATATTATAGAGCTTGTTATTAATTTCTATATCGAATACTTGTATATCTTTTGCAAAGAAATGAACGAAGTAATATACAAGATTAAGCAAAAAAATATAAGGTTAAGAAAAAATGCATATCATAGACATTGTCATTGTTCTTATTTACATTGTAATATGTATATTGATTGGTTTATATAAAGCAAAATCAATCCGAACTTTAAAAGAGTATGCACTAGGTAGCAATTACTTCCCTAATATTATTATCATCCCTACTTTATTTGCTACACACTTAGGCGCTGGAAGTGTAATGGGCCGTATTGAGAAAGTTTATACACTTGGTATATTCTTTATAGTCACTCAGATTTTCTGTCCTTTATCTTGGATACTTGCTTCAAAAATATATGGTGAGAACATAAGTCAGTTTCGTGGCTGTATTTCACTTACTGATATAATAGACCTCTTGCATAACCTATTTAAAGCTCAAAGTTATAGATACCAGCAAGTAAATTAAACCTTAAACCGAATCGTTTTCTTCTGTTCCTATAACGATCAGCGATAATTTTAAATCGTTTGATCATGCCTATGACGTTTTCATTTAAAACACGTTCACTAGACAATTGACGATTTTTCTTTTTATCTTTCCTGCTTAGTGGTCGCTTTTTTGTCTTTTTCTTTGGTAACTCTGAATTATAATGCAACTTATCAATGCCTTGATAACCAGTATCTGTAAGAACTTTAATCTCAGGGTGGATGTGAACTCCGGATTCTTTAAATAACCTGAAATCATGACGCTTGCCATTAGAAAAATTAGTGCAAATGATTTCTTTTTTCCTTTTATCCACAATAAGCTGAGTTTTTAGAGTATGTCGCCTCTTTTTTCCCGAATAAAAGTGCTTCTGTTTTTTTTAGGTCGTTCTATCGGTGTTTCAGTAGCATCAATTAACACAAGTTCGTATTCAGAATCGCTTTTTAGTAATGCTTTACGTCCAGGTAGTGAAAATCGTTTATCTTTAATTAGAGTATCTTCAATCCAACGTATATTACGATAACAGGCACTTTCACTTATTCCATAACTGCGGGAAATATGAAAATATGTCCTGTATTCACGCAAGTACTCAAGCGTCATGAGTAATCGATCTTCTAAAGCCAATTTATTGGGTTTTCCACCTTGAGACTTTAAAATAGCTTCAGCTTCTTTTAATATACTTAGTATAACTTCAAACGTTCCTCGTTTAATGCCAGTAAGCCTGCGAAACTCTTCTGCGTATTCATCTTTGATGTTTTCAAACTTCATGTTATCCTTGATAAAATCAAGGATTTTAATCAATTTATATGGTTATGCAAGAGGTCTAATGCAACAATTATATGGAAGCGTTGGTAGAAATATCACTAATATTACTTCTATTGTGATTTCTATAGGGGCAGTAGCAATGCAAGCCATTGCAATGGGAAGCATTATAGATTATTTTTTCCAGACTGGTTATTCATATAGTGTAATTGTCTCTATGTTAATACTTTCCACTTACTCCGCATTTGGTGGCGTAAGATCTGTTGCATTTACTGATGTCTTTCAACTTATGATCTTTATGGTAGCAATACCCATTGCATGTTCCTTTGTATACCATGATATTGGCGGATATAAAGGTATAATCAATTCTTTGCCTAAAGATATGATAAACTTCAGCTTAAATAAAAGTAATATTTGGTTATTTCTTAGTCTAGCTTTTTATTCTTTGTTACCAGTTTCATCCGGGGTTTATATGCAAAGGTATTTAATGTGTAGGAATTCAATGCAGCTTACTTATTCTCTCAATTATGTTGCTATAATAAGTTTATTTTTTATGAGCATTATATGTATAATAGGACTTACTTTAAAAATAAAAGAGCCAAATATTGATTCTCACATTGTATTTATTTATTTTATTGCAAATCATGTTGCTGTTGGGTTTAAAGGATTAATTGTAGCTGGGTTGCTTGCAGTAATTATGTCTACTGCTGATTCTTGGCTTAATAACGCAAGTGTTCTTTTTACGCATGATATTATAAGAAAAATAATGCATTTAACTGAAAGGCAAGCTTTACTACTTGCAAGAATATTTACATTTATTATAGGTATTCTCGCTATTTTTATAGCTATTCATAGAAAAGAATTAATAGAGATAGAGTGGTTCATAAGTAATGCTTGGGTTCCTCTTATTGTAATACCATTAATTGCAGGCTTTTTGAAGTTTAGAACAAATGGCAAATCATTCATATTTTCTTTGATACTAGCTATATTTTTCACTATTATAAGTGCATACATATTAGGAGATTTCAACACAACAAGCTCGATGTTTGGCACTATAGGTAGCGCTATAGGCTTGTTTGGAATGCACTACTGGCAAAAATATAATTCTGCAAAATTGTCATACTACCAAAAGCTTAATCATATTCTCATATTTAGGGACAAGTAATATAAATTCCTTATTATAAGTAAGATGTATGAATAATTGCATACGTAGTCTATCAGTCAAAAATTTATTTGCTCAGCAAAGCAATTTTGATTGATAGACTTTATAATTTGCAATTCGCGTTAAGTAGTTGTTTTAATTAGTACGCGCCGCGCCACAAAAGTCTCAGAAGCAGCATAAAATGGTGCCACGAGTGTCAAAATAGTGTTCTAAATCCGTAAGAAAATGTTATAAAAGACCAAAAAACCTTACGGATTTTGTGAAAGTAGCATTTGCAGCATAGGGCCAATTAATATATCCGAAAATTAGCGCAGGGCAGATCTAAAAGCTAATTTTTGGCGGATAGATTAATTAACATAGCGAAGATTTTAAAAAACCCACCTCTATAGGAGGTGGGTGAAAGATACTACTATCAAGGTAGATTACCTCTTAGCTGCAGATATTATATCGTTTATCATGGAATTATTTACCTGAAATCCTGCGGTTAACATAGCGTTCCACTGTCCTGTATCGATAATTTGTGTCATTTCTTTTATTGATGCAACATTACTGCCTTCTACGCTACGAGGTAGTATATTTGGAGCTGAGCCAGAACCAGCTGCAAAATATTGCACTTGACCTGAATTGATCGATTGTGAATACATTCCGCTATCACGCTCCATCAGGTGTTGAGGTGCTATGACTGCTGCTACTGGAACTTGATATAGATTTTGCGTTTCTCCATTTGAGAAAACAGCAGATATTATCCCATTTTCATCTGACGACCAGCTAGAAAATGTTGCTGTTGTTCTGCCATCTTTAACACCTAAATTCAGAGTATAATCCATGTTTTGTTGTAGTATGTTCTCAGTGCTGAAACTTATGTCAATACTACTAGGAGATACACCATCTGGAACACTAGTCCAATCAAATACAGCATTTGAAGAGCCTAGCGCTGGAATAGCTGCTTGAGATTCTTGAACTATGTTCATTTTATTTGGATCTGCAAGTGCACCGCTTATGCTTACAGCAACGTCAGGGGCCGCACCTGTAAATTCCAGCTTACTTGCATTCCCATCTTTTGATATGTTAACCTTTATTGGTAGATCGCTAGATAAAATTGCTGTAATTAAGTCAAATGTTGATTTGATACCTGCACCAGGGTCATATTGAAAGCTTCTTGTTATTCCACCTGCTGTGATATCAAGTGTATCTCCATTTGCTGCTCCTACTGATAGGTTAAGTTCTTGGCTTAAATCTCCTATATCTTTACTGACATATGGAGTTTCAATTTTAGAAATACCTTGTAGATGTCCACTTCCATCAAAACGTAGTATTCCTGCTTGCGCTATTAAATTATTTCCTTTGATATTGTCTTGTGGGTAGTATATCTCAGCGGCCCAGATATTATCACCCAATTTTTTGGCAGCCATGTAAACCTGCCTTGCATTTCCTTGAGCATCATAAACCTTGTTTTCACCAAAAGTGTCTGGCGTTACATCTCCTTTAGACATACTACCTTTGCCCGAAGCCAATGGGCTATAAGATGGTTGTTGAGTCCCAATCTGCTTATTTGACATACCAAGAAGACCTAGTAAATTTTTATCTGTGTCTTGGCTGCGGTTTGTAATCATTACAGAGGAGCTTGAGGCTGTTTCCAGTAATAAAACAGAGCTAGATGCTCCATTTGTTGTCATTTGCTCGACTTTTGAAAATGCTTTTGAATTTGACTTAAGCAAGCCCGCTAATCCTTGCATAGTAACAAACCTATTTTCCCCATTTTCTGCGCTTGGTATAGAGCTATTATCGAAAGCAAGCGTTTGAAATAACGCGCTTGGATTTTTTGGATCATCCGCAACTTCAAGATCGGATGATAAGTTTTTTGGAGCTATCATTAGAGAGAGTTGATTTATTCCACCTACTGTATCTGTAAGTACGCTAGCTTCCAGTGCAGAATTTGTGTTAATCTGCGCGACCAACTGGTCTAGAAAGTCTTTGTTGTTTGTGGCTGTGGTAGAAGCTGTGATAGTGACGTTATTATTACCTGCTTTTATCTGTATTGTATTTCCATTTAGTGCAACAAGATTAGTTCCAGCTTCATCAAATTTCCCTGAGTGTACAAATCCGCCGAATGTATACTGCTGTAAAAATGGTTTTCTTGCTCCATCGCTTCTCTTGCTATATTCGTTTTTTGCTCCATCTATTGCTGTAACTGAAAAACTCGTTCCGCTTTTTAGAGCGCCGGGATTGATGAATTTATCTGGACTGCCTTGGGTTGTTAGTAAAGTTTGTGCTTTTCCTGTTACTATTTCTCCTGAATTTAGCCTCATTGTAGTGTCAATTTTTGTTGTCGCTTCTGCCTGTAATATAGCATTTTTATCTATAAATATTGGCACAAGCTCTGAAAAATCAGATGTTATTTCTCCATCTGTCAGTTTTGCACCAAGCAATACCTTTCCGCTTGAGTCTTCTTTTAGAATACCATTTTTATCAGTCTCAAAAGAGCCTGTAGGTGTTAATAATACTTCTGTGCTATCTTCATTTGCTGCAACTGGCAAAAAGCAATACATTCCATTATTTTGATTTTTAACGCTGAAGTCACCTTCTCTGTTAGTAAACTGCACATTACCTTTCTGAGCAATTGTCGATCTTGATTTTACATCAACATTTCCAGTTCCTGCGACAAGATTGGCAAAATCCTGAGCCGGGCCTTTTGCACCGTTAACATTCACATTTGAAAGATTATCTCCTGCAATTCTCATTGACTGTTGAGCTGTTAAAATAGGACCAACAAAATTGCTACCAGCCATAGTTTATTACTCCATAATATTTTTTGATCATTTTTTTACTGCATGTACTAGCGTTTTTCTCACTAGACATCGAAATAATTAGTAAGCAAGTTTTGTGCCAAATAATGTTTACTTATCACTAAATTGAAAAATCTTATAGTAAGTATAGTGCCACAAAGCTTGATTATATGAGGGATAGCGAATAATATATAGATATGCTATAATTGTATTTTTATTTATAGAAGATCATAAGGATGTTATAGCGACTTGAGTTGCATGATCGTGCTATGAAAATTGTTTACTAGGAGTGTAGATATATATTACCATATGTTGTAACAGGGATTTTCTACTTATAGTATTTGTGAAAATTACGAGCAATATATAGTAAGATTTGATCTTTACTATAAAGTATTGGTATACGGTTAAGTTATTATGCATTTACTATCATGTATTGTTTGTGAATGATAAGATTGATGTAAATTGATTGCAATACATTGAACAAGTGAGAAATTTGCCTTAGGTTATTTGTTGTTGTTTGTGCACTATGATGCTTTGTTGGTTACTATTGTCGTTTGAGTAATCTAAATAAATTATAGGTCATTGCTTGTTTTTAATTTTAGATACTAAGTTGTAGTAATATTTTAAGAATGAGATTAATCATAATGTATGGTGTGAAAAAATGTTTTCTGTTCTATCACAGATCATCACTGCGTTAAAAGGTATTGTAAAAACAGCTATGTTGGCATATCAGGGATATGATGCTGCGGCTGGCGATAAAAAAGGTCTTTTGAAAACGCACTCTAGAGAAGATTTGAGGGCTGCAGTGGAAAAAGACAATGAAAATGAGAAGGAAAGTGAGAGTGAGAAAGAGAGTGAAAAAGAGGAGGAGCATCCAGGTATTATAAAGAGAGCGCTCTTTGCTGTTGCATCTTTTACTATTTTTCCTGTAGCTAGTGGTATTGGCGCTGTCTATAGGAAGATAGAGCCGGTGATAGATGCAGTACATAAAAAGCTGGAGCCGTGGATAGATAAACTTGGATCACCTACTGCATGTAGGATATATAGCTTAGTGGGGGCAGCATTCTTAATGATTAACCCAGTTTCAATGCCACTTGGAATAGCTGCATGTGCAGTATCTGTATGTAGTATAGTAGTTGCTGCTGGAATAGAAGCAAAAAGGTTATATAACCTTCGAATTCTGCAAAAAGAAGAGAAGATGCTAAATGAATACAAAGGTGTGAATGATACGCGAAAAGAATTGATTGGCAAACTTTTTGAATTGAGGCCTGACGTTGCTAGGGAACTTGTTGGTGTTATCAATTTAAATCCTGAAATTGATCCTGAGTATAAGGGCGAGGTCAAGAAGGCTAGCTGGAGAGACACTATATTTAAAGGGGTGGTTGGTAGAGTCCCTGAGAATATAGCATGTATTCTATCAAGTGTCGCATCTTTAAATCCTGTTTCTATATCATTTGCAGTACTTGGTACAACTCTTAATTATGGACAGAACATTAGAATGCAACGTGCTTTTGATAGTGAAGTTGTTAAACTATTAAAAGATGTTGAGATGTTAAAAAAAGATATAAAGCTAGTTTATCAAAATTCCAAAGGTCTTGAGCTAATAAAGCCTGCAATAGATTCAAGGTCTGCGGATAATGCAGGCCTTAAAGCTATGTTAGATTATCTAGAAAAGCATCCTGATGCAAGTATTAATAAGTGTGCAGAAGAATGTAATATTGCAACTGCAGAGTTTGAACGTAATAATCAATTTGGCCTCTCTAGATCTTTCGGAGATAAAACCAAAGAATATTTTGGGTGTTTTCGTGATGTTATAATAGGCGGTTTATCTACAGAAAATACTCATAAAATGTTTGCGCCAAGAGCAAATAATTATGAATATTATGAGCAAAAATTGCAAGAGAAGAAGCAGAGTGTTGCGAGCGTTGAAAAGGAGCATGTAATTCAGAATGATATTGTTCAAAAGAAAGAAGGTAATGTTCCTGTTATCAAGGAAAATGTTGGTAATATGTTTACTATAGGTCAAGATAATAACGCACAAGTGCCTCAGGAAACTATAGGCGCTACTGTTGTTACTCCAAGTGAAGATACAAGTAAGATGAAAGGAGAGGTAGCAAAAGGTGCTATTGATGAACAAAGAATACAGCAAGGCATAGTACAAGAAAAAGCTAATACAACAACTAAGCTAAAAACTAATGTGGGTGTTGTAAGTGACAAGGTTAGTACAAAATTTGCAAAAGAACATCATAGTAGTTATGGAGAGCTTATAAAACAGAGCAAAGAGAATGCACGTACGTCACGCGTTCCGGCAGCCGGTGGATAAAATTAGTGGGAAAAGTGGCAAAATTGCCCAAAACCTTATGGATTTTGTGAGGTACTGCCTTCATCGATATGAAGGGTTAGTTTGCCATACCATATGTGATAAATACTCGTATCTGTAATACTCAATGATATTATTTTTTGTATTGCTGTGATGAATAGTATTGACAAGTTATTGCATTTCTGGCAAAACAACAGCTTATGAGTGATTTACCGTGGGTCTGTGGTTTTATTTTACTGCTTGCGCTCTCGACATTCATCTATTGGTTGCATTTGCGGGTGTAGCTCAGGGGTAGAGCGCAACCTTGCCAAGGTTGAAGTCGAGGGTTCGAATCCCTTCTCCCGCTCCACGTTTACTCTTTTTGGGGGCATAGCTCAGTTGGTAGAGCATCTGCTTTGCAAGCAGAGGGTCATCAGTTCGAATCTGATTGTCTCCACCATATATTTTTTTGGCTTTCAGCTGTTTTTTGCAAAAAGCTTAAAGCTTCATCTTTACAATGTTTCTATATTAAACCAGCATCTCTCATATAAAAATCATGTGGTTGCATGTTTTCGATATATTCAAACCACATAGTCGCCTGTGTCATAAATCTAAGAAGCTGAGGATTTATGTTGGCTTGCAAGTAATTATACTGTACCAAAAGTCCTGCAGAAAAGGTGGCGAAATTGCTCAAAACCTTATGGATTTTGTTAAGTATAGTATTTGCAAGTATTAGAAAATGATATGCCACAAAATTAGCGCAGGGCAGTTCTAAAGGCTAATTATTAGTACATTTAACTTTTCTCTACAAAAATTTATTTTCCGCAGCAAATCGATTTGTGACGGATAGACTACATAAGATTTTTTTGATCGCAAATGTAGTGTATATCAGTCTTACACTTCTTAGAGTTATGGCGGCAGGCGACTAAGAAGTTAAAGTGTTATTTGTCATTTAAAGTTTTTTCTGCTTCCCATTCCACCTATCACTGCATTCTATATGAATCCCAAAAAGATCTAAAATTCTTGCTGCACTGTAGTGCACAAGATCTTCGATATTTTTTGGTTTAATATAAAAGGAGTTTAAAGGTGGGGCAATGATTCCGCTCATAAGAGTTATTTGTTTCATTGCTTCTATATGACTTAGATTAAATGGTGTTTCTCTAAGCATTAAAACCAGTGGTCTTCTTTCTTTTAGTGTAACATCTGCTGCTCTTATAATGAGATTATCTGCGATTCCATATGCAATTGAGGACATTGTTTTTACTGAACAAGGTGCGATAATCATCCCGTCATGTTTAAACGAGCCGCTTGAAAGGCAGCTTTTTATATCGTGACATTTATATGAGAATGTTGCAATACTCTTGATATCATCGATTGAGTAATTCGTTTCATAATTTATCGTGATATTAGCGGCATCGCTAATTATCAGATGTGTTTCAATACTAAGAGTTTTTAAGATCTTTAAGATCTCGATACCATATGCGGCACCTGTTGCTCCTGTCATTGCAATAACTAGAGATTTTGGTGTATTTTTCACTGTTAAATTCACAATAAACTTCTATAAAATAGTCAATATGAAGAAAATTAGCTGCAAAGTTAATTTATGTTCAATCTCACAGATAACAGAACACTTTAGCTTCGTCTTTTTAGAAAATTTAAGTGCACGCATGGTTATTGTACTTCTAGTTCAGATACACTCCAATCTCATCTTAAATTCTCTAAAAAATACGCAGCAAATATATGTTGTTATTTGGGGAATTTGGTATTATTTGAGTTGTGAGATGGATAATAATACTTTATTTTCTATATGTCATCACTATGTATTACTTATGAGTATTATTCAAAAATTATCGTGTATGCAAATGCCTTTAAAACATATTAAATATCTTTTTATGCTTGATATTTTGGTATATTGGCAAAGAAATTAATGAAATAATATGGAAAATAAGGACGAAAAGGTCTGCGCAATAACTCAAGTTGACGGTGCTATATTTAGATGAGTTGCTAATGACAAAATAATTAGCAGCTTACATTATTAAAAATATGATCAAAACAAGTAATATCTATTTTATCTAAAGTTATATTTCACATATAACAAGAATTACATTAAATTGCAATAATAATCCAGCGATATCGTATAAAATGCCGCTATTATCTAGATATAATCGCATATATAATAAAATTATGCGTTGTTGGTGGGGATTTATCGGCTAAAATAATGAATAGGTAATGTTGATATTACCTAATTCTAACAAATAATGTAGTTAGATGATTTGAATATGCTAGTCGTACTTTTCAAAATTGGCTGTTATCAGAATGCTCCTTATGTATTTTGTTAACACCTTTGGTGTCTAATTTTTCTTAGCTATTTTTGAATTCTAACTCGTATATGCACAAGTTAAATATTAGACCTCTTGCATAACCTCATTCTGAGCTAGAAATTTTTTGCAAAACGTCGCAACAATGATCTCCGTGAGTATTTTTATGTATTGGTGACAATAAAATCATAGTTTTGAACAGGTTATGCAAGAGGTCTATTAACTCTTCGTTTCACTGCTGTATGTTTGTTTGGAAAATTGAAGAGTGACTTTGAAGCTGCATATTACTTGTTCGTATATAAGAAAAAAGAGCACTTTTAATGCTCAAAAAAAGACGACATTCAAATTATATAATCTCTATCATTTGCAATGATTAGTATATCACATTCTCCAAATAAATTTATCAATAATCTATTTTCTGAAAAAGCAGTGGTAATAAGTATATATTTGCTAAATATTAAGCAAATGAATTGAATTATGTGTTTTTAACAAAATAGAAAATCAAAATCAATTAGACGCTTATTAACATTAAATTTTGTTTTAATATCGGAAGTTTTTGTTTTATACAACGCAAATTTTTGGAGTTGATATGAAATATACAGAAAAGATGAAAAATTTGAGACAAATTTATGATAAAGCAATCAATGAGGTAAAAGATAGCGATTATTCTATATTAAAGCAGATATTATATGATGCTGAATTTTTTTTGCGTATTTTAAGGCAAGAAGATGGCAAAACTCTTCAAACTTTCTTTGATATTGCTGCAAAGAATGGAGAGGATATTAAAGCAATGATAGAGAATAAGGGTGATATCAATGTTCAGGTAGCAACGCAAGATATTAGTCCTGAGGTGATAAAATTATTACTTCAATATACTGAAAAGAAAGAAGTAAAGATGAGTATACAAAAGATCCTACAAAGTGGATGTCATATGACGCTTTACTATGCGGCACAAAACAAAAACCATGAAGTGATCAAATTATTGTTTGAACAGGCTCAAGCAGTAGGAATAGATATGAGGGAAATTTTTAAGCAGCATCATAGCATAATCCTGGACGCAGCCGTAAGCAATCCTAACCATGAGACGTTGCAATTATTGCTTGAATACGCTAAAGATGCAGAAATAAACATGAAAAAGAAATTGGAGAGTGAGGATTATCAAATACTTCGTACTGCAATAAAGAATCAAAATATTGAGGTGCCAAACTTATTACTAAAAGAATTGGCTGCGACTGGAGGCCGCAGAGTTGAAGCTCTGCTTTATAATAAGCCATCTCTTTTTATAGCAAAAGAAGAGATAGTAATGCTGGCATTATCATATGTGGAAGAGAAAGATCAAGAATCTTTTGCAAGACTTTGTGGTTATATTTTAGAGCATAATGCATTTGAAAAGATTGTTAGTAATAACTCCATCAAAAATTCAATTATATCATCATCATATAAAATATCTGCTCTAAGAGAAAAAGTTGCAGGCACAATCTTTTTAGGATCATCAATTGACAGTATGTGGCATAAAGATGGTGATTTAACACAAATCAGCTTAGTTAAAAAAGATATGATGCAATATTACCAAGGAAATAAATGTGGTAAACTGAATAAGCATCTAAAATCACATTTATTATCATTTCTGATGAAACCTGTTCATGAAGATCCAGATTCAGTAGGTGAAATACTTACTTTGTTGCGCAAGCCGCTTCATAAAGCATTAGCTGAGCAGAGTAATAAAAATAACATTTTTTTAGAAGAAGTTGCTTTGCTTACAGAATGCAAACAAGGTATAGAGCCGCCAGCACCTCCTCCTATTCATATTCGAGGGTTGAGGGAAGGACTTCTTGACGTGGATCTCAGCACAATAGAAACAAGTAATAATTCAGGTTCTATTCAAGCTGTCGCTTTACCGATGACGAGAGAAGAGCGATATGGTTTTGCTTCACGCTATGAAGAAGAACAATATACTGAGTATGCGCAGTATATCACAATACAATCAGAGGATGTGCTGCAAGCACTACATTACATATCTATTGTATTTAAGGCATTAGATACTGCTTTAAATTTCGTAAGATTTGCACACGAACCAACGGTAGATAATGTTAAAAAAGTTATAATTGACTCTGCACACTTGTATAATAGACCTCTTGCATAACCATATAAATTGATTAAAATCCTTGATTTTATCAAGGATAACATGAAGTTTGAAAACATCAAAGATGAATACGCAGAAGAGTTTCGCAGGCTTACTGGCATTAAACGAGGAACGTTTGAAGTTATACTAAGTATATTAAAAGAAGCTGAAGCTATTTTAAAGTCTCAAGGTGGAAAACCCAATAAATTGGCTTTAGAAGATCGATTACTCATGACGCTTGAGTACTTGCGTGAATACAGGACATATTTTCATATTTCCCGCAGTTATGGAATAAGTGAAAGTGCCTGTTATCGTAATATACGTTGGATTGAAGATACTCTAATTAAAGATAAACGATTTTCACTACCTGGACGTAAAGCATTACTAAAAAGCGATTCTGAATACGAACTTGTGTTAATTGATGCTACTGAAACACCGATAGAACGACCTAAAAAAAACAGAAGCACTTTTATTCGGGAAAAAAGAGGCGACATACTCTAAAAACTCAGCTTATTGTGGATAAAAGGAAAAAAGAAATCATTTGCACTAATTTTTCTAATGGCAAGCGTCATGATTTCAGGTTATTTAAAGAATCCGGAGTTCACATCCACCCTGAGATTAAAGTTCTTACAGATACTGGTTATCAAGGCATTGATAAGTTGCATTATAATTCAGAGTTACCAAAGAAAAAGACAAAAAAGCGACCACTAAGCAGGAAAGATAAAAAGAAAAATCGTCAATTGTCTAGTGAACGTGTTTTAAATGAAAACGTCATAGGCATGATCAAACGATTTAAAATTATCGCTGATCGTTATAGGAACAGAAGAAAACGATTCGGTTTAAGGTTTAATTTACTTGCTGGTATCTATAACTTTGAGCTTTAAATAGGTTATGCAAGAGGTCTAATATGTTACATGGCTTTAATTGGTATTCTAATGCTGTCAACGCAGCTGACATTAGACCTCTTGCATAACCATATAAATTGATTAAAATCCTTGATTTTATCAAGGATAACATGAAGTTTGAAAACATCAAAGATGAATACGCAGAAGAGTTTCGCAGGCTTACTGGCATTAAACGAGGAACGTTTGAAGTTATACTAAGTATATTAAAAGAAGCTGAAGCTATTTTAAAGTCTCAAGGTGGAAAACCCAATAAATTGGCTTTAGAAGATCGATTACTCATGACGCTTGAGTACTTGCGTGAATACAGGACATATTTTCATATTTCCCGCAGTTATGGAATAAGTGAAAGTGCCTGTTATCGTAATATACGTTGGATTGAAGATACTCTAATTAAAGATAAACGATTTTCACTACCTGGACGTAAAGCATTACTAAAAAGCGATTCTGAATACGAACTTGTGTTAATTGATGCTACTGAAACACCGATAGAACGACCTAAAAAAAACAGAAGCACTTTTATTCGGGAAAAAAGAGGCGACATACTCTAAAAACTCAGCTTATTGTGGATAAAAGGAAAAAAGAAATCATTTGCACTAATTTTTCTAATGGCAAGCGTCATGATTTCAGGTTATTTAAAGAATCCGGAGTTCACATCCACCCTGAGATTAAAGTTCTTACAGATACTGGTTATCAAGGCATTGATAAGTTGCATTATAATTCAGAGTTACCAAAGAAAAAGACAAAAAAGCGACCACTAAGCAGGAAAGATAAAAAGAAAAATCGTCAATTGTCTAGTGAACGTGTTTTAAATGAAAACGTCATAGGCATGATCAAACGATTTAAAATTATCGCTGATCGTTATAGGAACAGAAGAAAACGATTCGGTTTAAGGTTTAATTTACTTGCTGGTATCTATAACTTTGAGCTTTAAATAGGTTATGCAAGAGGTCTATTATATACTTGGGCTATCTTGGTGAAAATATGGCGCTGTACTTCGGCACGCTGTTATAACAGCTGCTTATACTGGATTGTATTATTCTGCTGCATACCTTGTTGCAGCGCCGCAAATGACATTCCTATATAGTGCCGCTGTTGCTGGTTATAGTGCATATACTTCCATCTCCAACTTATATTCGCTATATAAAGAGTATGGCAGTGATGACTGGTTTTTTAAATCGAATGCTGCATACGCTGCGTTTGGCTGGCTTTTGCATAGTTCTTTAGGAGAGTTTAATAATGATCACGTTACGGAGCGCAGCAACAATGCAGATGTTTATTTAGCAGATGATATGATTCTAATTGAACATTCCAGTCAGTTAGAAGCTCAATAGCCAATCTATTAAAATAACAAAAGCGCTGGTTCTTTTCTTAGCGTCGCCTTTTAAACCAGCGCTTTTAAAGTCATCTGCGTCATAATTTCCTAAGAAGCTATAGAATTTATGTTGGCTTGCAAGCAATTACTTAACGAGCGATCTTTTCAGGTGCCAATTTTTGAAAAGTATGATTAGTATACAACTTCTTTGCTATTTTGCCATGTTAATGGATGGACTAATAACATTAGACCTCTTGGGTAACTCAATTTCTGAGTGCGCCTGGTGCGTCGCCTTAATGCTAAAGGTCGTTATATATATTATTAATACATGCCTCCTTTGCGCGTCTCAAGCCTCTACCACTTGCTTCTCATAAATAGGTTCTGCGAGAGGTCTATTGATTAGTAATTATTTGAAAGACGGATGCATTAGAAAGAGGAAGGCACAGTTGATCAGATCTAATAGCACTGCTTACTTAAATATGCTTCTGAATAACAATTTGTTGTTTCATATAGCTTGACCTTAATACATTTTACATTATGTTTCTCAAAAAGCTTTGGGCATACATAATTTATTAGATAGTGTGCCATATTTTCAGCTGTTGGATTATAGTCAAGATAATAAACCTTTTGCCCAGTGAGATCAGAGATCCTGCCGCCTAGCTCATTGTCTTCAGAATTTAATATTATATTGTGATCCCAGTGTTCCAGTAACCAACCATTGAGCACATCTTTAATGCTTGCAAAATCTATAACCATACCTAGTGCTGATAAAGCTTCAGCGGCAAAAGTTGCTTCAATTTTATATCTATGTCCATGCAGCATCCTGCACTTGCCATGATATCCCATGACTCTATGGGCTGCGTCAAATTCTATTTTTCTAGTGCAAGTAATTATTGACATAAAATCTAGCCCTTTAATTGCTGAATACTATTTGATATTTTATTTTCACTACTTTTACTCTCACTATTATATTCTATTGATTGATTTGAAGATGCTTCAAGTGCATATTGCCATAAATCCATAAATGGTACATTACTCCTTTTTGCTAAGTCTTGTATCTTTGCAATTGTTTCCATTATATCTTGAGGTATCTGTCCACCTTTATCCTTTGTAATCCACTCTGCTTGAAAGTGTAGAGGATGATGATCAGGTGCTGAATCACCTAAAAAGACTGTAATCGTTTGTTTTGCTCCGTTAAAAAAGCAAGGTATGTCAAATTTTTTCAATTCAGTCATTATATAGATTCTCCCAACGAAACACCCTGTATATAACTAAAAAAATCATAGATGAGAAAACAAAAAAGTTTGCAACATTTATAATATTCATTTATGTCTCTGGAGTATGCTACAACTATACTTTATTAAATTCAAGAAATTGTATAATGGAATTTGCATGTTAACAAGTTCTCAAGTATGTCCTCATTGTTCTTGCAATACTACGGAAATATTGCTATGCGGTAATTGTGGAAGGATCATGCCGATTTCAAGTGATGTGAATTATTTTGATTTATTCTCATTAGAATTGCAATTTGAAGTTTCACGTTTTGTGCTGGAAGATGCTCTTATAATACTTCTTAAAATATTTCATCCAGATAAATTTGTTTTTTCATCTAAATTAGAAAAAGAAATTGCACTACGTAATAGTAGTTTGATAAATACAGCATATGGAGTTTTGATAGATCCTATAAAGAGAGTGGAATACATATTAAAACAGCATGGATATAGCTTGGATAGCTTGGTGAGTAATGAAATCTCTTCTGCAACACAAGATCTTTTATTGTTGTCCATGGAATGGCAGGAACGCTTAGAAGATGAAGACGAAGACAAGAGTCAGTTAAAGTCTGAGATTTTATCTGAAAAAGATCAAACATTAAAGCTTTTAAAGGATATGCTGAACAGTGCTTTATATGATGAAGCGTTAAAGCAATATATGAAGCTTAAGTTTATAAATAGATTTTTAGAGAGAATATAAATTTTATTATATTTAATAGATGCAATTTTACCAGATCCAAGAACCAAATACTCATCAAACTATATCAAACGAGAATGGAGGCTGTGTTGCAGTTGGCATAGATCTAGGTACTACTAATTCACTAATTGCTGTTTCACGCTCAGGTAAAGTAGATATAATAGAGATAGAAGGTAATAAATTACTTCCTTCTATTGTATATTATAGTGATGGTGAAGTTTTTGTAGGAAGTAGTGCCAAAGCATTCTCAGGTGCTATAAATTCTGTAAAAAGATTGATTGGAAAGTCACATGCTGATATTTCTACAAATACGATCTTGCCGCATTTGGATATTACCTTTAAAGAAGGTCAGATCGATATCCTTGCTGGAAAAAGATCTGTTTCTCCAGAAGAAGTAAGTGCAGAGATTTTAAAAGCTCTTAAAATGGCGGCAGAGGATTCTCTCAAGATAGATATAAGAAAAGCTGTTATTACTGTGCCTGCATATTTTGATGATGCCGCTAGAAATGCAACGCAAAAAGCGGCAAAAATTGCAGGTCTTGAAGTTCTGCGACTTATTAATGAACCAACTGCGGCTGCATTTGCATATGGTATGCAAAATAAAGCTGTAGGAACTTTTGCAGTATATGATTTAGGTGGTGGGACTTTTGATATATCAATATTGCGCATGCAGTATGGTGTACTGAAGGTTATTGCAGTTGCAGGGGATTTGCAGCTTGGTGGTGATGATTTTGACATTGAGCTACTCAATTTCATCATTAGCAAACACAAGCTAAGTATGCCTAGTAGTGAAAATATGAGTTTAGCATTAAATGAAGCAAAACGTATCAAAGAGTATTTAACTTATCATGAAGAATGGCTTGGCACAGATCAAGATTATTTCCAAGGGTGTTGCGTTACACGAAGTGAATTTGAAAGAGCCACTGAGCATTTACTGAAAAGGACAATATCTTTATTTAAAAAAGCTTTGAAAGATGCAGATTGTTCAACTGATGGTTCTTGTGCTAATTTACTAGATGCTATAATACTAGTTGGTGGAAGTACAAGGATGTCATGTATTAAGTTTGAACTAGAAAAAGAATTTAGCGTCAACGTATTAGACTCGTTTAATCCAGATGAAATTGTTGTAATCGGAGCTGCAATCCAAGCAGAGGCTTTATATCGAGGTTCAGATAGCGATCTGTTACTTGATGTTACTCCGCTCTCTTTAGGTATAGAGGTTATAGGTGGACTTGTTGAAGTGATTATTCCACGCAATACTCCAATACCTATAGAAGTAAATAAAATGTTTACAACATCTCAAGACAACCAGACTATTTTTCAGCTGCATGTGCTTCAAGGAGAGTCAGAAAAAGTCTCTTTTTGTAGATCGCTTGCAAGATTTGAGTTATCGAAAATCCCTAAAATGCCTGCTGGAGTTCCGAGATTACTGATAACTTTTCGTGTAGATGCAGATGGAATTTTGATGGTTTTTGCGGAAGAAATTAACACTGGTATAAAACAAAGTGTAGAGATAAGACCATCATATGGATTATCTGATGAGACATTAAAGTGTTTATTAACGAGCAACTAATAGAAAATGACTGGAAAATTTATCACTTTTGAAGGATGTGAAGGTGCTGGCAAAACAACGCAATGTAGAATATTACTAGAATATTTAAAATCTAAAAACATTCCAGTAGTTATTACTAAAGAGCCTGGAGGAACAGAGCTTGCTAATCATATTAGAAATATTATAGTCTCTGATTATGAAATAAGTGATACTATGACGGAGTTTTTATTGATTTCTGCTGCAAGGCGAGATCATATTCAGAATTTGATATTGCCAAATTTGCTCGCAGGAAAAGTTGTAATATGCGACAGATTTTTTGACTCATCAATAATCTATCAGGGTTATTGCAAGGGTTTGAATATGAATTTTATTCATTATGTAAATGATCACGTTTCTCCAATAGTGCCGGACATAACTTTTATTTTGGATCTTGATCCTGAAATAGCAAAGAAACGTGTCTTAGATAGAAATTCATCAATGAGTCACTATGATAAACGTGATATTGAATTTTATAAAAGGATTAGAGAAGGGTTTTTGCACCTTAAAGTGAAAGATGGAGATCGATTTAATATAGTAGATGCTTCGCTGCCAGAGGATAGTGTTGCTATACAAGTGATAGAAAATATGAAAAATATATTAACTTAATTATTAATATATCTAGAATGAAATATAAAGTTGCTGTTGTTGGTGCTACTGGAAACGTTGGACGCCAAATGTTAAATGTGTTGTATGAACGTAATTTCCCTATCTCTCAGTTAATTGCGATTGGTTCAGATAGATCAACACCAAAGAAGGTAAGTTTTGGAGATGATGTGCTTGAGGTACAACCACTCTCATCTTATGACTTTGCTGGGACTGATATAGCATTATTTTCCGCTGGAGCTGCTGCTTCAAGGCAATATGCGGAAATAGCAGCAAAAAGTGGTTGTGTAGTTATAGACAATTCTTCCTGCTTTAGGATGGATGACGATATACCGCTTGTGGTACCTGAAGTTAATCTGGATAAGCTGCGTGACTACTCTAATAAGAATATAGTAGCAAATCCTAATTGTGCTGTACTGCAAATGGTTGTTGCGCTTAAACCTTTAAATGATTATGCAAAAATAAAAAGGATTATTGTATCAACATATCAATCTGTTTCTGGAGCTGGTAAAAAAGCTATGGATGAGTTATTTAACCAAACAAAGAGTAAATTTTTTAATCAAAATGTTCAGCCTGTACATTTTCAAAGGCAGATAGCATTTAACATAATACCACAAATAGGAGAATTTCTTGAAGGTGGGTATTCTTCTGAAGAATGGAAGATGATTGTAGAGACTCAGAAGATCTTTGATCAGGAAATTGATGTAATACCAACTTGTGTAAGAGTTCCAGTTTTTATAGGACATAGCGAGTCTGTTACAGTTGAATGTGAAGAACATATTACTCCAGAGATTGCGCATGAGTTATTGGCTAATGCACCCTCTGTAAAATTATGTGCTGAATATAATTATAATACTCCAATAGAGTGCATTGGTGACTATTCTGTTTTTGTTTCAAGGATAAGAGGTTGTGGTAATAGCAGAATTTGTAATTACAATACACTTAGTATGTGGGTTGTCTCTGATAATTTAAGAAAAGGTGCTGCGTTGAATGCTGTACAGATCGCTGAAGAATTGATAAATGGTTATTTGTAACATTGAGCTAATAAAATTAGAAATATGACAAGATTATGTATATTGTCCAGCAATTTTAAGTTATTTCATATTATAGTATTTACTGTAACATTGCTATGTAACAACTTGTCTTTTGCAAGTGAAGTAGCGCAAGATAATGTCACACAGAATTTGCAAAACCAAGCTCAGCAGTTGCAGGTAGAAAATAATGATAGCAACATAAAAGAGCAAGTTATCGTCACAAGAAAAGATGTTGAATTGTATCTCCAAAAAAATAGCAAGAAGCAACAAGTATCAAATTTAGCAGAGGATCTCAGTACGGATTTATCTGGACTTGATCTGTCAGGCCTCGATTTTACTGGAATGCAAGCTTTTGGTGTCAAGTTTGATAATTGCAAATTGGAAAACACCATATTTGAGAACGCGTATTTAGAGGAGTCTAGCTTTAAAGGTGTGAATGCTAAGGATGCTAATTTTAGAGGTGCAAACTTTGCTGTTGCTGATTTCAGTAATGCTTCATTATATGGTGCAGATATGCATAAAGCATATGCTGATAGTGCGGTATTTACTGGTGCTGATTTGTCGGTTGTGAAGGCGGAGTTTGCATCATTCAATAATACAGATTTTTCTGGAGCTAATATTCAATTTGCTAGCTTTACGCGTAGCAGCTTCAAAGGTACAAAGTTTGATAATAGTTTGGGTCTCAGTGTTGATATGAAGAGTGCCATACTTGATGGTGCTTCTATGATAGATGTTAAATGGATTAATGCAAATTTAGAAACTGTAAGTGCTAAAAATACTAATTTTACTAACGCGGATTTAAGAAAGGCTATATTATTTGGTGCAGTTTTTCGATATGGTATTTTTAATGGTGCTATAATGGACGATGTATATGCAGAAGCTACTGATTTTAGCTATGCTAAGTTGCAAAATGTTAGTTTTAAAAGGGGAAAGCTCTCTGATGCTTTTTTGAAATATTCGGATTTAAGTAATGCAAATTTAATGCTTGTAAGTCTATCTAGAGCAGATGCGAGTAGAGCAAATCTTTCTAATGTAATATTGAATTCTGGAATTGCACACACAGTGCTGTTTGTAGAAGCGAATATGCAAAATATGAAGATTAATAATACATATCTTGCATTTTGTAATTTTTCTTATGCTGATTTGGAAGGAGCGGTAATAACGAACTCAAATCTTGATAATGCAAATTTTAAGGGTGCAAACATGATAAGTGCTTCAATTAATAGCGGTGCTGGTATTGCTAATACTGAGAATATTGCAAGCAATGAATCTGATGATCAAAAGAAAGATGAAAGCACTAAACAATAAATATCAACAGAAAAGTAGAATTCTGTTAAGTACGTATTTAGAAGTATAGGATAAATTATACCAAATCCAACAAATGCAAAATAGCGCAGCAAATCGATTTTTGACTGGCAGACTTACTGGTTTTTGTTGCGTGTTTCATTAAAAATTGTATCATCACCATTCATAAGTAATAATCGTGGTGTTTTTATATAGCACTGTTAATTAAATACTATATTTAGATGGAAACTTTACATCAAAAATTATTAGTTAATATGGGGATAAGTATTAGATAAATCGCTATATTCGCGATTCAATAGTAGCAATCGTGCAGATTTGAATTATAAATATCAATAAATCATCAAAAATATGAAATTTACTTTTTATTGGCTAAAAGAATATCTTATAACGTCAGAAAGTCCTGAGAAAATTGCATCAACACTTACAAATATCGGGTTTGAAGTGGAATCGTTTGAGGATATAGGAGAGCATTATAAAAATTTTTGCATAGCAGAGATAGAGTCAACAATACCTAATCCAAACGCTGATAAACTAAAAGTTTGCACAGTAAATGATGGAATAAACAAATTTCAAGTAGTGTGTGGTGCAGAGAACGCAAGAGCTGGGATAAAGGTTGTGCTTGCTAAGGTTGGTGCAATAGTTCCGTTTAATAAGATGCAAATCAAGAAGTCAGTCATTAGATCTGTTGAAAGTAATGGAATGCTTTGCAGTGCCTCTGAGCTTCTACTAGATGAAAAAGATAATGCTGGTATAATTGAGTTGCCAGAAACTGCTACTATAGGGCAAGAATTTGCAACTTACTTCGGTCTTGATGATGTGGTTTTTGAAATAGCACTTACTCCTAACCGTGGAGATTGTGCAAGTGTATATGGTATTGCAAGAGAACTCTCTGCTGCTTGTGTTGGGACATTAAAAACTGTGCAGCGTTCTAGCTTTCGATCTGTTGAGACGATGCCTAATTTCAGCTTAGAAGTAGAAGACAAAGAAAATGTTACTGAATTTCTTTTGCAATATATTGAAGGAATATCGAATCACGATAAAAAAGAAAATAGTCTGTTAAGGTCTATTGGGTATAGCAATAAGAATACAGTAGTAGATATATCAAATTTTATGATGATGAGCTTTGGTAGACCAAGCCACGCATATGATGCAGATAAAATTGAAGGTGTGATTAAAGTTCGTCCATCTAAGGATAGAGAAAAATTTATAGCACTTGGTGGCTGCGAATATGAATTACCACAAGGGCTAACGGTCATAGCAGATGATGTTAAAGTTTTGGCAGTTGCTGGTGTAATAGGTGGAGAGCTGAGCAAGGTAGATCATGATACAAAAAATATATTATTAGAAATTGCAAATTTTAAAAGTAGTGCTGTTATAAAATCTGGTAGAGCTCTAAATATAGTAACAGACTCAAGATTTAGATTTGAACGCAAGGTTGATGAAGATAATGCAGATTTGTTTACGAATGGTATTACTTGGAAAATATTGGCAGAGTGCGGTGGCGTTGCTTATGAACCTATTATTTTTAAAGGAACTAAAAGTGAATATGTAAAATTTATTTATTTTGATTATCAAAAGATATTAGATATAACAGGGTTGAATCTTTCTAGAGAGCATTGTGCGGAAATATTATCCAGACTTGGGTTTGTTGTAAAAGGTGAAAACATAGCTATTCCATCTTGGAGGTTGGGCAATATAGAGATTATAGAGGATATAGCAGAAGAAATTATAAGAATTTATGGAGTTGATAAACTGCCCTTGAAGCCTATAGCAGCTTCTAATGATTGTGATATTAGTTCTCTCTATAGAAATGAGCATCTTACAAAGATAAATAAGTATAAATCCATATTACTTTCAAAGCAGCTTAATGAAGTTATCACGTGGTCTTTTGTTCATGAAAAGTTTTGTAATGCGCTTGGATTTGATGATTGCATGCAGATAGCAAATCCTATATCTGTGGATTTGAGTACTATGCGTCCTACTTTATTAATTGGGATGTTGCTTGCGGTACAAAAAAACATTGCTAGAGATTTCGATAATATTGCAATGTTTGAAATAGGCAATGCTTATAAGATTCAAGATGATCAAGTAAGAGAAAATTTAATGATAACAGGTGTGAGAGCAGGGTTTGCTGGATCTAGATCTTTATATGAAAAGCGACGTAGTTGGGATTTTTATGATGTAAAAAGTGATTTATTGGCGCTACTGGAATCAGTTGGAATGAATATTAAGAATATATCTCTATCAAGAAATACTCCGTGTTATTATCATCCTACAAAAAGTGCATTATTTTCTATAGGAAATAAAGAGCTTGGCTATTGCGGTCAATTACATCCTAAAATAGCTAAAGAATTTGATATAAAAATTCCAATTATGTGCTTTGAAATATTCGAAGAAAATATTCCAACTTCAAAAAGTAAGTTTACTTGTCCCACTTTATCAGATTATCAAACAGTGAGTAGAGATTTCGCATTCTTGATAGATGCTGATCTACCAGTTCAAGAAGTAGTTCAGGCAATTAATGAATTGAAGAATACTTTGATAAGGGATGTAGAGTTATTTGACATATATTGTGGGCATGGACTTCCTGATGGAAAAAAATCTGTAGCTATCAATGTTAAGATGCAATCTGATCAAAAAACTTTAGTTGATCATGAAATAGAGGAAATCTCTACTAGTATAATAGCAAAAATCTCACAAAAAATAGGTGGGGTAATAAGGGGATGAGGGTATTCTTGACCATACTTGTGATGCAGCTTTTTGTTGCATTTGATGTGATGGGTTGGGAATTGCAAAGTATAACATTAAAAAATAAGCAAGTGTTTGCAGCTTTTGCTCAAGAGGTTAATAATTCTAATGTATATATGAGCGCTGAACAAATGCTTGTTTATACAAAAGATACAAAGGTGATTTTAAGTGGAAGGGCGCAAGTTAAGTTAAAAAATATTACTTTAATGGCGGATAAGATTCAGATTTTCTGCAAAGGATTTTCTGGTGCTAGTGGTGGATTTGGATTTTTAATGTATAAGAATTTAAATAAATTCACCTTAGAAAATGGTGTGATGATATACTTGGATGATAAACAGTTAGTTAGTGATTACGGTACATACGATATTGTTAGTGGTATAGTGAATCTTGAAGGAAATGTTATTTTCACTGAAAAAAACAATACTATCAAAGCTTTGAAAGCGATATATAATATGAATACTCAAAATTTACAAATATTTTTTGGTAAAATAGAGAGTCGTGGTACTTGGTCATAGGTACTTCATATTTTAAGCGCATGGGTATGGTTGTGAAGAATATACGCTCTCATTGTTTATAGCATGAAAAATTTATGTGCTAAAATACTCAAAAATCTGAAAAGAAAACTTAAAAATTCATTTGTACTCTAAAAAATCATGCACTTAAAATCCGCGCGTGTACTTACTTGAGCGCAGTGCTTAGGCAAAAAAGACATGCACAATGATATGGTGCACAGAAACATAAAAAAATTTTTGACGACGCAAATTTTGGAAATATAGGGTGATATGTATAACATTTCTGAGGTTTGAAATAATCAGCACTATTTTTAAGTTGTGCATCGCATGATTGTTTTTGATACTTTTCTTTTTTTCATATACAATCATCTTATTACCATTTGTTAATAGCCTATATCAAAAATTCTTCATATTTAATCAGCTAATATAATAAAAATATAACTATCTCAGACCTTATTAATCAATTTTTATTATTAGATAATATGAGTGCATGGGGATTTGTATGATTTATTACATAAACTATACTATAATACTTGCTATACTTTTTAAAATTGGCGTCATTCATGTGGTCTTTCCCTGTTTTATATATACGCGCGCGCATTCTTCCTAGCTCTTTTTGAAGTCTAACTTCATTTGTATAGTTAATAAAATTGAAAACATTATAGAGTGAGCGTATAGCTTGAAATTTTCAATCTAAAGTTAGATCTTTAGTTAATAAATTCCAAATGCTTCGGCACGCTGCTGATTTTGCTTTCACAATATATAATATCTTCAACTTCCTTGACTATACATAGTTAAATACCAATTCTTCATGTACCGGAGGTATATGATAGCACATATCTTTTGCTAAAATTTAATATAAATGCTGCAGTTTTGCATATCTTCTTTATGCCAATACTTATTTGTTGCAGCAGCCTAACAGAGTAGATTTTTAAATATTTTATGGTCATTGTATTAAAACTTTAAAAATTATGTGAACTATATGGGGTAGTTTATGAAAAGTGGAAGCATATTAAGTGATTCAATATATTTAGAATTATGTCATGCTGCTAAAGAGGATCCAAAAGCTTTAGAAAAGTTAATCAAAGAATACAAAGAGCAAGTTACTGAAGCTCTAGATAAACATTATGATTCTCATTGTACAGTATTGCACCTTGCTACTAAGTATAACTCAAACTCGCTATATGTATTATTAGAGGCGTTCCTTCAGCTAGATCTTAGTATGAGAGATGTATATGGCAATACAGTATTACATTCCGCTGTTAAGTATAATAAAGATTCACTCAAGCTCTTAATTGATATGCGACCAGAACAAGTGAAATACTTAATGGGAGAAAAATGTGGATATTCTAGAAACACAGTACTGCACTATGCTGTTCGTAAGAAAGATCTGCTAAAACTACTGCTGGATGCATTTTCAGAAGAAATAGAGAATTTGTTAGGTGAAACAAATAATGATGGCAACACAGTATTACACGATGCATCAGGGAATTATGAGTCATTAAAACTCTTGATTGATACATTTCCCGAAAAAGTGGAAAGCTTACTTGGTGAGAGAAATAACAGTGGTAGTACAGTATTACACTGGGTTATTTTTGATAATCAAGACGCACTACATCTCTTGATAGAGAAGTTTCCAGAGAAAGTGGAAAGTTTACTTGGAGTAAAAGGTGGATATAACGGAAGCACAGCACTGCACTATGCTACTCATAATAAAGTTTTGTTAAAATCCCTAGTAGATGCATTTCCTGGAAAAGTAGAGAACTTGTTGAGCCAAACAAATGATGATGGCAATACGGTATTACACAATGCAGTGGACAATTTTGATTCATTACAAATCTTAACCGATGTACTGCCAAAAAAAGTAGAAAGCTTGCTGTATGAGAAAAATAGCCGAGGAAATACGGCATTACACTTTGCTGCTAAAGATAACAAGAACTCACTAAAAATCTTCATAGACGTATTTGGAGAGAAAGTGCTTAAAGTGAAAAATCACCATGGCAATACAGTTCTGCATTTTGCAGCTCAGCACAATCCAAGATCGCTAGAGCTATTGATAGATGTCTTTGGAGAAAAAATACTGCAGATAAAGAATTATGATGAAAACACAGCTCTGCACTTTGCAGCTCAGTACAATCCAGAGTCCTTAGCTATTTTTATAGATGCATTTGGAGAGAAGGTATTTCAGATAGAAAGTAAAGATAGTAATACACTTCTGCACCTTGCTACTCAATATAATAAATTCTCACTAAATCTCTTGATAAAAACATTTCCTGAGCAAATTAAAAGCTTGCTTGGTGAGAGAGATAAAAATAGTAACACGGTCCTGCACTTGGCAGTAACTTACAATCCAGCATCACTTCAACTTTTAATAGATAATTTCATAGAAGAAGTTAAAAATTTACTTGAAGAAAAAGATAAAGATGGCAACGCGGTGTTGCACCTGGCTGCTTGGAATCGCAGGTCACTTGAACTTTTTATCCAAGCATTTCCAAAAAAGCTAGAAAGCTTTCTTGAAGTACAAGATAAATATGGCAGAACAATACCTCATATTGTTGCACAGTATAAGACATATTCGCTTAAATTATTGATGGAAGCCTTTGAAGCAAAAATGCTTGAAGTAAAAGATAATGGCGGTGGCACAGTTATGCACTATGCTGCTCGGTATAACCATGCTGCGCTAAAATTTTTGATAGATAAATTTGGGTTGCAAGTTCTTATGGTGAAAGATAATCATGACAGCACAGTATTTAACTGGGCTGCTGAGCATAATATAGAATCGCTAAAACTCTTGATAGAAACATTCCCAGAAGTATCAAAAAATCTGTTTAGTGAGAAAGATAAAGATTATAACACAGCACTACATAACGCAGCTGCTCATAATGTTGCCTCATTAAAACTCTTGATAGATAAGTTTGGCAAGGAAATACTCTATATACAAAATGATAGTAGAAAAACAGTTCTGCATTTTGCGGTGGGAAATAATGAGTCACTAAAATTTCTATTGGATAAATTCCCAGACATAGTAGAGAAATTACTTGATGAAAAAGACGATTCTGGCTATACACCTCTACATTTAGCTGCTTGGTATCATAGAGATTTACTTGAAATCCTGCTAGATAAGTTTCCAATAAAAGCAAAGAGTTTGCTTCAAGAGAAAGATGAATATGGCAATACTGTACTACATTTTGCTGCTAAAAATATAGATTCATTAAAGCTATTGATAGAGAAGTATCAGGATGAGGTAAAGAATTTGCTTGAGGTGCCTGGTAAGGAGGGGAAAACAGTACGCGAAAGAGTTAAAAATAATCCTGACTTGCTGAAGCTAATCGATGAATTTAGTAATAATGAAATACACGGCGCAGAAAGCGGAATTCCCATCCCAGAGATTCCTGCAGCGCTTTCTTATTATTACCAAAAACAAGTGGGTCTTCTGCTGAAACTTAGGCTTGAGGATGCAAAGCATGGAATACTTAAATCAGTTGCTGTGCTTGATGAAAATTACGTCTTAATAGATAGTAATGAAGATGATATTTCCGCAAAACTCTCATCGTTTATATTAAATTCAGAAAAGAACACAATACTAATGCCGCTCAACATAGGTGGGAAACATTTAGTTGGAATTGCAGCTATGAAACATGACGACAGAGTTGTGCTCCACTACATGGATTCTGAACGAAATCCTCTGCCAGAATCGCTTTTTGCAAAAGTTAGAGCAGAGCTAGAATCTAGAGGTTATTCTACGGAGCAAGTAATAGCAGAAATAGAAAAACAACACTACAGCAACTGCGGCCCTGAAGTTATAGAAAATTTAACTGCATTTGCAAGCGGAAAGAAGCGCACTTCACAAGAAAAAGCAATACCAAAACATTCCACTCTATTTGAAGAGTATTTGCTGAAAGATTCTAGCAAAAGGGAAAGCACAGGCGATAGTAGAACACATGATAGTAGCGCACATGAAAGCGCAAATGATAGTAGTACAAATGATATTAGCGCACATGAAAGCACGGGTGATAGTAATACAGAGTCTTTATCAAAGATTGTGTAAATTATAGTAGAGCCTATATTTGGAATTAATAAAGAATATAGGTAATTAGAATGAAGACAGAAAAGAATAAGAAAATAAATGAAGCGATAGATTTACTGATAGAAGGAGGAGCGGATTTAAAGACAGTACTGAAGCAGGATGGATTGATTAAGGAATTAACGAAGAGTATTTTGGAGAGAGCCTTGCAGGCAGAAATGTCTGAACACTTAGGTTATAACAAATATGATAGGTCTGAAACTGAGAATTGCAGGAATGGTCATTATAATAAGAATTTGATTACTGAGAATGGCAGTATCGAGTTAAATATTCCGCGAGATAGAGAAGGTAAATTTGCACCTGTAATTGTCTCCAAGAATCAAACAAGAATAGATGGTTTAGATCAAAAGATAATATCTCTGTATGCCAAGGGGATGAGTTTGTCTGATATCAAGATCCAATTACAAGAATTATATGGAGCAGAAGTTAGTGAGAGTTTAATTAGTAGGGTTACAGATGATGTAATTGATGAGGTTAGAATTTGGCAGAGTAGACCTCTTGAACCATTAGACCTCTTGCATAACCTATTTAAAGCTCAAAGTTATAGATACCAGCAAGTAAATTAAACCTTAAACCGAATCGTTTTCTTCTGTTCCTATAACGATCAGCGATAATTTTAAATCGTTTGATCATGCCTATGACGTTTTCATTTAAAACACGTTCACTAGACAATTGACGATTTTTCTTTTTATCTTTCCTGCTTAGTGGTCGCTTTTTTGTCTTTTTCTTTGGTAACTCTGAATTATAATGCAACTTATCAATGCCTTGATAACCAGTATCTGTAAGAACTTTAATCTCAGGGTGGATGTGAACTCCGGATTCTTTAAATAACCTGAAATCATGACGCTTGCCATTAGAAAAATTAGTGCAAATGATTTCTTTTTTCCTTTTATCCACAATAAGCTGAGTTTTTAGAGTATGTCGCCTCTTTTTTCCCGAATAAAAGTGCTTCTGTTTTTTTTAGGTCGTTCTATCGGTGTTTCAGTAGCATCAATTAACACAAGTTCGTATTCAGAATCGCTTTTTAGTAATGCTTTACGTCCAGGTAGTGAAAATCGTTTATCTTTAATTAGAGTATCTTCAATCCAACGTATATTACGATAACAGGCACTTTCACTTATTCCATAACTGCGGGAAATATGAAAATATGTCCTGTATTCACGCAAGTACTCAAGCGTCATGAGTAATCGATCTTCTAAAGCCAATTTATTGGGTTTTCCACCTTGAGACTTTAAAATAGCTTCAGCTTCTTTTAATATACTTAGTATAACTTCAAACGTTCCTCGTTTAATGCCAGTAAGCCTGCGAAACTCTTCTGCGTATTCATCTTTGATGTTTTCAAACTTCATGTTATCCTTGATAAAATCAAGGATTTTAATCAATTTATATGGTTATGCAAGAGGTCTATTATATCCTATAGTATATTTTGATTGTTTAATAGTTAAGGTAAGGCAAGATAAACAGATAATTAATAAATCAGTATATGTTGCGCTGGGTATAGATTTACAGGGCCGGAAAGATATTTTAGGATTATGGATAAGTGAGAATGAAGGATCTAAATTCTGGCTTAGTAATTTTACTGAATTGAAGAATCGAGGATTAAAAGATATATTAATTGCCTGTAGTGATAACCTGACTGGTATGTCTGAAGCTATATGCGCAAGTTATCCCAAAACTGAGCATCAGCTTTGTATAGTACATCAAATTAGAAATAGCCTGAAGTATGTATCATATAAAGACAGAAAATTATTGGCATCAGATTTAAAGCTTATTTATAGCTCTGCTACTGAAGATGAAGCGCATCTTGCCCTAGAATCTTTTGATAAGAAATGGAGTAAACGATATCCACATATAGCAAAATCCTGGTATAATAATTGGGAGAATCTTGTAATATTTCTGCAATATCCAGAGAGTATCCGTAAGATAATTTACACTACAAATGCTATAGAATCGCTGAATAGTCAGTTGAGAAAAGTTACAAGAAATAAGCGTGTTTTCCCAAATGATGATTCGGTATTCAAGGTTTTATACCTAACGATTGATTATATTACCAAAAAATGGACCATGCCTATCTCTAACTGGAATGAAGCTATGGCTCATTTTATAATCAAATTTGATGGGAGATTTTAATGGCTCTAAAAAATTTACACAATCAATGAGAAAGACCCGTAATACATATGCAAACATAATCAAAAGCATGCCAGTACTTTTTGAAAGTGCAACTACTTTAGGCAATATGCTTTTCTATAAAATATCCAGAGTATCTGACATGAAGAAAAGTATTGAACTGAATATTGCAAATACCGATCTTCTTGTGGACGTGAAAACGCAAGCACAGCTTATTTACTACTATAATACTGGCGAATTACTTCCTAGTGCTCGCAATATGCTTGAAAGAAATTCAGCTGCAATCCAGGAACATTATAAATTTTCTATTTCCAATGAGACATTTGAAGTTTCCATGCCAGATACTTTACTGGCGGATGGAAAACTGGAAGCACAAGTATTGCATTATCTTAGGAGTGGCGAGTTATTTGATAGCGCTCGCTCTGCTCTTGAGAGTGGCGCTGTCAGAGTTATCAGGCAATCTTCTACTGTTTCCGAAGAAGAAGTTGAAAATACTGTACCACTGATAGCGCTATTACCTAGCTCTATACAGGCTTCTAATAAAATGTCATACAATGATAGCGGTGAGGCTCTGGATTTTTCTGAAGAGCTTTCTACAAATGAGAATACAGGTGGATTATTTGAGAGTTTCTTAGATTCTACAGTTCATTTTAATCACAACAACGCTTCTGAAATTGTATAATCATCCAATTTGAAAGCTGATTTTGCAACATTATTTTCCCTAATTGGCCTAAAATAAGCTATTTATGCGCCTTATAAGAGAATTATGCTTTTATAAAGGTGATAATCAGAATTAATCAAAAGTACGCGCCCCAAAAGTCTCAGAGGCGGTATGAAATGTTGCTTGGAGTTTCAAAATAGTATTTTAAATCCGTAAGAAAATGTTATAAAAGACCCAAAAACCTTACGGATTTGTATTATATGCCATCGGAAGAAGTGAAAATTAATAATACTCAAAGTAGAATATTTGAGGAGAGATTATCTGATAGTTTGAATCCACAACATAAGTTATATAAATTAAGATCGAAAGTTGATTGGTGTGGTCTTTTAGGAGCGAATTTTTGGTAAAGTTTCTGCGAAACGATATGGTAGAAGCCGTAAAGACCGTCGTGTTATGCTTGGGTTGTTTATGCTGCAAAGCCATTTCAAATGCTTCTGGTTGTTATACCGAGGAGTGGCCTTCAGGAAAATGCATATTGGCAGTATTTTTGTGGATATGACTATTTCAAAAATGACATAATTGTATCTAACAGTTGCATAAGAAGATTTCGTCAAGATCTATAAAAATAACATATGAAAGAGGTTTTTGCATAAACGTACTGTTTTGTCGATGATTTTATGAAAGATCTATTGATCCGTATTGCTGGGAATTAGCACATTAGTGGCTCAATTTTAATTGGCAACTCGCGCTATATAGTTTCCATGAATCTGCTGTTGAGTGCATAGGCAAAGGCAAGTTGCACAAACCATATGAATTCGGCAACAAGGTTGGTATAGCGGTGAGTGGTAGAAGTAATTTCATAGTTGGAATTAAATCATTTCATTGCAATCCATACGATGGACATACCTTATCTGAGATGGTTGATGAGGCGAAAAAGGTTGCAGAAGATCCAAAAAGATATTTGTAGACCTTGGCTACCGAGGTAATAATTTCAAGTCAAAAAGCAAAGTATATACGCCATATACCAAGAAAAGCCTTAGTTTTTCTGATAAAAAGATAATGAAGCGAAGAAGTGCAATTGAGCCTATAATCGGAAATTTGAAGCATTTTGGTTGCCTTGGATGTAATTATCTGCGAGGGATAATATGAGACATAATAAACCCATTTATATCAGCCATAGGTATGAATCTGAAGGCTATAGGACGCACACTATCTGGCTAATCACCTGAATTTAAACAGATAAAAATCAAATGCCACAAAGTGGCAATAGAGGGCGCATGCTTAAAACGCAGCATTTTGCACGCATTGCAGATATTTTTCTCATTCTGCCATAAAAAAATCACAGCAAATTGACACAGATACTGTCAGCTGAGCAACAAAACATATAATAAACAATACACAGTTGTACCAAGGTATTTCAAAAGCTAAAATGCATACTTTTGGCGGATGGACTACAAAAATTAGTCTTTAGAACTGCCATGCGCTAATTTTCTGATATATTAATGGCCCATGTGCCGCAAATACTACTTTCACAAAATCCAGCAGAAAAAATGGCAAAAATTTAAAAATCTGGATCTAGATAGTGAGATGGCGGCATTATATGTTGCACATCATCTAACAATACAGATCTGAAGCTTGACCTTGATTTTATCAATGCATACCAAGATTTTGTCTTTTTACTATGCTCCCACGGAACATCATTAACCATATCTAGAATTGATAGTTGAGCAGCAGCAGCATAATCTGCAAGAGTCACGTGTGATCCGCATAGATAGTGTTCTTCTTGTAACAAGAAAGATATATAATCTAAATGATATAGAATATTTTTCTTAGCAGCTCTTATAGCTGCAGAATTAGGCATAGAGTGTGTATTATTCCTATCTACAATCTTTAGTATCTTCTCTGATAATATATACCTTGTCACTTCATCATAAAATTTCTTGTCAAACCAACTGCACACTCTTCTGATGCAAGCATCTTTTATCTTATCATTAGTAAACATAGAGCGTTCAGTGAATTCTGCTTCTATATACTCAAATATAGCATAATTACTTGATATGACACTTCCATCTTGTAAAACAAGTACAGGTGTTTCTGCTGCAGGGTTCAAAGATAGAAAATCATCTCCTCTTTCCCAGTACTTGACTTCAATTAATCTAAAATCTACTTTTTTTTCATTTAATATGCTTCTTGCCTTTCTTGAGAAAGGACAGACTTTGCTATAATATACTTTCAACATTTGATACAGAATCCAGCTGTTTCGGTAATTTAAATTTAATATTTTCTTCAATATCCCCGATCATATTTACATTTGTATCATAATAATTTGATAATAGCATCAGTAAGTTTTGTAGCAATATATCAGGTGCAGAAGCGCCAGCTGTTATACCAAGTGTTTGAACATTATCAAGTATTTCTAGCTTAAGATTTGATGCATCATCTATTAAATAAGAAGGTTTATTGCATGTAGCACCCAAATCTCTCAATCTATTGGAATTAGAACTGTTTTTTGCCCCTATTACAAGAAGCGCATCTATCATCGGCAGTATTGCTTTTACAGCATTTTGCCTATTTTGTGTTGCATAGCAGATATCCTGGACATCTGGTCCTTCTAAGTTTTTGAATTTGCTATGTAAAGCAGTGATTATCGATTTTGTATCATCAATACTAAGCGTAGTTTGTGTCGCATACGCAAGTGGCTCATATGTATCGAAATTCAGATCATTTACATCATCAATACTTTCAACAATATATACATGATTTTTTATTCTACCACTTGTTCCTATTACTTCTGGATGGTTTGAATGTCCTATTAATATAACTTTTCTATGGTTATTATTATGTCTTTTTACAGCATAATGTACCTTCTTTACAAGCGGACATGTAGCATCAATCACATTAAGGTTGCGTTTATCTGATTCATCCTCGCAAGATTCAGGTACTCCATGAGCTGAGAATATTGTAACAGCTCTTTCAGGAATATGACTTATATCCTCAACAAAGATAGCACCCTTAGCTTTTAAACTATCTACAACGTATTTATTATGTACAATCTCGTGCTTAACATACACTGGTGGTCCATATTTATCTATTGCACGCTCAACTATTTCGATAGCTCTTTCTACGCCAGCACAAAGACCCCTCGGGTTTGCTAGCACAACGTTCAGCTTTCTTTTGCTATTCATTTCATTATACCTATGAAGACTTTGCCTATTTTTTCAGCGGCACTACAACAATTGAGAAAACCTAAACCACAATGGATGCAACACTATCATAGAAGTCATGATCTTAAAACAGAAAATTATTTTATAATGTGCAACTTATTTAAATATGTATGTGTGAAAATTAAATCATCGTTGCATCATAACTCTAAGAAGCACAAGAGTTTATAAGTAGTATTTTTGCAAGTATCAGAAATTAATATATCCAAAAAATAGCGCAGAGTAGCTCTAAAAGCTCATTTCTATACATTTAACTTTCCGCAAAAATTGATTTACGCAAGCAAATCGACTTATGCCTGGTAAGCTAAGTCAAAAGCGGCATTCTTAAAGTTTTAGAAATATAAAATGCAGCTATTGTTGTAAGTCACTACCAAAGTTGTAAAATAGTATACCGCAAGTAAGTAAAGAGTTAGTGAATAAGTCATTAGTGCAAAGATCTAAAATACCTTATTCTTGATATCTTCAAGTTTTGCATAATAGCGTTTCTTATCCAGTGTATTTTCTAGTTTATCTACGATCACAGTTACTGCACAGTCACCAGTAATATTTATAGTAGTACGGATCATATCTAGAATTCTATCTATCCCTATGATAATTGATATGCATTCAAGCGGGATTCCAACAGAAGAAAGAACCATACTCATCATTACAATTCCACCTCCTGGAAATCCAGCAGCTCCTATAGAGCCTATGGTAGCAGTAAATATGACAACGCAATATTGTGCTGGCGTTAAAGTCATTCCTATTATTTGTGCGAAAAACACTGTTGTAATGCCAAGGTATATTGCAGTTGCATCCATATTCATTGAAGCGCCGAGTGGCAAAACGAAACCAACAGTTTCTTTTGAAACACCTAGCTTATTATGTACATCTTGCATTGAGAGTGCAAGAGTTGCTTTGCTGCTAGAGGTAGCAAATGCCATAGTTTGAATATCAACCATTTTTCTATAGAATGGCCATGGTTTTAGACCGACTATTGATAATAACACACCAAATATCATATATTGTGTAAATAGTGCTGCAAGAACAACATATAAGAACTTGCTTAGAGCTACCATTACACCAAGACCATGTTCTCCTATAACCCAAGCCATTATTGCAAAAACACCATACGGAGTTAGCTTGATTATCAGCTCTATCATCTTAAACACAAGATGTGCTGCAGATGATACAAAGTTTTTTACCTCACGACCTCGTTCACCTATTAGTACTAAACAAAACCCCGTAAAAAAAGCAAAAACAACTATCTGCAGAGTATTAGATGTTGCCATGGCCTCTACCGGGTTACTTGGGATAATATTCATTAGTATATCTGAAAGCTCTTTTGTTTTTTCGTGCTTATTTGGATCTATCTCAAGGTTAATATTTATGCCGATTCCAGGCTTAAAAAAAGATGCGAAAAGTAGCCCAGTTGTAACTGCAAATATGGTAGTACAACTGTATATGCTAAGTGCCTTCAATCCAACTCGTCCTAGTGTTGAGGCATCAGATATATTTGTTACTCCATAGAGTACAGCAAAAAATATAAGTGGTACTATTACCATTTTTAGGCAGTTGATATATATAGTGCCTATTGGTTTTAGAATTTCAGCATCTTTGCCAAATATAAAACCGCAAATTGCTCCCAAAACCATACCAATTATTACTTTGTGCCATAACTTCAAACTCATAAATACGCTCCGTAAATCCTGCGAAAATGCAAAATACAAAATATAAAATAAATGAAGGCTAGATTTAAACTCGTTGTCTTAAATAATCTATACACTTCTATTTTTCTAATTGAACAAAATTTTTTATAATTGTCATAATACCTATACACTATACAAATAAACACTTACTATCCTTACATAACCCAAGTTGCGGATTAATAACGCGAGTGTGTATAGCAGATTTTTTTGTAATACAAAGAGTGTATTTTGCTACTTTAATAATGGCTTGTAGCATATCTACTCCGCAAAAATCGTTGAGTTTTATATTTCTAAAACTTTAAGAAGGCAGCTCATGACTCAATTTTCGCACATATTTAGACGAGTTGCCAATTATAAAATAATTGGAAGCTCGCGTTACATAAGTTGCATGCTCCAAAAAACAAAACTACAAGAGCAAAATATGCTCTATAGTCGCATATAACACAAATTTTTATAGTAAAATTTTATAAAATCACTAAAAAGAAGGGAAAGTAATTCTACTGAGTATTATATATAATCTCTTGTTGATAAGTACCATTATTTTCATCATATAGTACAATCAAAATATTCGAAGGGTTATCAGATACTTCAATTGATGTAACAACCTTATACGAGTTTTGAGCGGATAATTCAATATTTGGATTCATTCTAAAATATCCAATGCCTTTATTATGTATATCTCGTACCACTATTTTGATACGTTTAATTACTTTTGTTAAATTGGTTTTGTTTACAATTTTAAATTGAATCTTTAAATATGATCTATAAGTATCATTTTCAATATTACCTTTGTTCTCTCTATATAATGTCAAATTCTCTATTGATATGCCTTGATTTTCAATATTTGCACTGAAATTAAAAATATTTTTTTCATTGCTATAAAATGAAAACGCATAATACAAGCTTAATACAGTTAAAAATAGTGCTACAGCCCAGGCGATTTTTTTAGTAGTATTTTTCCCTTTACATCTTGTATTTAATGCAAGAATAGCGGAGTTTTCTTTTACAGCTGTTTTCGTATGTAATTCACTTCCTGGCATGTAAAGCCACTCATGCTCACAAATACTGCAGTGCAAAAATCTGCCGCTCGTTGTAACTTGGTCGTCAGCGATTGAAAACTTCGTGTTGCAATTTTCACATTCTATAATCATTCTTCTGTTTGCTTTTGTTGAAGATGAAATATATTTATTGTTGCAAAATAGATAGGTTGCACATTACAAATCCAAGTTATCATAAAATAGTTTTATTTCATGAGCACATATGCTTTGCTCACAATGCATAGCAAAAACTCTGCTGTACAATATATAGTATATATCAAATTGAATAAAATTTCGTATCTTTTCAGAGTTTGAATGATGAATATTCATATCATAATGTATTAAGTCATACGAGCAGAAATTTAGTGTGTATACTCATCATACTTTTCAAAATTAGCGTCTTACAAGATCGTTCGTCATATATTTATATACTTCTCCAAAGCTCTTCCTAGCTCTTTTGGCAGTCTAATTTCATATGTGCAAAAGTTCAAATACCTAACTCTTCATCCGCTTGAGGCATACTATATAGCACTGAGCTATATGCTCAGGAATTGGCATGCTGGAATTTTAGTAGGCCCTTGCTATAACTACACATTCATTTTTAGAATAACTTGGATAATCATTTAATATACACCTACGACTCATAGAATATTCTTGTATTAAATCAAAAAATTTTGCTTCTTCAGTTTTTTCTTTTTCCATTACTATGAAACCATGGAAGTTATTCTTCAACAAATTTTTCATCTCATCCAGATTATCTACAAATCTAGTTTGTTTTTTTGTGTATTCCTCCATATGTTTTCGCAAATTGTTTTCTAGAGCATGTAGCTCTTTTTGTATAATCTCAAGAATATTGTTCATCTCTATAGACTTTTTATCATTGTGCGCCAGATCTCGTCTAAATAATGTTATTGTTTTTGACTCCATTTCATTTGGTCCAATTTCAAGTCTTATAGGTGCACCTTTTTTTATCCACTTCCATTTTTTATTACTGCTCGTTATTTCAGATTGATCTAAACATACTTTAATATTAGAAGAAGCCAACAAATCCTTAATTTTATTGCAGTATGAAACTATTTCATTTAGTTGTTCAGTATTTCTTGCTATAGGAATTATAACAACTTGATAAGGCGCTATCTTTGGTGGCAGAACTAGTCCATCGTCATCAGAATGCGCCATGATAATTGCACCAATTAACCTAGTAGTTATGCCCCATGATGCTGTGCAAGCGAAGCTGTTATTTCCATCTTTATTGAGAAATTTGATGTTAAATGCTTTAGAGAATGACTGCCCCAAGTTATGAGAGGTAGCTGCTTGTAATGCTTTTCCATCTTGCATCATAAGTTCTACAGTATAAGTGTTTGAAGCACCTGGAAATCTCTCTTCTTCTGGTTTTTCACCAATAATAGCTGACATTGCAAGATCTTTTGTAATGAATTTAAAATATTCATTGTGCATTCTTTTTGCGTCTTGTAGAGCACCTTCATTATCTTCAAAGATTGTATGTCCTTCTTGCCATAGAAATTCGGAAGTGCGTAAGAAAAGGCGAGTGCGCATTTCCCAGCGCATCACGTTACACCACTGATTTAATTTCATTGGTAGATCTCTGTGAGAATGTATCCATCCAGCAACAATACTTCCAATAATTGCTTCAGATGTTGGTCTTACTATATAAGGAGATGCAAGTTCTCCGTCAGGTATTAGCATTCCTTCTTCATTTTTTTTAAGTCTATGATGCGTGACAACAGCACACTCCTTTGCAAATCCATCTATATGTTCTGATTCCTTTGCAAGAAGTTCTATCGGTATTAAAAGAGGAAAGTAAACGTTTTGTACGTCTAAGCTTTTCAATGTTGCATCAAATATGCTCTGTATATTTTCCCAAATAGCATATCCGTATGGCTTTATAATCATACAGCCGCGCACAGGTGCATTTTCTGCAAGATCTGCTGCTTTGATAACTTCTTGATACCACTCTGCAAAATCTTCTGTTCTTGTGGGATTTATAGCGGTTTTTTGCATATTATTATTCTCAATTTTAGCATTTTGCTGAAACTGCTTTCACTATTTACATGGTACAGATATCATAATATCAGCAAGATGTCATGAATTTGTTGCGTATTTCCAGGTAGTTTGTTATATAATCCATTGCATTTAAATCCATGGCTTATAGAGTCTTGTAACTACTGCTAGCGTTTTCTTATATTATGAATTAATAATGTTTATTAACCACTGTGATTGCATTTTAGGGACATAGGGTATTTTTGTATTGATGCTTATAAAAAGCAGATTTAGTTTTTTATATCTTGTTTTATATGTGATTCTATATAGCTTAATATTAATTTAGCTTAATTGTTTAATAAGTTAAAAACTAAGTGATTTAATACGAGTATACCTCAGGTAAATGAAGACTTGGTATTTATTATGTGTTTGAATGTGCTGACTTTAATGTTATTAGCACTTGTATGGATATAAATTGGAGAAATTAATGCGTGAATTGTTAAGTCTATCAATGGTAGAAGCTGTAGAATCTATGAAAAAAGGTGATTTTACAGCTAAAGAGTTGGTTACAAGCTATCTTACGCGCATTGATGAATTAAATGCAGAAATAAACGCATTCATCACTGTGACTCATGATCTTGCCTTGAGGCAAGCTGAATCATCAGACAGGAAAATTCAAAAAGGAGAGGGTGGTATCATAGAAGGTATTCCTATCGGAATAAAAGATCTATTTTGCACTGAAGGTGTAAAAACTACAGCAGCTTCTAAGATGCTGTGTGATTTTACACCATATTATGAATCAACCGTTACTAACCTTCTTTATCAGAATGGTGGCATCAGCCTTGGCAAGACTAATATGGATGAATTTGCTATGGGTTCTTCAAATAAAACAAGTTACTTTGGACATGTGAAGAGTCCATGGAAAAGAAAAAATGACAATATTGATCTTGTGCCTGGGGGTTCATCAGGCGGTTCTGCTGCTGCAATTGCGGCAAAGATGTCTCTTGGCACAATTGGCTCTGATACAGGGGGTTCTGTAAGGCAGCCTGCCTCTTTTTGTGGAGTAGTTGGTGTAAAACCTACATACGGTCGTTGTTCAAGATTTGGAATGATTGGTTTTGCAAGCTCTCTTGACCAGGCAGGAGTCTTTACTAGAAACGTTAAGGACGCTGCTTTGCTACTTGAATCCATATGTGGGTATGATGATAAAGATTCAACTTCTGTTAATATTGAAACTCCAAAATGGTCGCAAAATCTAAATGGTTCTGTTAAAGGTTTGCGTATTGGAATTCCAAAAGAATATGTTATAGACGGTATGAAACCTGATATAATAAAAATGTGGGAATCTGGAAAAGATTGGCTGCGGAGTCAAGGGGCAGAGATAGTGGAAGTCAGTCTTCCTAATACTAAATATGCACTTCCTACTTACTATGTAATTGCGCCCTCTGAAGCATCATCAAATCTTGCAAGATTTGATGGAGTGCGTTATGGGTTGCGTGTTAATAATGGTAGTGCTAACATATCCGATATGATAGCTGAAAGCAGAGCTGCTGGCTTCGGTAGTGAGGTAAAGCGTAGGCTCATGATAGGCACATATCTATTATCTGCTGGCCACTATGATGCTCACTATTTGAGAGCGCAGAAGGTAAGGAGAATAATATACAATGATTTTTTAAATGTTTTTCAAGGTGTTGATGCTATATTGACTCCAACAACTCCTTCTACTGCCTTTGGTTTGAATGAAGGTGTATCTGATCCTGTTACTATGTATTTAAATGATATACTAACCGTAACTGTAAATCTGGCTGGTCTGCCAGGTATATCTGTCCCAGCTGCACTAGGAGAAGATGGATTACCACTTGGCTTGCAAGTCATAAGCCGTGCTTATGATGAAGTTACTTTATTTCAAATTGCATATGCGCTTGAGAAAGCAGCAAATTTTAAGGCTCTTTAACTTTAATAAAAATATTAATAGTTTTCATATGGTTAGTTCTGTTAAAAGTGATTACAGGGTAGAGTCTGATACCTTTGGAGAAATCAGGGTTGCTTCTTCAAAATATTGGGGTGCTCAAACTCAGCGCTCTTTAGAAAACTTTAAAATAGGCGAAGAGAAAATGCCTTTGCCTTTTATAAAAGCCCTTGCATTGATTAAAAAGGTTGCTGCGCTCGTTAATATGGAGATGTCTGATCTTGATAAGTCTATAGGAGAGGCGATATGCAAAGCTGTAGATGAAATTATCGATGGACAGCATCTTGATAACTTTCAGCTATCTGTTTGGCAAACTGGCTCTGGCACTCAAACTAATATGAACATGAATGAAGTAATATCTAATAGAGCAATTGAGATATTGGGTGGGCAGATAGGGAGTAAAAAGCCTGTACATCCAAATGATCATGTTAATATGAGTCAGTCTTCTAATGACACATTTCCAACTGCTATGCATGTTTCTGCTGTATCTGAAATAGAAGAACATTTGCTCCCAGCTCTTGAGAATCTTTATCAAATGTTGCATGAAAAGGAGCGTGAGTTTCAAAATATAGTTAAGATAGGTAGAACTCATCTTCAAGATGCAACACCGCTCACGCTTGGTCATGAATTTTCAAGTTATGCACAGCAAATCGAATATGGAATGGAAAGAGTACGTAGTGCTATGCCTAGATTGTTGCTGCTTGCGCAAGGTGGTACTGCTGTTGGAACTGGGTTAAACGCACCTAATGGTTTTGCAGAAAGATTCGCAAGTACTCTCGCTGAGGTAACTGGTTACAAGTTTAGAAGTGCTCCGAATAAATTTGAAGCTCTTGCCTCTCATGATGCGATAGTAGAAATGAGTGGTGCTATGAATGTTCTTGCTGCTAGTCTTATGAAGATTGCAAATGACATAAGACTTTTAGGTTCAGGGCCAAGGTGCGGCCTTGGTGAGTTGATATTGCCTGCAAATGAGCCAGGTTCATCAATTATGCCTGGCAAAGTGAATCCAACTCAATGTGAAGCGATTACAATGGTTTGTGCACATGTGATTGGTAATAACACAACAATTACAGTTGCTGGTGCATCAGGACATCTTGAATTAAATGTTTTCAAGCCAGTGATGATTTATAACCTGCTGCAGTCTATACGCCTTCTATATGATGCTATAAACAGTTTTGCAGATAACTGTGTCGTTGGAATTGTACCAAATAAGGACCGCATATCTGAGAATTTGAAAAAATCTCTTATGTTAGTAACTGCTCTAAATCGCCACATAGGTTATGATAACGCTGCTAAAATAGCGAAGAATGCGTATGCAAAGAATATTACATTAAAGGATTCTGCAGTGTTACTAGGACTTGTAACGGCTGAACAATTTGATGCTTGGGTTATTCCAGAAGAAATGGCAGAGCCGAGCTAGTAAACAATATACAAAACAGTGCTTCTTTCTCTCATAAATATTTTTAGAATATTTTATTCTTTTAGTATTTGCTGAATACTTTGAGGCTTCTTCTGCTTGCAGCAGTGCCATAGCTAAAGTGCTATAAAATAGGCATAGCAAACGAGTATTTAGAATAAATTTTTATTTGCTTAAAATCAGCAATATAACTCTATTTTAGCGCGAATTGCCAATTAATTGATGCTGTATGATAGATTTTTAGGGAGCTATATGTTGCTTTAGGGTTTTGCAAATAAACAAAAATAACATGTGGAAAAGGTTTTTGCATCAATGTACTGTTTTGTCGATGATTTTATGAAAGATCTATTTATCTGTATCCCCCGCAATTATTAGCTTAGATGCTTAATTTTTAATTGGCAACTCGCGCTATTTTAGGCTAGAGGTTGACTTAAAATTTATCAAAAAGACAAAGTTTAGCGCGTTTGTTTTATACTGCTTTAGTCATAGATTATGTAATAGGCATATCTCATATATGCTATGTAATTATTGCAATTAAGTTATGTTTATGAAGTGCTTTTAATTCTTGTTTCTCTTAAAATACTAATCTTTTGCAATCCATTCAACTTTATTAGCAGTGTTTTAACATATAGCCAAATTTTATTCTACTAGTTATATACTACTTATAATTGATCTCGAACCTCCAGTTGCAAATATCTTTTTCTTTGCTGAAAATATTGAATTTATAATGAGCTTTTGCTGAAATTTCATATATTTTTAAATTCTTGACTCTGATTATTTTTATGTGATATTAATTAAAGTATTGCATTAATATTAAGCAATTGTTTCGTATAGATTAATAATTGTCGTTTTTGCTATTATTTATGTGTGATGCAGAGAATTTAATTAGTGATCCTGGTATTGTGACTAAAGCAAAGATGTACTTGCAGTTCAATGCATTATTGCTTGCGTCGTAAGGTTTTTATGGAATCGTACTATTAAAATTTTACTCTATATAGCATTGTTTTATATGGACAATTGTAATTTGCATTTATATGTTATGCCAGTTTTAACAATTAGAGTAGAACAAATGAGAGGATATTATGACAGATTTATATAGAGAGTTGGAATCACAAGACGCAATAGAGAAATCTGATAGTAATTTAACAAATGAAAATATCAATAGACCTCTTGCATAACCTATTTAAAGCTCAAAGTTATAGATACCAGCAAGTAAATTAAACCTTAAACCGAATCGTTTTCTTCTGTTCCTATAACGATCAGCGATAATTTTAAATCGTTTGATCATGCCTATGACGTTTTCATTTAAAACACGTTCACTAGACAATTGACGATTTTTCTTTTTATCTTTCCTGCTTAGTGGTCGCTTTTTTGTCTTTTTCTTTGGTAACTCTGAATTATAATGCAACTTATCAATGCCTTGATAACCAGTATCTGTAAGAACTTTAATCTCAGGGTGGATGTGAACTCCGGATTCTTTAAATAACCTGAAATCATGACGCTTGCCATTAGAAAAATTAGTGCAAATGATTTCTTTTTTCCTTTTATCCACAATAAGCTGAGTTTTTAGAGTATGTCGCCTCTTTTTTCCCGAATAAAAGTGCTTCTGTTTTTTTTAGGTCGTTCTATCGGTGTTTCAGTAGCATCAATTAACACAAGTTCGTATTCAGAATCGCTTTTGGGTCTTTCTCATTGATTGTGTAAATTTTTTAGAGCCATTAAAATCTCCCATCAAATTTGATTATAAAATGAGCCATAGCTTCATTCCAGTTAGAGATAGGCATGGTCCATTTTTTGGTAATATAATCAATCGTTAGGTATAAAACCTTGAATACCGAATCATCATTTGGGAAAACACGCTTATTTCTTGTAACTTTTCTCAACTGACTATTCAGCGATTCTATAGCATTTGTAGTGTAAATTATCTTACGGATACTCTCTGGATATTGCAGAAATATTACAAGATTCTCCCAATTATTATACCAGGATTTTGCTATATGTGGATATCGTTTACTCCATTTCTTATCAAAAGATTCTAGGGCAAGATGCGCTTCATCTTCAGTAGCAGAGCTATAAATAAGCTTTAAATCTGATGCCAATAATTTTCTGTCTTTATATGATACATACTTCAGGCTATTTCTAATTTGATGTACTATACAAAGCTGATGCTCAGTTTTGGGATAACTTGCGCATATAGCTTCAGACATACCAGTCAGGTTATCACTACAGGCAATTAATATATCTTTTAATCCTCGATTCTTCAATTCAGTAAAATTACTAAGCCAGAATTTAGATCCTTCATTCTCACTTATCCATAATCCTAAAATATCTTTCCGGCCCTGTAAATCTATACCCAGCGCAACATATACTGATTTATTAATTATCTGTTTATCTTGCCTTACCTTAACTATTAAACAATCAAAATATACTATAGGATATAATGGTTCAAGAGGTCTACTCTGCCAAATTCTAACCTCATCAATTACATCATCTGTAACCCTACTAATTAAACTCTCACTAACTTCTGCTCCATATAATTCTTGTAATTGGATCTTGATATCAGACAAACTCATCCCCTTGGCATACAGAGATATTATCTTTTGATCTAAACCATCTATTCTTGTTTGATTCTTGGAGACAATTACAGGTGCAAATTTACCTTCTCTATCTCGCGGAATATTTAACTCGATACTGCCATTCTCAGTAATCAAATTCTTATTATAATGACCATTCCTGCAATTCTCAGTTTCAGACCTATCATATTTGTTATAACCTAAGTGTTCAGACATTTCTGCCTGCAAGGCTCTCTCCAAAATACTCTTCGTTAATTCCTTAATCAATCCATCCTGCTTCAGTACTGTCTTTAAATCCGCTCCTCCTTCTATCAGTAAATCTATCGCTTCATTTATTTTCTTATTCTTTTCTGTCTTCATTCTAATTACCTATATTCTTTATTAATTCCAAATATAGGCTCTACTATAATTTACACAATCTTTGATAAAGACCCTCAAAAGATAATATCTCTGTATGCCAAGGGGATGAGTTTGTCTGATATCAAGATCCAATTACAAGAATTATATGGAGCAGAAGTTAGTGAGAGTTTAATTAGTAGGGTTACAGATGATGTAATTGATGAGGTTAGAATTTGGCAGAGTAGACCTCTTGAACCATTATATCCTATAGTATATTTTGATTGTTTAATAGTTAAGGTAAGGCAAGATAAACAGATAATTAATAAATCAGTATATGTTGCGCTGGGTATAGATTTACAGGGCCGGAAAGATATTTTAGGATTATGGATAAGTGAGAATAGACCTCTTGCATAACCTATTTAAAGCTCAAAGTTATAGATACCAGCAAGTAAATTAAACCTTAAACCGAATCGTTTTCTTCTGTTCCTATAACGATCAGCGATAATTTTAAATCGTTTGATCATGCCTATGACGTTTTCATTTAAAACACGTTCACTAGACAATTGACGATTTTTCTTTTTATCTTTCCTGCTTAGTGGTCGCTTTTTTGTCTTTTTCTTTGGTAACTCTGAATTATAATGCAACTTATCAATGCCTTGATAACCAGTATCTGTAAGAACTTTAATCTCAGGGTGGATGTGAACTCCGGATTCTTTAAATAACCTGAAATCATGACGCTTGCCATTAGAAAAATTAGTGCAAATGATTTCTTTTTTCCTTTTATCCACAATAAGCTGAGTTTTTAGAGTATGTCGCCTCTTTTTTCCCGAATAAAAGTGCTTCTGTTTTTTTTAGGTCGTTCTATCGGTGTTTCAGTAGCATCAATTAACACAAGTTCGTATTCAGAATCGCTTTTTAGTAATGCTTTACGTCCAGGTAGTGAAAATCGTTTATCTTTAATTAGAGTATCTTCAATCCAACGTATATTACGATAACAGGCACTTTCACTTATTCCATAACTGCGGGAAATATGAAAATATGTCCTGTATTCACGCAAGTACTCAAGCGTCATGAGTAATCGATCTTCTAAAGCCAATTTATTGGGTTTTCCACCTTGAGACTTTAAAATAGCTTCAGCTTCTTTTAATATACTTAGTATAACTTCAAACGTTCCTCGTTTAATGCCAGTAAGCCTGCGAAACTCTTCTGCGTATTCATCTTTGATGTTTTCAAACTTCATGTTATCCTTGATAAAATCAAGGATTTTAATCAATTTATATGGTTATGCAAGAGGTCTAATATATCTTTTAATCCTCGATTCTTCAATTCAGTAAAATTACTAAGCCAGAATTTAGATCCTTCATTCTCACTTATCCATAATCCTAAAATATCTTTCCGGCCCTGTAAATCTATACCCAGCGCAACATATACTGATTTATTAATTATCTGTTTATCTTGCCTTACCTTAACTATTAAACAATCAAAATATACTATAGGATATAATGGTTCAAGAGGTCTACTCTGCCAAATTCTAACCTCATCAATTATATCATCTGTAACCCTACTAATTAAACTCTCACTAACTTCTGCACCATATAATTCATGTAATTGAATCTTGATATCAGACAAACTCATCCCCTTGGCATACAGAGATATTATCTTTTGATCTAAACCATCTATTCTTGTTTGATTCTTGGATACAATTACAGGTGCAAATTTACCTTCTCTATCTCGCGGAATATTTAACTCGATACTACCATTCTCAGTAATCAAATGCTTATTATAATTGCCATGAGTCTTTATCAAAGATTGTGTAAATTATAGTAGAGCCTATATTTGGAATTAATAAAGAATATAGGTAATTAGAATGAAGACAGAAAAGAATAAGAAAATAAATGAAGCGATAGATTTACTGATAGAAGGAGGAGCGGATTTAAAGACAGTACTGAAGCAGGATGGATTGATTAAGGAATTAACGAAGAGTATTTTGGAGAGAGCCTTGCAGGCAGAAATGTCTGAACACTTAGGTTATAACAAATATGATAGGTCTGAAACTGAGAATTGCAGGAATGGTCATTATAATAAGAATTTGATTACTGAGAATGGCAGTATCGAGTTAAATATTCCGCGAGATAGAGAAGGTAAATTTGCACCTGTAATTGTCTCCAAGAATCAAACAAGAATAGATGGTTTAGATCAAAAGATAATATCTCTGTATGCCAAGGGGATGAGTTTGTCTGATATCAAGATCCAATTACAAGAATTATATGGAGCAGAAGTTAGTGAGAGTTTAATTAGTAGGGTTACAGATGATGTAATTGATGAGGTTAGAGAGTCTTTATCAAAGATTGTGTAAATTATAGTAGAGCCTATATTTGGAATTAATAAAGAATATAGGTAATTAGAATGAAGACAGAAAAGAATAAGAAAATAAATGAAGCGATAGACTTACTGATAGAAGGAGGAGCGGATTTAAAGACAGTACTGAAGCAGGATGGATTGATTAAGGAATTAACGAAGAGTATTTTGGAGAGAGCCTTGCAGGCAGAGATGTGATTCTGAATACGAACTTGTGTTAATTGATGCTACTGAAACACCGATAGAACGACCTAAAAAAAACAGAAGCACTTTTATTCGGGAAAAAAGAGGCGACATACTCTAAAAACTCAGCTTATTGTGGATAAAAGGAAAAAAGAAATCATTTGCACTAATTTTTCTAATGGCAAGCGTCATGATTTCAGGTTATTTAAAGAATCCGGAGTTCACATCCACCCTGAGATTAAAGTTCTTACAGATACTGGTTATCAAGGCATTGATAAGTTGCATTATAATTCAGAGTTACCAAAGAAAAAGACAAAAAAGCGACCACTAAGCAGGAAAGATAAAAAGAAAAATCGTCAATTGTCTAGTGAACGTGTTTTAAATGAAAACGTCATAGGCATGATCAAACGATTTAAAATTATCGCTGATCGTTATAGGAACAGAAGAAAACGATTCGGTTTAAGGTTTAATTTACTTGCTGGTATCTATAACTTTGAGCTTTAAATAGGTTATGCAAGAGGTCTAATGAAGGATCTAAATTCTGGCTTAGTAATTTTACTGAATTGAAGAATCGAGGATTAAAAGATATATTAATTGCCTGTAGTGATAACCTGACTGGTATGTCTGAAGCTATATGCGCAAGTTATCCCAAAACTGAGCATCAGCTTTGTATAGTACATCAAATTAGAAATAGCCTGAAGTATGTATCATATAAAGACAGAAAATTATTGGCATCAGATTTAAAGCTTATTTATAGCTCTGCTACTGAAGATGAAGCGCATCTTGCCCTAGAATCTTTTGATAAGAAATGGAGTAAACGATATCCACATATAGCAAAATCCTGGTATAATAATTGGGAGAATCTTGTAATATTTCTGCAATATCCAGAGAGTATCCGTAAGATAATTTACACTACAAATGCTATAGAATCGCTGAATAGTCAGTTGAGAAAAGTTACAAGAAATAAGCGTGTTTTCCCAAATGATGATTCGGTATTCAAGGTTTTATACCTAACGATTGATTATATTACCAAAAAATGGACCATGCCTATCTCTAACTGGAATGAAGCTATGGCTCATTTTATAATCAAATTTGATGGGAGATTTTAATGGCTCTAAAAAATTTACACAATCAATGAGAAAGACCCAAAAGCGATTCTGAATACGAACTTGTGTTAATTGATGCTACTGAAACACCGATAGAACGACCTAAAAAAAACAGAAGCACTTTTATTCGGGAAAAAAGAGGCGACATACTCTAAAAACTCAGCTTATTGTGGATAAAAGGAAAAAAGAAATCATTTGCACTAATTTTTCTAATGGCAAGCGTCATGATTTCAGGTTATTTAAAGAATCCGGAGTTCACATCCACCCTGAGATTAAAGTTCTTACAGATACTGGTTATCAAGGCATTGATAAGTTGCATTATAATTCAGAGTTACCAAAGAAAAAGACAAAAAAGCGACCACTAAGCAGGAAAGATAAAAAGAAAAATCGTCAATTGTCTAGTGAACGTGTTTTAAATGAAAACGTCATAGGCATGATCAAACGATTTAAAATTATCGCTGATCGTTATAGGAACAGAAGAAAACGATTCGGTTTAAGGTTTAATTTACTTGCTGGTATCTATAACTTTGAGCTTTAAATAGGTTATGCAAGAGGTCTAATATTTTACTCTGTGCTCTAAAAAATCATGCTCTTAAAATCCTCGCTTAGTGCACTTATGAATGCGGCACCTAAATTTCTAATAACTACATTATCAACTGGCTTATTTATGCTTTTAAGAAACAGATTAGTGAGTATTGCAACTAAAGTTCTCATATTTCTCATGAAGCCAGTTATATAACTACTGCCCATTTACTATTAATTGGCTTTATCAATTCACTGATAAACTTTTTATCGTGCAGAGTATTAACTTTCGAAATATTGCTATTTAACAAAATTTAAGAAAAAGGCCGTAATTTAATTCATCACTAAAAGCCACTTCACCTCCTAATTATCATTAAAAATAGCAAAATATATTCACATATTTGAATTCAAAAATCAGCATAACTCACCATTCAATAATGGATTATATTTAAACAAAATTATAAATTATCACTTAAAGAAGCGTAGATTTATAAAATAGCGCTAATACTCTCGCTATAACTGGTATCATCTCTGTGCCTTTATATAAAAAAATCATATCATTAGAATATTTACATATCTTATCGATATTTTAGAATTTTTATTGGTTATATGGATCTATAAATATTATAACTTTAAGTATACTTTTGATCAACTCTTTAGCTCTCTTTTTAAGTAAAAACTATATAATGGGGATAATTATAGGCATCTTCCGCATAATAACTCTTTAAATTCCTTCTCTTCTTTAAAGTTTATTGAACAGTGGATGCGGATATATATATGATATTGCGATATTTACCAAAGATCGGGAGAATTTTCTGCTTTATGCTGCTGGATTTGAATCTAATGAAGAGGTTTTTGGGGAAATTTTGAAAGATTGGTGGCCAAGCTATAGTAAAATTTTAACATATGCTCATATATGCGGCCTTTAATACGGAGCTCAATTCTGTTTAATTATGAATTTTTACGTTCTATAGTATATTTCCTATCAATTAATAAAAGATAATGTTATATTGTACGCGCGTCAAAAAGTCTCGAAAGTGCGCATAAAATAGTGCTTGGAGCGCAAAAATAGTGCTTTAAATCCGTAAGAAAATGTTATAATAAACACAAAAACCTTACGGATGTTGTGAAGGCAGTGTTTGCTTAGGTGTATGAGTAATAATATATCCAAAAATTAGTGCAGTGCCGAGTCCTGTGCTAATTTTTGCACATTTAACTTCTCCACAAAGATTTATTTGCGTAGCAAGTCAATTTGTGGCAGATGGAGTACATTCTTCAAAGGTATGGAAGTATTTAAAGCGATTGAAAGTTACGCTAAAAATCCATTTATATCAGCAATAGGCATGAATCTGAAGGTGATAGAGCGCACACTATCTGGCTAATCACATAAAGTTCAACATATAAAAATCAAATGCTACAAAGTGGCAATAGAGGACGCATGCTTAAAACACAGCATTTTACACGCTTTGCAGACATTTTTCTCATTCTGCCGTAAAAAATCACAACAAATTGATACAAATAGCATCAGCTAAGCAACAAAACACACAATATAAAGTCGTACCAATGGGTTTCAAAAGCTAAAATGCATACTTTTGGCGGATGGACTATGAAGCAGGCGACTAAATAGAAAAATTTATCTATCAGCCAACTCTGGTTAGTTAGTACTTAGCACTAAAATTAATTGGATGGTTTAATTCCAAAGCTTTGTAGTAGATTGTATACAATACTCATTGGAAGGCCCATGATTGTAGAATCAAGTCCTCTTATATATTGAATAAACGATGAGGCTTTTCCGCGTATCGCATATCCACCAGCTTTTCCATACCACTCTTTAGATTCTACATAAAAACTTTTTTCTTCCTCTGTTAAGTGCTTAAATTTTACAATTGACATTGCAACTTTCTTTCTAAATATACTGTTATGTGCGAGACAGATACCTGTGTAAACTACATGTCTTCTTCCAGATAGTTTGTCTAAGCAGAGTTTTGCGTCGGACTCAAGCAGTGCTTTTGGCAGAGATGTTCTGCCAACTGAGACTACTGTATCTGCTCCTATTACAACATCATTAGGAAATTCTTGAGAGACTTTCTGGACCTTTTCAAAAGCTAACCTGAATGCCAAAGCTTTCGGCATCTCTCCTTTTAGCTCGGATTCATCTATATTAGCAGGAACTATTGAGTCGACTTTATATCCAGATGCTGTGAGCATGCGCATGCGCTCTTCAGAGGAAGAGGCAAGTATCAATTTTTTAGAGTTGTTCATAAGTATTAGTAATTAATCAAATTATGCTTTTTTAATGCTATAACATATTGTTCCTTAGAATCGCTATAGCTAGATTTAGGCTTAAAGATTTTTAATTTTTCAAAATTGGATTTAAGCATATCGTTTACGGACTTTTCTCTGCCACCTGTAAGTAAAGTCTTTGCTACAAAGTGACCGCCTATTTTCAAGTTTAAGATTGCAAATTTTGCAGCGATTTCTAACAGTTTGAGGTTTCTTATCGCATCGATACCTGAATCTCCTGATGCGTTTGCTGCCATATCGCTGACTATTAGATCTATACCAGCTTCACCAAAGCGCAGCAGGATTTCTTCTATAACAGTTTGGTCTGTGAAGTCTCCGATAATGCAATCTATGCCACTGATATCTTCAACTGCTTTTAAATCCACTCCAATTATTCTAGAGTCTTTTTTTGCGGAAGACGATAGAATTTGCAACCAACTTCCAGGAGCTGAGCCTAAGTCTAAAATATTTCGAGCAGAAGATAGGAGTTTGAATTTCTCGTCGATCTCAATTAATTTAAATGCTGCGCGAGAGCGATAACCAGATTTTTTTGCAAGTGCTATATAAGGGTCATTTATATTTCTTCTCAGCCAATTTGCAGAGGAATTAGTACGTCCTTTTGACGTTTTTAGAGTTTGTTTTTTATTACGGTAATTAGATGTTAAAGACATAAATGACATTCTTACCTTATAAGTGAAAGAAGATTCTGCAGTCTCAAAAATAGATAGATATTTATTCACTAAAATCGACATAGTAATGTGCCGATCTCTTAATTAATAACCAAATGAAATTGAGTATTGTGTACTTGTTTCATTCTAGTTGAGCTGATAATGCAAAATATGAAGCTAAGCTTTCTCTTATTATCTATATGTTTAGTGCTAAATTCCAGAAGTCTCTACTCTATGTATAATCTTTAGACGTATGAAGTTATAAAGCGCAAGCATTGATATGGCAATCCCGCAAGGTAAATGCAAAGTTGGTGTGTATTATGTATATGGCACCATTAGCTAAGTTATTGTGTAAGCATTTTTTATCTAATTTTCCAGATTGCTTCGTTAATTTTTTTTGCGAATATATATAATATTTGACTCAGAAATTAACTGGTACTCTAAAAAATCATGCTCAAAAATCTTCACACAAGCAGTGTGGGGGCAGTGCCATATATTTAAAGTGAAATTTTTAGTGTACTGAAGAGCTTGAAAACTGTGAATTAAAAGGCCAATTTTTACTTTAAAATTGAAAATCATATATCAAGTCTATCATACCATCAACTTCCTTTGCTATATTATAAATGCGCGCTACAATTTAAATAAACACAACAACATGACATAAATGCACATAGAGTGAAATACGAGGCACGCACTTTTAATCTAGATATAACACTTAAGCAACTATTGTGCTGCAGGAGGTATCTTCCTCACCGACTTGATAACGGATAACTTTTGTTATCTTGATTGTTGCTCCAATTTCTTTCTCAAGCTCATTAATTACTGTTGAGACTTTTTTCTTACTATCAAGCAGGAAAATTTGTTCCATGAGTACAGCTTCAGAGTAAAACTTCGCAAGTCCACCTTGAAGAAATTTTGCTTCATCTATTTTTTTTGTACCACCAGATTCATGTGTGATATTTATAAGTCTTTCCTTAAGTACAGATGTCTCACGTTCTATAAGCGACTTGTTTACGCCATCTATAGCAATAGCAATTGGCCTATATGCGGCAACTTGCATTGCAAGTTCTTTTCCAAGCTTAGCAATTTTTGTATGCTGACCTGTTGATTCTATAGCAATTACCACGCCTATTTTTCCCATGCCATTTGCAACTGCGCTGTGAACATAGCTTGCAACAACTCCATCTACCTTAAGTACATCTATTCTGCGTAAATTGATATTTTCACCTATGACGGCGATTCCTTCAACTATTGCATCTTTCACTTTTACATTGCTGTCGTATTGCATATCACAAAACTTTGTAATGTCTTGTTCGCCAGATTCAAGAGCGATATTTGATAGATTGGCAGCTAAACTTTGGAATTTATCATTTTTTGCTACAAAATCTGTTTCTGAATTTAGCTCAATTATAGAAGCCATACTCCCATCTTTGTGCACAGAAATTGATACAAGTCCTTGAGCAGCAACTCTATCTGCTTTTTTCTCAGCATTTGCAAGTCCTTTTGCACGTAGAAAATCTATAGCAGCATTTACATCACCATCACACTGAGTCAAGGCAGATTTACAATCCATCATTCCGGCGCCAGTTTTTTCACGTAGCGCTTTTACACTTTCAGCACTTATCACCACTTCATACTCTCATAAATTATTTTATTATTACTAGCTTAACACAGGTCTATAGCAGAGAATGAAATAACCTATGCGCTCTAGCTTTGTGCAGCATACACTTTAAAAAGAAACTACGCAGCAAAAACTAGATTTATGCGCTATAGCTTATTTATCTTCGGGTATACTATCTTGCTCTGAGTTTGCATCAGTATTTTTTATAGGTTTTGCATTAGCTTGTGGCGCAACAAACTCAGTTTCACTCATAGCGCCTATATCAACACCGGATTTGGCGAGACTGATCTGTACGCCCTGCAATATCGCATCAGCGGCAAGTTTACAATAAAGCTCTATGGATTTTCTTGCATCATCATTTCCAGGGATTATATAATCAACACCATCAAATTGCGCATTAGTATCTACTATGGCAACGACTGGAATCTTCAGCTTTTTTGCTTCTTGTATTGCGATATCATTCTCTCTGGTATCAAGTGCAAAAATTAAATTTGGTAATCCGCCTAAATTACGTATACCACCAAGTGCAAGCTCAAGCTTTTGATGTTTTCTTGATAACTCCAGTTTTTCTTTCTTTAATAATAGAGAACTTGGATCATTCAGCATTCCTTCATACTCTTTGAGTTTATTGATGGAATTCTGAATTGTTGCACGATTTGTAAGCATGCCTGGAAGCCAGCGGTAATTTACGTAATATTGACCACATCTTTTTGCATGTTCTGCTACTGTGTCACTACCCTGTTTTTTTGTTCCAACAAATAGAATTCTTCCATTCTGTGCTGCAACATTTTGTAAATTTTCAAGTGCCTTTGCAAGCAATTTATATGTTTGTTCTAGATCTATTATATGTATACCACTTCTTACCCCATATATGTACTGCGCCATTTTGGGATTCCAAAAGTTTTTCTTATGACCATAGTGAACTCCAGCTTCTAAAAGCTGTCTCATGGTAAAATTTGGGCTATATTCGCTCATATTTTTAATTATCCTAATTTTTGGTTTTTTCCAGTGCAAAGCCATAATTAACGCTAGTAAAATAGCGCACCAAAAAGGCAAAAACGTTCTTAAGCTGTGATACATCCATGCTAAGATAGCAGAGCAACGTTTTTCACATAAGAAGCGCAAAGAAGGTGATGCACGTGAATTTTTGTTTGATATCCAGTTATTTAAAGTATTCACAAAATATACATGTTGTATACTAAGCGCAAATTACAATATGTAAATATAAGGTAATACTTAAAAAGCATAAGCATGATAACAAATTTGTTTTTCTTACTCAAAGGGTATTTTCTGGATGCAGCAAAATATTAGCTAACTTTTGTTAATATGAGCTGATTATCAGAAGAGAACTAGTATTTGACACAAATGCACAAGTTGTATATTATCCTAATCTTGGCGCGACGGTGGAGTTTTATGGTGGCTGTCTTATTTCAAATGTTGGGCAGCAGTTGCTTAATTTATTTTGATTCCATGGTTTTTTGTTTTGAAATGCGCTTTTTATAGGCCAGTTTGTGTTCTAGATTTTTCTTGCGAACCATTTTGGGGCGTTTGTTAAATGATTTTTAGAGATTAATTTTATGTTTGCTGTAGTAGAGAGTGGTGGAAAACAGTATCGCGTTAAGTCAGGCAGTGTAGTGAAAGTTGAAAAAATGTACAGCGAGCCAGGAGAAGTGGTGCAGCTAGGTGAGGTTATGGCAGTCGGTACTAAAATTGGTCAGCCTTATTTAGATGGAGCTAAAGTGATGGCTGAGGTTATAGCGCATGATAAGACTGATAAGGTGATAGTCTTCAAGAAGAAGCGTAGACACAATTATCGTAGAAAACGCGGCCACCGTCAGCAGATTACTGTGCTTAGGGTAAAGGAAATCATTGTATAGATAGTTAAATATATTGAGGTAATAGTATGGCAACCAAGAAAGCCGGTGGTAGTTCAAGAAATGGTAGAGACTCAGCCGGACGCAGGTTAGGCGTAAAAAAATTTGGTGGAGAGCTTGTGACTCCTGGCAGCATTATAGTGCGTCAGCGCGGAACAAAGTTTCATCCTGGGCAAAATGTTGGTATGGGACGTGACCACACTATTTTTGCTGTTGTTCCTGGATATGTTAAGTTTCATAGAGGTGAAAGAGATAGATCTTTTATATCTATCATTCCTGCTTGATAAGTCATTGTATAGCGGTTGTTCAACCGCTTCAGGTTGTTTTGTTTATTGTTGATACTTAGATTTATTTAGGTTGGTCTTTTTGCTACTTGTGAGTTTATATTTGCTTGCAGCAGTATGAACATTTTCTATTACTTTTTTCAGAGATTTGACTTCACAAATTTTTTCTTATTTATAGTGCTTTGTGTCTCTTATGGCACTTTGCTGCTTGTCATGCTTCAAAATTGGCTGTTATCCAGAATATTCCTTATGTATTTCATTATAAACTCCTTGCGCCTGAATTTTTCCTGGCTCTTTTTGAAGTCTAATACAAAATACCCTAAATAACAGAACACTTTAGCTTCGTCTTTGTAGAAAATTTAAGCGTGCTCTTCTTAGCTTTACTTCTAATACAGATCACTTAAATCTAATCTTAAATTTTCTAACAAAATACACAGCGGTTATATGCTGTTATTTGTGGGATTTGGTATAACATTGAAAATCAGGATTAGAGTTCTGCTTCAAACGTTTGCTCCAGTGGCTAATTGCTTTGTCACATCTTTTGTTTTTAGGATGCTCATGTATTTCTTGTATACTGTGTTCCACTCGCTTTCGTATGCTACTTGCACTTGCCTAAACTGGAACAAGCGTTTTAAGAAGAAGTCTATTGTAATTTGACGTTTGCGATTATTACTAGTTTTTGGAATAAATCTGGGCTATATAGCTTTATAATGACATTCAAACTAATATAATGCAGCTGATATGTGCGCAAAGTTAAGAAAACCAGATTGGATCAAAGTTAAGGCGCCTGTGAGCTCTGAGTACTTAGCGACTAGAGATCTGGTTAAGAAAAATAATCTAAATACAGTTTGTCAGGAAGCTGCATGTCCTAACATAGGGGAATGTTGGGAGAAAAAACATGCTACATTCATGATATTAGGGAGCGTCTGTACTAGAGCTTGTAGATTTTGTAACGTTGCAACTGGTTTACCTGATAAATTAGATCCGCATGAACCTGAGAGAGTTGCGTTTGCAGTAGCTGAGCTTGGTTTGAAGCATGTTGTAATAACTTCTGTTGATAGAGATGATTTGGAAGATGGTGGCGCTACGCATTTTGCGGAGTGTATATCACAAATCAAAAAACGTAGTGCGGAAACAACAGTTGAAGTTTTGACGCCTGATTTCTTGCGCAAGGAGGGGGCACTTGAGATTGTAATCAAGGCAAAGCCTGATGTTTTTAATCATAATATAGAAACAGTTCCGTCTTTATATACGAAAATTAGACCAGGTGCTAGATATTTTCATTCGCTGAATATACTATATAAAGCAAAGGCAATAGATAAAGATGTTTTTACCAAATCTGGTTTGATGGTTGGTCTTGGAGAGGATGATACGGAAGTTCTGCAGGTTATGGATGATTTAAGAGCTGCAGATGTGGATTTTTTGACTATAGGGCAATATCTGCAGCCAACACCTAAGCATGCTGAAGTAGCGCGTTATGTGCTGCCGGAAGAATTCTTATATTACGAAAAGATGGCTAGAGCAAAAGGGTTTCATATGGTGTCTGCTAGTCCACTAACGCGTTCTTCATATCATGCAGGTGACGCATTTGAGAAACTTAAAGCTGCTAGGCATAGGTTTGCTTGAATTCTATAGAATTATTGTTCAAGTATCGATCGTATATCTCTGATAAATTAGGAGTTATATTTATTATATGTACGAAGTTAGGTTTCAAAAAGAGCTAGGAAGAACTAATGGAGCATTGTTGTAAGGTGCCAATTTCTAAGTGGTTTTTTATTTGCATTGATTTTTAATTAATGCACTCTATATGTTAAAGCAGTGCAGTTTTCTCCACTTATTTGTGAATAAAAATGGATTTATAAGTATATGGTATTATAAGTTATGAGGAATAAGCAACGTAGTAGTAGAGCAGAAACAGTCTTTCATAACGTTAGTGATTTTTGTGTATTCATAACACGATTTCGTGCAGTTGTTGCTATAATTATTTGCAGTCTACTTTCATTATTTTTCAATTCTTATAGTGTTAAAGATCTATCTTTTATCTCTGAAGATACAGTTAGTGGTTTTTATAGCGCTGTATCGTCTCCGTTTCATTGGGCTAAATCGAAGTTAGATGATTTTAGATTATACGACGAAGTATTGGCAGAAAATAAGGATCTTAAGCTAGCAAATACTAAAGCTTCTGAAATGCTAAATACTATAGCAAAGTTGGAACTTGAAAATCAGCAATTAAAAGATTTATTAAATTATACTGGATATATAAATTACAGATATATTTCAGCTAGAGTTGTGAGTGCAGCCTTAGATGAACTTGGAACAACTATTATGATAAATGCTGGTACTGAAGATGGTATCAAAGATGGTTACCCAGTGTTAAGTGGATTTGGTGCTATAGGTAGAGTAATAAGTGTTTCCAAAAGATCTGCTAGAGTTTTGCTGTTTACTAATGGTAGTTCTAAGATTCCTGTTAGGCTTTTTCATAGCAAAATTTCATGTATTGCCATAGGCAATGCAGAAAATGGTACAATGAAAATGCTTTATGTTGAGCAATCAAACAATAATATCATGGAAAATGATATAGTATTTACTTCTGGTGAAGGTAGTTTAATACCTTATGGGCTTTATGTTGGTTCTGTGGTAAGTAAAAATGGTGATATGATAATCAAACCAACTATTGACTACAATGACATGGAAGTAGTAAAAGTACTCTTACCAGAAAAAGAGTTCCCGTAGCTCAGCAGGATAGAGCGTTGGATTCCTAATCCGAAGGTCGCAGGTTCAATTCCTGCCGGGAACACCAGTGATTTTAGCGGTTTTGCAGAATCACCTGATGATGGTCTTGTTAACTAAGTCATTGTGTAAATAGTACTTAGCACAGGTTTTTTCCACTCCATATGTATCTTATACCAAGTTCCACAAATCACAGAACACTTTAGCTTGTCTACCTGCCAAAAATTGATTTGCGTAGAAGTTAAATGTACAAAAATTAGCCTTTAGAGCTGCCATGCGCTAATTTGCGGATATATTAATTCTCCTATACCTAGCAAATACTACGTTCACAAAATCCGTAAGTTTTTTGCGCTTATTATAACATTTTCTTACGGATTTAAAACACCACTTTGACACTCGGGGCAGCATTTTATACAGCTTCTGAGATTTTTGGCGCGGGTGCGTACTAGCTTCGTCTTGTTAGAAAAATTAAGTGCGCTCTTATTTTATACTGCTTTAGCTATATAATTTGTCATATACCTAGCAAATACTACGTTCACAAAATCCATAAGATTTTTGGCAATTTTGCCATTTTTTCTATTGGACTTTCGGTGCATCGTAATTTCGTAATTGCTTGCAGGCCAAGATAACTTCTATGTTCCTTAGAGTTATGACGCAGGCGACTAATACCTATATTCGAAATTTTCGAAATATAAAATTCAACGATTTTTGCAGAGTTGATATTTTATAAGTCACTAGACCTCTTTCGAAACTAGCTTCTGGCAGAGAAATGGCAGGAGATTTAGGCGCAAGGAAGGACCGGAGTGTATTTGATATACATTTGAGGATCTGAAGCCACGAGATCAACGCACCAGTTCTCACAAAGGAAGTAGAGTTTCGAAAGAGTTCTACTGCTTAAGTGTCATATACTTCTTGATATTGATGAGAAATTTACCATACACTTTTAGTTATGAATCGGTAACTTGAGTTAAATTAGTATAGCCAAGATTTTATTTTGCAATGTTTTTGCAATTGATTTGGTGTGTTTTTAATTTCTGTATGAAAAATAAAGATATGTTTAAAACTCTCTCTTTTCCTCTATGGATAATAGTGCTGGTGATTGGATTGCCACTTTTTGCTGAGACTATTTACACACCTTCGCTTCCAAATATAGCAATTGAACTTAACTCAACGCCTCCTATAGTTGAATTTACTCTCACAATTTATTTGATAGGTTTTGCAATTGGAACGTTTTTCTGGGGCCATTTATCTGATAGAATTGGAAGAAAAAATTCTCTTTTATCTGGACTTATATTTTTTATTCTTGGCTGTATTTTTTGTTATTATTCTTATTCAATAACCGAACTAATGATTAGCAGATTTATACAAGCGTTTGGTGGCAGTGCTGGTAGTGTTCTGGGGCAGGCTATTTGTAGAGATGCGTTTACAGGAGCAAAACTTGGTAAAGTTTATTCAATAATAGGAGTTGCACTTTCGATATTTCCTGCAATTGGCCCGCTTACTGGCGGTATTATTGCAGAACATGATACATGGCACAGTATATTTATAGTTCTTTCTGCGTTTGGGGTTCTTGCAGCGATTTTTGTCATAATCATGCTGCCAGAAACATTAACAAAAGATAATAGAAAAAATATACCTATCACTGGTGTTATGTTACAAATGCGGCAAGACAGAAAAGTTCTTGGCTTTGCAGTCATAATCGGAATATGTAATGGTATATTATTTAGTTATTTTGCGGAAGGTGCATTTTATTTAATCAAACTTCTTGGGCTTTCACCAAGTCAATATGGGTTTAGTTTTACTATGATTGCGGTAAGTGCAATGTTGGGTGGATTAATTTCCAATAGACTGCAAGGATTAATACCACAGATTAAGATTATGAAGTATGGAATTTTAGTGATGGTATTTAGCACTATATGCTTCACGGTGTTTATAATGATATATCATTTTAATTCAACACTTTCTGAAAGTGTTTTGATTCGCATCATAATAATCAGTCAAATGATTTTAAGAGTCGGTGCTACAATGGTTGTCGGTAATGCACTATCACTTGGTCTTGCTGATTATACAAAGTGCATAGGTACGGCTTCTAGTATATTTAACTTCATATACTATATGCTAATATCGCTTTGCACTTTTATTATGGGGGCTTTGCACAATGGCACGTTAATTCCAATGCCACTTTACTTTTTGTGTTTAACGTTATTGATGTTCTATATATATAAAATAATCACTAAGGAACTACCAGTTCGAACTGAACCTTTGCAAATTATAAATTCTACTGATATATAGAAATTCTGAGCATTTCAAAAATTTACAAATGAAAATAGAAAAGTTTTAGGTCGCCAGAAATGTTAGAATTTAGAGAATTTAGTGCAAGTGGCCCAGGAAATCCTAAACAACTGGTAATATTATTGCACGGCTATGGGTCAAATAAAGATGATTTGATAAATATAGCGCCTGAGATTAGTAAATATCTACCTAATGCTCATTTTATATCTCCTAATGCATGTCAGCGTTTTGAAAATGCACCAGAATATGATGCATACCAATGGTTTAGTCTAGTTAATAGATCTCAGGAAGCAATGTTAAATGGCGCAAATACAGCTATGAAAATACTTGAACCATTTATTTTAGAGCAAATGAAAAGGTTTAGTCTTTCTGCAAAGCAAACTGTTATTTTAGGATTTTCACAAGGTGGTATGATGGCTCTGCACACAGGGTTAAATATGAAGGAAAGTCCTAGGGTATTGCTTTGTTATTCTGGACTTTTAATACAAGGTGAAAATTCCAATATAGATTCATTTACTGGGGTAAACTCTATTCAAGATATAGTACTTATACATGGAAAGGATGATGATGTCGTACAAATTGAATCTATGCAAAGAAGTGCTATTTTGTTAGTCAAATCTGGCGCTAGGCTGCACACTCTTACTTGTAGAGCTCTTGGGCATGGAATAGATATGGTAGGGCTAGAATTTGGAGGTAGAATCCTAAAGTCTGTATTTAATGATGTATAGTGTCTGCAACATTAATTGGTACGCGCCAAAAATCTCGGAAGCGCGCATGAAATACTGCCACGAGGGTCAAAATAGCGCTTTAAATTCGTAAGAAAATGTTATAACAAACGCAAAAAACTTACGGCTTTTGTGAAAGCAGTGTTTGCTTAGGCACATGAGTAATAATATATACAAAAATTAGCGCAGGGTAGTCCTAAAGGCTAATTTTTGCACATTTAACTTCTCCACAAAAATTGATACTACAATCTTTGTATAGTTTTACATTAGACTTCTTCAAACGCTTGTTTCGGTGGCTAATTGCTTCGTCGCATCTTGGCCTTCAGGTGCTCATATACTTCTTGTATACTGTGCTCCTTGCACTTGTCTCACTGGAATCGAGTTTGAAGAAGAAGTCTATTGAAGAAGTTTAATTCGTGGATTAATAATTTGCAGACTTTTCATATTGCAGTAAAGACATTAGAGTAAAATTGTCGTTGCACAAACATAAATTAATATTCATATATTCATGAGTATAAAAACTCTTTCAAAGAATGTTCCATTTCAGTTGTTTCTTATACTGATCACAGCATTATTACTCGAAAAAGTCATTCCTAATTGCTTTATAAGTGCTCTTTATACACTGAGTATATTAATCAAAGATCTATTAATGGCTTTTCTACCGATTGCCATTTTTGTTTATATATCAACCACGCTGAACCATTTTAAATCTCAGGGATGGCTGATGGTGATATTACTCGTGTTGTTTGAAGCTATTTCTAATAGTTTTGCTTCGTTTGCAGCATATGGGCTGAGCGTCTTTGGTGCTCGTTTCTACAGCGCTTCTATGATTGAAGTACAAGAAGTCACTTTATTACCAATTTTTTCCATATCAGGTATGATTCCTTGGTTTTGGAGAGTTGAATACGGTACAATAATTGGCGTAGTATTTGGATTAATATTCCCTCATATAGGTATCAAGACACTTGAGGATAATATGCAGAGTCTGAAAAATTTTGTTACGCTAATCTTCAGCAGGGTTTTTGTAAGACTGGTTCCGTTTCTAGTTTTAGGATTGTTTATTAAATTTATAAGATCAGGAAATGCAATGCAGCTTGTTATGCAAGGTAGCCAAGCTATTATAATAATGATAGTTGGACTTTTAGTTTATGTCCTGTTTCTATACCTTGTTGCAGCAAGATTCTCTTTTTCTAGAGCATTGAAATGTTTTAAAACAGCGCTTCCTGCCGGCATTATAGCATTTTCTTCTATGTCTAGTGCAGCAACCATGCCAGTCACGATTAGCGTGACAGAGCAAAATTTAAAGAATAAAGATTTTGCGTCAATGATTATACCAGCAACTACTAACATACAACAAATAGGTGACTGTTTTATTAACGTATTTCTATGTTGTATATTGGTGGCTTTTTTTACTGGAGATATTCCATCATTGCAAACATTTATTGCGTTTTTATCTATATTTATAGTTAGTAGATTTACTACTGCTGCAGTGATGGGAGGGGCTATTTTTATAATGTTACCTATATATCAGCGCTATTTAGGTTTCAATGAAGAGATGACGGCAATAATAATAGCATTTAATGTGATACTGGATCCTATAGTTACATCATCAAATGTTATGGCAAATTCAGCTATGTGTATTATTTTTGAGCGTGTTTGGTTAATTTTTGAAACAAAAGGTGGTCTGCTGAATTTGTATAAAGCGCAAGATGAAGCATAAAGTGCAGTGTGAAAATCGGTTACTATTACAATGCAAAACAAATGAAGCTGAGGCTCCAGTGCTAATTTTCGGATATATTAGTGGCACTATGCTATAAATCTACTTTCAAAAAAATCCGTAAGTTTATAACATTTCCTTGCGGATTTAAAGCATTTAAAGCGCTATTTTGACGCTCAGAGCGCCATTTCATACAGCCTCTGAAACTTTTGGCGCGCGTACTATATATTGTTTTCGCGTGGATTTTGATATGAGCGAAGCGCATTAATCTTGAGAATCTGGTGTTTTCTTTTTGCATATATTATCAGCTTTTCTCCAAAACTGGTTAATCAATGTTCCACTTCCTGCATCGCCTTGATAGCGTGTAGTGCATATTCTAGTTGGGTCTGATGTACTTGACTTCTCAGGATATGGCTCTTTGCAGGTGCTTGTAACAGAGGTTTGATTTGTTCCGATTCCAGAACTTGGATCTTGTGTATATTTTCCTTTGTTTTGTTTGTAAGCAGAAGAGCTATCTGCCCATGTTGTATTTCCGGTAATAGGAGCTGCTTTAGTAATAGAAGGACAGCCATTTGTATAAACACAAGGGTTAGTAACTTGACTAAATATAGAGCCTTTGCAAGTGCGCTGAGGTTTCAGGGTATTTTGCGTTATAGTTAAGTACTGTGTTTGCGGAAGTTCGCCAGGCTGTACATTGCGATTTTCTAACTTAGCTTTTCCTTTAGCGCTTTCATATGCATCACGAAATTTGACAAATTCCTCTTGTGCCTTTATTGCTTCGGTTGAAGAAAGTGTTCCATCTTTAATTTTAAAAGCGATCTCCATTTGCTCAACTACGCCGTATTCAGCATCACACGCTCCAGTTTGCACTTCTCCCTTGTCTGCTACTGCCCAAGTGGTATAACCACTGCTTTCAGTCGGAGAATTAATTGCGTCGCATTTCTGTGGTATTAGAACGCAGAGCGGCTTTGGCATTGCTTCATCCCAGTTGTCTGACTGATTTACAAGGCAAATCTTATCAACAGTATCACCTTCTACACCACCGTATATACCAGGACATACCGCTCTCTCAGCATCTTGATCTCTTTCTGGCAGCGTCCCTGATTTATCAATACATGTTTGAGTGGAATAGTTGGGTACAATGCACTTGTTCAATTGATCTTTTGGAGGAATAGAAGGTGAGCAGCAAAGACTAACGTCGCGTATACCAGATGGAACAATATACTCTGGATAATCAGAGTCAGGGGATTCAGTAGTACACACAGTGCACTTATCCCCTCCTTCCTGACTTCTAGCTTGAGCGGTTAAAACTTTAATTTTTTCTACTTCACCTTCACTATCAAATTTCGGAATTATTACGTTGAACTGCATCCCATATAATCCTTTTTCATCACGAGAAAGCAGCTCATTTATGACACTTGAGCCATCTGGATTTTTCTCTTCAAACTGTTTTTTATAATATTCTCTTATTATGATTGGAGAATCTTCTTTAGATAGCGGTAATCTATCATATTTAAATGGTTGTTTGGGATTCGGGTAAGGGTTTGCTTGATTTTGTGTTTGTGTGCCATTTGAATCAAGCTTATAAAAATTGCCATCCTTTCCTTGATATACTTCACTGTTATCTTGATCTCTCATAATAGGGATGCTGCCGTGAGCTCTTGCGAATATCAAGTTAATGGCTGGATATAGATTCTCTAAATCGTCGCTATCTGCTATATACTCTGGAACAATTGCAACATTTGATTGCGCAGGAGTAGGCCTCGGGACACACCCTAAAAACACATTATCTTTGCAGTCAGGCTCAGCGCATGCACATACTTTGCCAGGTTGATCTGGAGCTACCTTTGCACAGTATTTAAGGGTTGATAAGTCAGGAAATGAAGCGCATTGAGGAATGGAAGGCGTTCCACCATCTGAGGTATCACCATCAAACTTATACTTAATTAATATGTTGTCAGATGTTTTTTCTCCTATTTGCGTACTATTCCTAGTTGTCATCATTCTTATAACTGGTTGCTCAAAAGAGCTTCCAAGCGCTATTAATTCCTTGATGCTGATTGATGTATCAACATATGGTTCAGAAGATGGTGATAATACACTGTTAAATGTTGGAGGACCTGGCATTAATGGAGCATCAACACAACCAATTAGACCGTTTTCAAAAGATCCACGACCTATTATTCCACCAAAAGAAGAAACATAGTATGCGCATACCTTAGTTCTATTTGTATTATTTTTTCCACCGTGTGCGTACTCAGCTCCAGGGCCAAAGCTACACACTCTTGCTTTATTAAAGATACCGTATATGTTAATATCATTCTTATCTGAAGAGCAATCCTTCGTACTTTCTATTCCGACAGAGCCTGTCTTTGTGTCTCCCCAGAGAGTATAAGCAGGTGGGTCCCAGGAGAACTGAAAAAACCCCACCATTCTTGGAGCGCCGCATCTTAGCTCACTATCAAAAATAAATCTAGCCCAACAATATTGCCTCGTAACAACATATCTTGCTTCAAATGGATCTGTATTGCTTCTTTCTAACTTTTCCCTCTCACCAAATGTTGGAAAGAAATCTTTACAAACCCCTTTCACACCTTGACTATCCAAGGATTGATTCTCATTACTCGGGTCTTCTTTTCCATTCAACCAATTTTTGCAAAGGAGATCATGCGCAAACGTTATTTGAGAAACAAAAAACGAAAGTAGAAAATAAAAGAGAACACCACTAAATCTGTTAACTGCTATATGTTTAGCAAAATATGCTACTTCTGATATATAAAATAACAAATTAGATGTCACATTCATAATGAGTTGCCGCTTTCTAACAATGATGCAATGTTGTTAAATTCAAACCTAACGCTTAAGGTATCAGTCTGTTGTTTCAAGAGTACCAAATTCTTTTTGTTTCCACTACTCTTTATCGAATAAAGCTCATCATGCGTCAGCTTAAATGATTTTCTAGCTAGGTTATCGGCTGCTCTATGTCCTGTGAATAGCAGGCTTGCGAAGCAATCTAAACTGCTTTTAAAAAAGGGTGCAGCGTATAACTTTTCATTATATTTTGATCCTAGTAAAACGATGGCATTTTTTTCAGCAATAAATTTCAGCAAAGGTTTAAGGTATTTTTCCATAATTTTATTGTTATATAGCATATCAAATTCGTTAAATACTATTATGGTTGGGTTGCCATCAAGGAGTTTTATAATACGCATTAGTAATATAGCTATAGCATTGGAGATAATATGCAGGTTGTCTGAACTCTCTGTATGTTCTCCAAAATCTATGTTACAAATTTGATTTGATATTATAGTAGAGATATCACATTGAGCTGTGCATAACTTATTGAATTTTTCTAGAAATGTTTTCACAGCTTCTAGTAGGTCATTTTCATGATCACCAACTGCTAGTTCTAATAAAAGGTTTATCTTATCTTGTGTAGTTTGAAGCTGCTGCATTTTTTCAGCAACGTCAATAATTTTGTTATCATACTTGTTGTGAAGCTTTTCATTATGCCCAAGTATCATATTAGCTAAAACTTTTGAGAAAAGTTCAATATCATTTTCGAAATTTTGCAAATCTAATAAGTCAAATATTAGCTGCTTATTATCACTATCTAAAGATCCTATATTGAATGTTTTAGCTCCGATACTCTCTAAAAATTTTTTATCATCTGAATTGATAGAAATATTTATAATCTTTGGGTTAATCCTCATAGCCTGAGCAATTAAAAATCTAATAAGCTTATTCTTTATAGAATCTTTTTCTCCAAAGACTATTGTATTGCCATTGTTTGGATCATTTAATACATCATGAAAATTGAAATAATAAGCAGTATTATAAACTGTTTTAAATATTGATATTGGATCTCCCCATTTGCTGCCGTGGTAACTGCCATTTTTCTTCTCTGCAATCGATGAGAAGAAACCTATATTTCTGCCGGAAGTGTATTGTTTCCTAGTTATGTATCGAAAATTTCCCGGTATTTGAGAGAAAAAACATTTAGGACAATTAAAATCCTCTCTTACCATGATTAGGCCAATTTCCTGTGCAAGGCGTGTGATCTCCTTGGTTCTTGTAAAAAATAGCTCTTGTTCATATTCATATATCGTAATAGTTATCTGACGCTCACAGAAATCTGTTGGTGCAAGTGTATTGTTATTCATTAATTCTGCGACACCAGTTAGTGTTGCTATGTCTTCATCCTTACTGATATCAGTAACTTTTTTCTGGTATTTTGCGTTCTTAAGTGCAATATGCGCAGGAGCAAAAACTGCGACTTCTGATATGATATACTTACCTTCAAAGTCTAGTAGTTTAATACATTCCTCATGATCAAGCTTACATGGTACTTTTATTGTATATACTGCGGCCCATATATCGCTCTTTTCATTAGCTTTGGAGTCATAATCTGTGAATTGAAGAGAGCTGAAAAAATAGTCTATATTTAAGTCTGATATTTGTGATGCAAGATTATAAGTACTTGGAAATATATCATTTTCTTTAAGATGCAGAAGCTTATTAATAAATGAAAGAGGTTCCGAAACATAGCCTTTCTCAGTTTTTCGCATATTGAGCAATTTTGCGCCAAACCTTCCAATATCTTTTATCAAACCTGAAACCACGCCACTTAGCTCTTCGTTTCGCCTCGCGAGATTATTGTAGTATGCTGCTTTAAGTGATCTAAACGATAAACTTCTTATTGCGGTTTTAGGGTTGAAAGCAGATTCATGCATTCCTCTTGAGACTATCGTAATATACATCATACTAATATCCTGAGAGCTCCATTTATTTATCTTATTCCAGGTTTGCTCTATTTGAGATACAGATTCTGATTTGAATGATGATTCAAGAATTATATTGCGTGTATTATTCATTATATGAATATATACGGCGTATTCTGCGCTTTTAATATGCATTTTCAATGAATTTCGAAATACTTCGCTTAACTCATTCCTACCAAATAATTCATCATTGTTTTCAAAACCACTGACACTAATCGTTTTTATTAAATCACCAGTTCTTGTCATAAGTGTCACGCTATCATAGTGTGACACAACTGGGATTAATGAACTTATATCAGGGTTGGTATATTTCTGTTCTTTATTTGCAGACATTTTTTATTACACGATACTAATTGGTAAGACTTGTTTCATAAACTCATTTGAAGTGAATAGCATATAAACTCCAGCTATTTTTTGCATTGGCATTACTGATGGAGAGTAACGTAAAAACACTCGTGATGTATTACGCAGAAAAATAGCTGCGTATATTCGGAGATTATAAAAATCTAGCAAAACATTCTTACATCAACTATAAAAGGTTAGCAAAAATTCTCAAGCTGTGAACATATTATTTACGTATATACTAAGTAATACTTTTCAAAATTGGTGTCTTTAAAATGCATATCCACATTCTTTCTGGCTCCTTTTTAAAGTCTAAATTCATGTATTGCACTGCTGGCAGTGCAATACATAATCAATCAAATACAAATTTTTCATTTACCTAAAGGTATATCGGTGCAAGAGATAATTATTTATACGATTGGCAAGAATAATTCTACAGCAATAATTGGTTTAGAAGATGAGTATATAAAGAGGATACGTTGGAAAATTAGTCGTGTACAAATTGATTTAAAAATCAAAACTAGCTCAAGCTCGCAGCAGAAACTACATGAGGGAGATGCTTTATTGCTCAAAGTTAATCCAGATAGTTATTTGATAGCTCTAGATGAGAGGGGTGCGACAATGAATAGTGAGGAATTTGCATCTTATATCTCATCCACATTTGCATTAAGAAATCAACGCATCTCTTTTTGCATAGGAGGTGCTTTCGGCCATTCAAGTAAAGTGATTAGTAAAGCGAATTTCGTACTTTCACTTGGTCAAATGACTTTTGCTCATAAGCTTGTGCCTTTATTGCTTTGTGAGCAGCTATACAGAGCATATACCATACTCAATAAGCACCCTTATCATAAAAAATAATTGTACTACTCTGATAAATGAAAAATTTTTCAATAGACCTCTTGCATAACTCAATTTCTTAGAGCGACTGGTTTGAGTCGCCTTCAATGCTAAAGGTCGTTATGTATATTTAGAATACACGCCTACTTTGCGCGTCTCAAGGCTACTACCACTTACTCCTCACACATAGCTTCTGCAAGATGTCTAATGAAGTTAGATTTTAAAAAGAGCCGGGAAGACTAAAGATGTATGTATACATAAAATTATAATAAGCATTTTAAAGACTACAATGTTGAAAAGTATGATGAGTATATACATTACGAAATTATGTAAAAACCTTTCTTGACTATTCTGAAATAAATGAATTATAAGGTGTTGGCATGTAGAGATATACTCATTTTGCTGCGATGCGTCATAAAATCTGATGTGTAGCACACTTAAAGTAGGATATTTTTCTTGTAAACTATTTTGCGAATTAATATACTCAAATAGTGTATTTATGCACGTATAAAGCTTAAAAATAGGCTGCAGGAAGTTAATTTGCAACATTTAGTGGTGTTTTTCTTCATTATGAGTTTTTGTTAACTTATATAGCTTATAAAACAACAGTTATTCATTAATATCATAGTAATATATATAAATAAGCTTGTCCTAGAAGAGAGGAAGCTATGCTTAGAGTCATGATATTGTAAATGTTGATTATATATGTGTATGAATGTTGGCTAGTGTGTTTCATGACCGTGCCTGCTTGTTTCAAAATATAGGTGAGCATTTTTAGTGCGAATTTTCAACTTCAACTCGTAATTTTAAGCGAGCAATTGCTCTTTTTGCAAATAATAAATAATATTCATCAGGAATAATCTGCATGACAATAAAATCACAGCATTCTGCTATAGGAAAAGAAGCGTTGGAATTTCACTCTCGCTCTAAGAAGGGGAAGCTCTCTGTGTATGCACATAAACCACTTAAAAAGCAAAAGGATCTCTCTCTTGCTTACTCGCCTGGAGTTGCTGCGCCTTGCATAGAGATACAGCATAATCCTGGTTCTGCTTTTGATTACACATCTAAAGGCAATTTTGTAGCTGTTATCACAAATGGAACGGCGGTACTTGGGCTTGGAAATCTTGGTGCACTGGCGTCAAAGCCTGTAATGGAAGGAAAAGCTGCACTATTTAAAAGGTTTGCTGATATAGATGCTATAGATATTGAAGTTGATACTCAGGATCCAGAAACTTTTATACAAGTTGTTAAGCATATAGCACTTACCTGGGGTGGGATAAACCTTGAAGATATTAAAGCTCCAGAATGCTTTATTATTGAACAAAAACTAAAAGAGCTAGTTGATGTCCCAGTTTTTCACGATGATCAGCATGGCACAGCAATAGTTACAGCTGCGGGTCTTGTGAATGCAGCGCATGTTACAGGCAGGAATTTTCAAGATATGAAAATTGTTGTGAACGGGGCAGGGGCTGCAGCCATTGCTTGTATAGAGCTGCTAAAGACTATGGGCATGCAGGATGATAATGTTATTATGTGTGATACTCAAGGTGTTATATATAAAGGCAGAACTTCTGGTATGAATCAATGGAAAGAAAAACATGCAAATAAAGTGACGAATGCAAGAACTTTAGCTGAAGCACTTGTTGGAGCGGATATATTTTTGGGACTTTCAGTGAAGAATGCGGTAACAAAAGAGATGATACTGAGCATGAGTAAAAAGCCGATCGTCTTTGCGATGGCTAATCCAGACCCTGAGATTACACCAGAAGAAGTTTTTAGTGTATGTCCGGATGCGATAACAGCGACTGGACGCTCTGACTATCATAATCAGGTTAATAATGTCATGTGTTTTCCTTATATTTTCAGGGGAGCGCTTGATACTCAAGCAACTACCATAAATGAGGAAATGAAAATAGCCGCTGTGCATGCGATCGCAACGCTTGCAAGGCAGGATGTATCTGAAGAAGTTGTGGCTGCATATCCTGGGAGGAAACATAAGTATGGCCATAGCTATATCATTCCAACTCCATTCGACTCAAGATTAATACAAGAGGTTTCTGCTGCTGTCGCAGAGGCAGCAATGAAAACAGGTGTTGCGAGGAAGCAAATAGATAATATTTATCAATATAAAAGAGAGCTTGCTGCTAGACTTAACCCAGGTGCAGATATTATTAATCGTTTTTTTGCGACGTTGCAGCAAAAGCCACAGAGTGTAATCTTTGCACATGGCGAGGAAGAGCAAATGATAAAAGCTGCTATGTATTGGCAGATTAATAAATATGGTAAAGCAATTTTAGTTGGAAAAGAGCACAAAATAAAACCATTAATACTGAGCATTAATCCAGATATTGCTCCGGATCACTTTTTAATTATAGACCCCAAAAAGCATCATAACACTAAACTGTATGCTGATGACCTATATGCAAGGCTCCAAAGGTCTGGCTTATCATATGATGATTGTGTTAGATTGCTTATGAATGATAGCACAGTTTTTGCAACTGAAATGCTAAAGCATAGAGAGGCAGATGCAATGGTTGCAGGATTAACAGAAGGGTATCTGGAATCCATCAATAAAACACTTCTTGTGACTGATAAAATTCCAGACCAGATGTTGTTTGCTCTTGCTATGATGATAAAAGGTGATCGTGTTATATTTATAGCGGATATTGCAATACATGAAGAGCCAACTCCTAAGGAAATGGCACAGATTGCAATACAAGCTGCAAGAGCAGTCAAACAGCTAGGGCATATTCCAAGAGTTGCATTTGTATCATCTTCCACATTTGGTCAACCTAATAGAAAATGTGTCAGTAAGGTTAAAGAAGCTCTTTCCATTATGGATGAAAAAGGTTTAGACTTTGAATATGATGGTGATCTTGCTGCAAATGTTGCAATTAATAGTGAATTATTAAAGTTATATCCATTCTGTAGGTTGTCTGGTCCTGCTAATATCTTGATAACACCAGACTTGGGTAGTGCGCATATATCTTACAGATTACTCGAAGAGTTTGGTGAGGCAACAGTGATAGGTCCTGTGTTATGTGGTTTGGGTGAATCAGTGCAAATCGTTAGAATAGGTGCAACAGCAGGTGATATATTAGATGCGGCTGCTGTTGCTGCTGCAAGAGATCTATGAAAAACGATTTAAAGTGTTCATTATGTAGTTGCCTGCGTCATCACTCTAAGAAGCTGAGGATTTATGTCGGCCCGCAAGCAATGATGCTGCACCGAAAGTCCAGCAGAAAAAGTGGTAAAAACCTTATGGATTTTGTTAAGGTATTTGCAAGTATCGGAAATTATATATCTGAACTAAATATGTGCGAAAAACTTGTATATATATATTTCAAAAATTGGCGTTTCTTAAAGACTGCTAGTTATGTATGGATTATGCACATGCTCCCTTAGTTCTTTCTAGCTCTTTTGGAAGTCTAGCTTTGTATCAAAATCCGAAATTCCAACTCTTCATTGATCAGAGGTATATGTATAATCTGAATGAAGTACTTAGTTCCACAGCAATAGCGGTGGATGAGATTATATCTGCCATCATTGGCAATCGTTATGATATCGCGTGTCCTGTGCTAGTTGAGTCTATGCGCTATTCTTCTCTTGGTGCTGGAAAAAAGGTCAGAGCATTTTTAGTGATAAACTCAGCTGCCATGTTTGGTTTTACTGAGAAAGCTTCGGTTTATGCAGCTTCTGCTATAGAGATGGTACATTCTTATTCACTCATTCATGATGACCTTCCATGTATGGATAATAGTGATATTAGAAGAGGTAAGGATAGCTGTCATAAGCGTTATGGAAAAGCAACAGCACTTTTAGCTGGAAATGCACTTCTAACACTTGCATTCGAAGTATTATCAACGGAAGAAGTTTCGAAAGATCCTGCTATAAGGATGCATTTGATAAAAACGTTAGCAAGGTCAATTGGCTTCTGTGGAATGCTTTCTGGTCAAGCAATGGATATACTTAGTGCTGATCAAAATCTTACATTTCAAGAGATTCTTAAATTACAAGAGATGAAGACAGGTAAGCTTTTTATGGCATCTTGTGAATTTGGCGCTATTTTGGCAAAAGCACCAGAGACTTTAGTGCAAAAAGCTAGGGAGTATGCAAAATTCATAGGTCTTGCTTTTCAAATTAAAGATGATCTTCTTGATATATCAGGCAGCAGGCATTCTATAGGCAAGGAAGTAAATAAAGACATAGAGCTTAACAAGGTTACATCAGTATCATATTTAGGAGAAGATGGAGCTACAAAATATCTTATTGAGCTGAAAGAAAAGGCTGTGGAATCATTGAGTGATTTTGGAAATTCTGCATTACCACTGATTTATCTAGCTAATTTTATAGCAAGCAGAGAAAGTTGATAAATACAAAATCCAACAAATAAAGAGCTGAAAAAATTGCCTGAACTCTGTAATATCACAGGTATACACGGCAGAAATCGTTGAATTTTATATTTCGAAAACTTTAGAAAGAACGCTCATGACTCGATTTTCAAAACATTTAGACAAATTATAAATTATTTTATAATTGGCAACTCGCGTTTATATATTGTCACGATAAAGTTCAAATTTTGTTTTGCTTGTGATGTTTTGAATTAGTACGCGCCGCGCACCAAAGGTCTCGTAAGCGGTATAAAATGACGTTTAGAATGCCAAAATAGTGTTTTAAATCCGTAAGGAAATGTTATAATAAGCGCAAGAAACTTACGGATTTTGTGAGAGTAGTGTTTGCGCGGCACAGGACCAATTAATATATCCAGAAATTAGCGCAGGGCTGAGTCCTGTGCTAATTTTTGCACATTTCATTTCTCCACAAAAATTTATTTGTTTGCGTATATCAATTTTTGGCGGATAGACGAATTAAAAGCTAGAGCTTGCTTGCATTATAATAAAAACCCTGCTACAATTGCTTCTGCTTTCTCTATAGCACTTTTGCTTGTGTGGCATGTGAGTCTTCCAGTTATCTTGATGGATTTTATAGTGTTTCAAGCAAAGTATTCGATTACCTGTACTATTTGTTGACTGCATTGCTTTTTGCAATGTTGATACGTTTTTGTTGTTTTATTACCTCTCTATTGCTTGTGCCCGTAGCTCAGCTGGACAGAGCAACAGCCTTCTAAGCTGTGGGTCGAAGGTTCGAATCCTTCCGGGCACACCATCTATTTTTCTAGTTTTAAGTCGTCTGTGTCACAATTCTAAGAATCGCTGGGTTTATATTAGTTGGTACGTGCGCCGGAAGTCTCAGAAGCTGCATAAAATAGTGTTTAGAATTGGAAAATAGTATTTTCAATCCGTAAGAAAATGTTATAATAAGCGCAAAAAACTTACGGATTTTTTGCAGCAAGCATCACATTCACATTTTTGAATATTCCATTGTCATTTGAAAAGCGCTTGAGTACTTTTTCAAGAGTGTACAAGTCGTATAATGCTAGTTATACCAGAATTCCATCCATGAGTGAGACTAGATGAGTAATGCCACTGATTTAGACTTTTGGCTGATGGACTATATAAAGTGTAAATTTTAAGATAAAAAATCTAGTATCATCAAATATTCATCAAAGAATTCATTATTCACTTTTATTGATTTTGGCTCTATTCCATAAATTCTGAATCCATGTTTTTTGTATAATTCTATAGCGCTCGTGTTGTAAGTTAAACAGTTGAGATGTAGTTGAGAAACGCGCTCTCTTGTTTTATTGATTATTTCATTTAATAAAATACTTGCAATGCCCATTCTCCTATATTCAGGTTTTGTATAGACACTCCAGATAACTCCACGATGTTTTGTTTTGCTACGGTGCATTTGATAGAATGCTGCGCAAGAGGCAAGAGAATTATTTACAAAGGTTGCAAATATATCGTTGTTAGTTAACATATCTTGAAATTTAGAGTCTGGCCAGTGGAGCTCATCCTCATAAGAAGATTCAAAATTTTCTGGTTCGTTTTGCAGTGTCTCTAACCTGAATTGTTTCCATATTTCCCAATCTTTTTGTTCTAGAAGTCTTATTTGTGTATTATCCATTAATACCTCATATATTAATTTTTTTGTGAATTACTGATTTTTTATTTGTTAAATCGTTAAGGTTGTATTGATATAAAATATATCAGCGTAAGCATGATCATTTTGCAAGCAAAACATTATTTAGCATGCGTAGATTGAATAATTATTTTTACAGTGAATGATGTACTACAGGTAAATGAAGAGTTGGTATTTAACTTGTTTGTATACAAAGTTAGAGTTCAAAAAGAGCTAAGAAGAATGCTAGGGATACTGAAATTCTTTGAAATTTTTTTGGATATTACAAAGGCGCAGGATGGTTTTATTATTTGTAAAGCAAGGATTGACCAACTTGCAGTCTTACATCTTTCAATCATGATATGCTTCATGCAAAATCTTTGTAAATATTTCAAGCATTATAAGTATTTTTCTGCTTAAAGTTGTATAACATGGTATATTCTTCAGAAGTCCATAAATTACCAGCTCTGCGATGATTTATTATTTGCATTTTGAATCAATTTTTTTAATCAAAATCTACTGTTGTATTTAATATAATCCATTGCTAATGGATAAACACAGAAAATCAATTGTTAGATTGCGATAGATTTGCGCTATTTGTAATGATTTATACATATAAGGGCGCTTTTTCTATATTTTTTCGTGATTTTTTTTATCTTTAGATCGTGCCCATTGCGTTTCATGCATGTATAATACATGGTCATTAACTCCATATATTACAGATCACAAAGTGTATGAAGTTATCGGGAAGTGTTTTAAAATATAAAAATTGGGAAAAATATTATGGTGCGACCTTCACTGACTGCAATGTCTATTGCTGTATTGCTTTTATCTTCCACAGCATTTGCTGATAAAAACAAATCTCAAGATTTTTACCTGCGTATTGAAAGCGGATTCTCTTTTCCTTCTTCATTAAAATCTGATGGGGAGATTGCTATTAATGAGGGAATTGATGTGCCCTACTATAACAACAAGGCGCCAAAAGGTTCAATTATTTATGGCGCAGCACTTGGATATAGATTTAATGACAATTTTAGAACAGATTTTAATATATCTGGTAGGAATTATTCTTTTAATGCGCCATTAGATGTTAAACTTGCTGGCGATTTATCTTCAAAAATTAATGCGTCACAAAAAATCTCTGCCGTAATGATGATGTTGAACGGATATTATGATATAGGGCAATATGGCATTGTCACTCCATATATAACTGCAGGTATTGGAGCGAGTTTCAATAAAACAGGTGATTATAAATTTAAGCATGATATTACTCAACCAGACCAATTACAAATCGTTAGTGAAGTACTCATGAAAGGTAAGAGCAATGTGTCTTTAGCTTGGAATGTTGGTGCTGGCATTTCAATTGCTTGCAGTACAAATGCTTCTATAGATGAGAGTTTTCACAATTAGATAGAGATATGATATGATCACTGTTTTAAGAACTAAATGGTGGTTTTATGGTTTGTTGTAAGGGATGTGGTTCCGATAGCTTTATAAAAAACGGCATTGTGAGGGGTGTACAGCGTTATAAGTGCAGATCATGCCTTCTAAATTTTGTTGAGGGCGATCTGCGCAAAAAGCCTCAAACAGCCGTTAAGAAAGCACTATGTGTTATGCTATATAGCCTTGGCAAGGCCTCTTTTTCTATGTTAGGCAGGATATTAGGACACTCACCGTCCATAATTTATCGCTGGTTAGTAGAGGCGATGAACAAGACTCAGGAGCCAATCATCTCTTCGGATATTATGGAGATGGAATTTGACGAGATGTGGCATTTTATTGGTTCAAAAAAAACAAGCTTTGGATCATCAAGGCGGTTGATCGTAGCACAAGGAGAACTGTTGCATGGGTTACAGGCAATCGTGATACTGCAACATTCCAAAAGCTCTACGACAAAGTGAGTCATCTGAAAGAATGTCATTTTTATACGGATGATTGGAATGCTTTTTCTAAAGTTTTACCAAAAAAGCGTCATACGATTGGCAAGTCTGGCACAGTATCTATCGAGAGAGATAATAGTAACACGCGACATCATTTAGGCAGAATGACACGGCGTACTAAGATCGTTTCAAAGAAGGAGTCAATGGTCTACGGATCCATCAAGCTTTGGTGCGCTCTTACAACACCACAAATATTTACACAATATCAAGAACAAACCTTATCTATCTTTATGTGAAAACTCTCATAAATTCTAACATTGGCTTTATTAATAATGGGATGTGCAACGCATAACACATCGTTGATGGTTAATGCATTTTAAAAAATTTAAAAAGGGAAGGGATATGTCACAGAATCAGCAAAAGTACGATTATGAATTTATTAAGGAAGAATATAATAAAGCTGAGAGAGTTTTATCTGATATCGTCTCAATACTCAAATCCTCATTTGATAAGAAGTATATCTTGAAGAATGAGGATAAGTATATACAGAAAGTAATTGCGATGCTCATAGATATACGAAAGATTGAATCTGATATAAAAGGTATATATTTCGATGCAGAGAATGATAAATTGGAAGAGCCATATAAGGGTCTCCAAGAAATCAAAGAAAATGTTAAGGTGTTAAAATGGTACTACGATAGAGTGAATTTGCTTATAAAATCGTATAATAAATTGTATCCTGGTACCATTAAAGCCGCTGATAAAGATGAAGATATAGCAAATAAATGTTATGACATAAAGCTTACTTTAAAGAAGATAGCAGTGGAAATATCAAAAATGATTCAGAAGAGTAAGAATGGGGTTTATCCCATTGATTGTGTAAATTTTTTAGAGCCATTAAAATCTCCCATCAAATTTGATTATAAAATGAGCCATAGCTTCATTCCAGTTAGAGATAGGCATGGTCCATTTTTTGGTAATATAATCAATCGTTAGGTATAAAACCTTGAATACCGAATCATCATTTGGGAAAACACGCTTATTTCTTGTAACTTTTCTCAACTGACTATTCAGCGATTCTATAGCATTTGTAGTGTAAATTATCTTACGGATACTCTCTGGATATTGCAGAAATATTACAAGATTCTCCCAATTATTATACCAGGATTTTGCTATATGTGGATATCGTTTACTCCATTTCTTATCAAAAGATTCTAGGGCAAGATGCGCTTCATCTTCAGTAGCAGAGCTATAAATAAGCTTTAAATCTGATGCCAATAATTTTCTGTCTTTATATGATACATACTTCAGGCTATTTCTAATTTGATGTACTATACAAAGCTGATGCTCAGTTTTGGGATAACTTGCGCATATAGCTTCAGACATACCAGTCAGGTTATCACTACAGGCAATTAATATATCTTTTAATCCTCGATTCTTCAATTCAGTAAAATTACTAAGCCAGAATTTAGATCCTTCATTCTCACTTATCCATAATCCTAAAATATCTTTCCGGCCCTGTAAATCTATACCCAGCGCAACATATACTGATTTATTAATTATCTGTTTATCTTGCCTTACCTTAACTATTAAACAATCAAAATATACTATAGGATATAATGGTTCAAGAGGTCTACTCTGCCAAATTCTAACCTCATCAATTACATCATCTGTAACCCTACTAATTAAACTCTCACTAACTTCTGCTCCATATAATTCTTGTAATTGGATCTTGATATCAGACAAACTCATCCCCTTGGCATACAGAGATATTATCTTTTGATCTAAACCATCTATTCTTGTTTGATTCTTGGAGACAATTACAGGTGCAAATTTACCTTCTCTATCTCGCGGAATATTTAACTCGATACTGCCATTCTCAGTAATCAAATTCTTATTATAATGACCATTCCTGCAATTCTCAGTTTCAGACCTATCATATTTGTTATAACCTAAGTGTTCAGACATTTCTGCCTGCAAGGCTCTCTCCAAAATACTCTTCGTTAATTCCTTAATCAATCCATCCTGCTTCAGTACTGTCTTTAAATCCGCTCTTCCTTCTATCAGTAAATCTATCGCTTCATTTATTTTCTTATTCTTTTCTGTCTTCATTCTAATTACCTATATTCTTTATTAATTCCAAATATAGGCTCTACTATAATTTACACAATCTTTGATAAAGACCCCGCTTTGCTGCTTAATAGTCTTTACAAGTTCTTGTGCTCGCAAATTTTCAGAATATTCTTTTGCGCAATATATAGCTGTTCTTAGTAGTGCAGGTGAAATAAACCCAAAATTAGAGATATTATTTATGCCATATGCAGTATATATCATGTAAGAAGTTGCTATGGATACGATAAGATGAGTTTCAATTAATGGTACAATATCTTCTGTCAGATTTGTGCATGTTTGACCAAAAAGCATACAGTTCAGCTGTTTTAACATGCCACTTTCATTTAATAATAAAAAAGCATTAAATATTTCTGCATAGTTATAATACTTAGGAAAGTTCAATAGACCTCTTGCATAACCTATTTAAAGCTCAAAGTTATAGATACCAGCAAGTAAATTAAACCTTAAACCGAATCGTTTTCTTCTGTTCCTATAACGATCAGCGATAATTTTAAATCGTTTGATCATGCCTATGACGTTTTCATTTAAAACACGTTCACTAGACAATTGACGATTTTTCTTTTTATCTTTCCTGCTTAGTGGTCGCTTTTTTGTCTTTTTCTTTGGTAACTCTGAATTATAATGCAACTTATCAATGCCTTGATAACCAGTATCTGTAAGAACTTTAATCTCAGGGTGGATGTGAACTCCGGATTCTTTAAATAACCTGAAATCATGACGCTTGCCATTAGAAAAATTAGTGCAAATGATTTCTTTTTTCCTTTTATCCACAATAAGCTGAGTTTTTAGAGTATGTCGCCTCTTTTTTCCCGAATAAAAGTGCTTCTGTTTTTTTTAGGTCGTTCTATCGGTGTTTCAGTAGCATCAATTAACACAAGTTCGTATTCAGAATCGCTTTTTAGTAATGCTTTACGTCCAGGTAGTGAAAATCGTTTATCTTTAATTAGAGTATCTTCAATCCAACGTATATTACGATAACAGGCACTTTCACTTATTCCATAACTGCGGGAAATATGAAAATATGTCCTGTATTCACGCAAGTACTCAAGCGTCATGAGTAATCGATCTTCTAAAGCCAATTTATTGGGTTTTCCACCTTGAGACTTTAAAATAGCTTCAGCTTCTTTTAATATACTTAGTATAACTTCAAACGTTCCTCGTTTAATGCCAGTAAGCCTGCGAAACTCTTCTGCGTATTCATCTTTGATGTTTTCAAACTTCATGTTATCCTTGATAAAATCAAGGATTTTAATCAATTTATATGGTTATGCAAGAGGTCTATTGTAAATGGGATACTAAGTGTCAGTCCTGATGGCAAGCCAGATAAATTAATTTCGCAGTTGAAAAAAGCTGGTGTTCTAGTTGTAATAGAAAAGGTTGCTAATGTTAGTGTTTTAGTTAAGTATTCACATACGCAAGGTTCAGTAATTAGAAAAGAGCTTCAAATTGTAGATGCCCCCTATATCGCCTGAAGCGAATCAGTGCTTATAATTTCTACATGACGTTTGTTTTTATTGCGCTGCCTGCAGTGCTATAGCTTTCTATCAAAATCTGAAATGCAAACTCTTAATTTAGCATAGGTAATATACTCATCATACTTTTCAAAATCAGCATCGTTAAAATGTTCTTGATGTATTTTTATATACGCATGTGTTTTCATTCTTCTTAGTTCTGTTGGAAGTATAACGAGTATATTCAGAGTTTGATGTTCATAAACGTGCTTGCATTTTATTAATAATTTTCGGTATTTGCTTATTGTATCGCTTGTTACGTATAGATAGTACATTACATTTATTTATGGGTTGAGAATAAAAAGTTTTGATAGCAAAAATCTTGATGTTTTAAGTGGAGGGCATATGTCAATAACAAATGCAAAAAGAGCAATTGTGAGTGTCAGTGGCACTAATCTGACAAAAGATGAGTGTATATTGTTTCAAAAGTATCCACCGCTTGGTTTTATATTGTTTAAGCGAAATATTGTTGATCTCGAGCAAGTTCAAGGCTTAATTAAGCAGCTGAAAGAATGTATTGGTAGAGATAATTTGCTGTTTTTAGTTGATCAAGAAGGTGGTCGTGTTGCAAGGCTCTCTCCACCTAATTTTTCGGCCACATCTAGTGCGGGATTTTTTGGTACTAAAGCAAGAGAAGATTTAGAATCTGCTAAAAAGCTTGCGTATGAAGAATATTATTCCATGGCATTACAACTTAAAGCTTGTGGATTCAATATTGATTGTTTTCCTTTGGGAGATCTGCTATTTGAAGGAGCAAGTAACGTAATAGGAGATAGAAGTTTTGGTAGTGATATAAAGATAGTAGAAAGTTTATGTAGAGTAGCAGATTCTGCTTTAAAAGCTGCGAAAATTCAGTCTGTGCTAAAACATATTCCAGGTCATGGCAGGGCAATTGTTGACAGTCATTTCAAATTGCCTATAGTGGATGCAGATCTTGAAACATTAGAAAGCTCAGATTTTAAGGTTTTTTCTGATTTGAGAGATTTTAAAGTTGCTATGACGGCTCACATAATCTTTAAAGCGCTAGACGATAAATTTCCTACAACTATCTCTAGGAATACTATTGATTATATTAGAGAAAAGATAGGATTTCACGGTATTTTGTTGACGGATTGTATAAGTATGAAAGCAATTTCTGAATTTGGTACAATTGGGGAGGTAGCAAATATGTCTTTGGAAGCAGGATGTGATATCGTATTATATTGTCCAGGTGATATGAGCGGCAATGAAGCTGTTCTTGAATCTGTATCATATGCTTGTGATTCTCTATGGTCAAAAATAGAGTCTTTAGCATGGAATGAAAACTATACAGGATAGTTTGATAAACGCTGAGCTGACATCAAATTCAATTTAAAAGAATTAATATTATATGAGTCAATTACTACTGGAGTTATTTTCTGAAGAGATTCCTGCCTTGATGCAAGTACCTATTGCTGCTTCTTTGTTTAAATCTATTCTATCAGATATATCTGCTATAACTTCAGAGAAGCTTTGCGGACAGCATTTTGCAACGCCTAGGCGAATAGGATTCTATATAGACGGTATTCCGTCTAAAATAAAGCGTAGTAGTAAAGAAGTGAGAGGGCCTAGAGTGAGCGCTGCTGCTTCTGCCATTGAAGGTTTTATGATAAAGCATGGAGTTTCATCAAGAAAAAGTCTTAAGACAGATGATGAATTCTTTTACTTTGTGGAAGAAGAATCGATTGAAGATGCAGGTGACATATTAAAATACATTATAGAAGCAAATTTGCATAAACTAGTATGGCCTAAATCAATGCGATGGGGGGAGCATAGCGTCAGATGGGTGAGGCCGCTACATTCTATACTTTGTGTTCTGAATAATGAGGTGTTACCTATAAGATATGGTCATATATCAGCTGGCAATACTACAAGGGGGCATAGATTCATGGCAGATTTACTTATAGAAGCTAATTCATATAAAGAGTATGAGAATAGACTTAGTGCTGCTTTTGTTACGCTACAACCATCAAATAGACGAAATATCATAGAAGAAGGGCTGCTTAGAATTGCAAGAGATCATGATATCGAACTTATTAAAGATGACAATTTAATGGAAGAAGTTGTAGGTCTTGTCGAGTACCCCGTTGTTTTGCTTGGAAAGATAGAGAAAAAATTCATGTCTTTACCTAAAGAAGTATTGATTACTTCGCTTAGGATTAATCAAAGATATTTCATGTTTAGTAACAAAGATGGTAGTCTTGCTCCATTCTTTGGTATCGTTTCAAATACAAAGTTTAAAGATGATAGTACTGTTGTGCTTGGTAATGAGAGGGTACTTGCTGCTAGGCTTTCGGATGCTGAGTTCTTTTATAGTGAGGATTCGAAAGTTAATCTTGTTGATAGAATTGAAGGTTTAAAAGCACTTAGCTTCAATCTTCAGATAGGTAGTATGTACATGAAAATGGAGAGTGCTGTAAAGATCGCGCTGAAGATAGGCGAGCAGTTGAAGTATGCAGATAGCACTAAAATTAAAAGAGCTATGATGCTAGCGAAAACTGATTTACTAACAGAAATGGTGAAGGAATTTCCGGAACTTCAAGGTGTAATGGGATATTATTATGCAATTGACAATGGTGAAGATATGGAAGTCGCAATTGCAATAAAAGAGCATTATAAGCCTCAAGGTCCAAGTGATCTTGTTCCTGAGAGTGTTCTTGGTAGTATAATAGCTATTGCAGATAAAATAGATACTCTAAATCAAATGTTTGAGCATCACATAAAGCCAACTGGCTCCAAAGATCCATATGCGCTCAGAAGAGCTGCAATTGGGATTAACAGGATTATGAGTGAGCGTTCTATCACTATTGTTTTTGATAGTTTAGATATTAGAGATGACGTAATTAATTTCATTAGAAGTAAGGGTTGATACAATTCATTTGATAAATGCAATACAACCTTGCTGTCTTATATACTATACTAAATTTTCCTCGAAAAATTAATATTGTGAAAGTGTTATTCTTAAGAATTTCAGCGTCTTATGTTTTATTCAGTAATTTACTGAGCATTGCTTATCGTATTTTGTTATTAGCAATTCTTACTATCATTCTTAGTAACGTCTGCTTTGCTGAACAATCGTCCTTTGGAGATTTAACGTCATTAATAGGTGGTGCATTTAATGATTATACGCTGGATGCTGATAGTGTGGTATATGATGTTGCAAACGGCGTAGTTGAAGCAGAGGGTAATATCAAGATAAGAGCCGGAAAATTCAACATCACAGCAAATAAGGTGTTATATTATAAAAAGCAGAAACTGATACAAGCATACGGTGGGCTGATTATTAAAGATGAAGAAGGCAATGAATTTTCTGCTGATTTTATTGAATTAAATAAAAATAATACATCTTGTATTTTGCAAATTAAAGCAAGAATTCATAGCAAACAAAATGATTTTTTTATCACTGCCAAAAAGATGGAAATAGAAGGGAATTCTGCATATAAAATGCAGAATTTTGCCTTTACTCCTTGTAAAATATGTAGCAGTAATTTTGTTAAAGATACTCCTCTTTGGCAGATCAAAGGAAAGAGTGCCGTTATGAATTTAGAATCTGGAACAATTCGCTATGTAAACGCTTATGTCGAATTTTTAGGTGTTCCAATTTTTTATGTCCCATATCTTAGTATGCCTTCTCCAGGTATCAGTAGAAAAAGCGGTTTTTTGATTCCAAGTGTTTCTTTTTCTCAGATTTTTGGCTTTAGAGTATCAATTCCTTATTATTTTAACATAGCTCCAAATATGGATGCTACGCTTAGCGTTACTAGTGCGACAAAGGATAACATGTTGTTCCAAGCAGAGATGCGTCATCTTATGGATACTGGATCTTATAGTATTAAGGGCAGTATAATGAAGTATGATGATCAAGAAGGTGGAATTGATAGTGCAAGATCTCAGTCATATAGAGGGCATATAGAGAGTCTTGGAGAGTTTACATATAAGAAATCGTTATCAGATTATATACATGGATTCGAAATTAATATGCTTTTCGATGAAAAAAAGACTTATTTAAAAAGATATGATATCAAAAAGAGTGATATCTTAGTAAACGATCTTTATTGGCATTGGCTATCTGATGATGCTTATTTTTCGTCTCGAGGGTTATTATTTGAGGATCTAAGGCCTGGAAAGCATAATTATAGTTATGTGAATCCATTTTTGATGGTTGGACGTAACTTTCGCATTTCAGAAAATATTAGCATGAATTTTGCAGGTAATTTAGTGAATCTGCTTGATGATCCTGACTGCAGCTATCAAAAACTCGGCACACATAGTTCTTTAGATTTTAAAAAGAAGCTTGGAGACTATTTTTTTAGGTCATCTCTTGCCTTGCGAGGCGATTTTTATAATGTGTCACAGAAGAATTCTAAAAATAAGTTGAATGTTTCTGCAGAGGCCTTGTTTGAATTGCGTAGAGAATTTTGGTATTCTCTTCATGATATCGATTTCATGTTTGAGCCTGCTGGGCAAATAATATTGTCTCCGTATAGCGATAATCAGTATGCTCCAGATCCTGATCGAAGACCTAATCGAAGACCTATACTTGAGATAAATAGTGATAACATATTTTCAAGCAATCACTATTATGATTTGGAGCAAGTCGAATTAGGTAACAGAATTAATTTTGGTGTGCGTGGCAATGTAATGGGAGAAACTTTTTCGCAGGTATATTTTTTACTTGGTGGTAGTTATAACATTAGTAAAAAAACTGAGATTCTTGATACTAGCAGAAGTTATATATCAAAAGTGAATTTGCAATTAACTGACAACGCAACAATAAGTAATCGTACATGGCTTGGTATAAGAGATCTTAATATGATTCGAAATGAAGTGGACATTTCTTTAAGTTATGAGAAGTGGATGTTGAACTGTGCATATATTACAAATGATGAAAGACGCGATGATATAATATATCCAAGAGAAATTCATGTGGATCTTTGGTATAATATCTATGCGCCATGGTGGTTCAATGTTTTTGAGCGTAGTAAGTTAGGTGGCGATGCTTCGGATGATGGCAGTTTAATAGAAAATGGTGTAGGACTGAAATATAAAGATGAATGTATAGAAGTCATATTCGGTATTAAAAGAAATTACGTAAAGCTAGGTGATATAGAGCCGTCCACTAGCTTCAGTTTAAGTATTAATGCTCCATTTTAGATTTGTTTGATTCATCTTAAAAATTTATTTATATATTTTTAATTCAGAATTTTCAGCGGGTTAGCGTCATTATATTCAAAATAAATTAATCAATTTAGTGATATGCCAAAATTGAGTATCGATAATAGACCTCTTGCATAACCTATTTAAAGCTCAAAGTTATAGATACCAGCAAGTAAATTAAACCTTAAACCGAATCGTTTTCTTCTGTTCCTATAACGATCAGCGATAATTTTAAATCGTTTGATCATGCCTATGACGTTTTCATTTAAAACACGTTCACTAGACAATTGACGATTTTTCTTTTTATCTTTCCTGCTTAGTGGTCGCTTTTTTGTCTTTTTCTTTGGTAACTCTGAATTATAATGCAACTTATCAATGCCTTGATAACCAGTATCTGTAAGAACTTTAATCTCAGGGTGGATGTGAACTCCGGATTCTTTAAATAACCTGAAATCATGACGCTTGCCATTAGAAAAATTAGTGCAAATGATTTCTTTTTTCCTTTTATCCACAATAAGCTGAGTTTTTAGAGTATGTCGCCTCTTTTTTCCCGAATAAAAGTGCTTCTGTTTTTTTTAGGTCGTTCTATCGGTGTTTCAGTAGCATCAATTAACACAAGTTCGTATTCAGAATCGCTTTTTAGTAATGCTTTACGTCCAGGTAGTGAAAATCGTTTATCTTTAATTAGAGTATCTTCAATCCAACGTATATTACGATAACAGGCACTTTCACTTATTCCATAACTGCGGGAAATATGAAAATATGTCCTGTATTCACGCAAGTACTCAAGCGTCATGAGTAATCGATCTTCTAAAGCCAATTTATTGGGTTTTCCACCTTGAGACTTTAAAATAGCTTCAGCTTCTTTTAATATACTTAGTATAACTTCAAACGTTCCTCGTTTAATGCCAGTAAGCCTGCGAAACTCTTCTGCGTATTCATCTTTGATGTTTTCAAACTTCATGTTATCCTTGATAAAATCAAGGATTTTAATCAATTTATATGGTTATGCAAGAGGTCTATTATATTTCAGATGTCACACGTAAATAGAGGATTCGTCTTAATGATCGCATCATGTATACTCTATGCGTTTTTAAATTCTTTGATAAAATACATGGGATATTCTGTAGATCCGTTGTTTTTGGTATTTTGCAGAAGTTTTTTTGCAGTATTAATATTACTCCCTTTTGTGCTTGCAAATCATAGGGTGGATATGAAATTTCTGATTGGTAAAAGTGTGATATTGCCAAATTTAGTGAGGGTTGGGCTTGGTTTCGTTGGAGACTGTTTTTGGTTTATAGCAATGCAGCATATGAATATCACAGAGTGTGTAGCGATCAGTTTTACAACTCCACTGTTTATAATGCTATTTTCTATAATCTTTCTGGCAGAGAAGGCAGATATTAAACAGTGGGCATTACTATTGATTGGATTTTTGGCTGCGATCTATATTAACACTCCAGATATAAAAATGATGAATTATTACAGTTTCCTTGAGCTTATTGCTGCTGCACTCTGGGCTAGCTGTGCGATTATCTTGAAGAAATTTGTGATATCTCATGTTCATCCAGTATCAATAGTTTTTTTTACATCTGCTGCAACGTGTTTTTTATCTGCTCCGATAGCTGTTGCATATTTTGCTAAATTAGATCTGTTCCAAGTTCTATGCGTAATTTCTATGAGTATTTGTATGATATTTGCGAAGCTTTGTGCTGCTTTTGCATATAAATTTTCACAGCTTAGTACCATAATACCTTTGGATTTTAGTAGGCTGATTTTTAACTCAATTTTAGCTTATATAATATTTGGAGAAGTGCTAAGTCAGCGTACATTTGTTGGTGCTGCTATTATAGTAGTTAGCAGCTCATATTTGCTATATTTACATAATAAACTTATGAAAAAGGTAAAGGAAGGTTGATTTTATATTTGTATGATGCTAAACTATGGCGTTTATTTATTTTTATGTTATTATATGTAGCCAAGTTATTGCTTCAGGGAAATTATTGTGAATTCTACGAAAATTCAGTGGTTGCGTTTGTCTGGGGCGACAAGAATTGGCCCCAGGTCATTCATGGAGCTTTTAAATGTTTTTCAAACTGCTGAGAATGCCATAGATTATTTGTCTGAACTAAATAAAAGGGGTCGTACTAAAGGTAAGATAAATATTCCATCTTATAGCGAAGTTGAAAGAGAGATGGAGTATTACGATAAAATTGGTGCTCATGTGCTGATTGCAAATGAGAAAAGTTATCCAAAAATGCTTAAGGAGATAAGCAATTATCCACCAGTTCTAGTATGTAGAGGGAGGCTTGAGCTTCTGCTGAGTAATAAGATTGCAGTAGTTGGTTCTAGAAATGCTTCTTCAAACGGGTTGAATTTTGCTAAGACGATTTCAAGAGATTTAGGGGCGGCTGGATATGTTGTCGTCTCCGGGCTTGCAAAAGGAATAGATGCGGCTGCGCATTCTGGAGCCTTAAAATTTGGCACTATAGGAGTAATTTCTTGTGGGATAAATAATAGACCTCTTGCATAACCATATAAATTGATTAAAATCCTTGATTTTATCAAGGATAACATGAAGTTTGAAAACATCAAAGATGAATACGCAGAAGAGTTTCGCAGGCTTACTGGCATTAAACGAGGAACGTTTGAAGTTATACTAAGTATATTAAAAGAAGCTGAAGCTATTTTAAAGTCTCAAGGTGGAAAACCCAATAAATTGGCTTTAGAAGATCGATTACTCATGACGCTTGAGTACTTGCGTGAATACAGGACATATTTTCATATTTCCCGCAGTTATGGAATAAGTGAAAGTGCCTGTTATCGTAATATACGTTGGATTGAAGATACTCTAATTAAAGATAAACGATTTTCACTACCTGGACGTAAAGCATTACTAAAAAGCGATTCTGAATACGAACTTGTGTTAATTGATGCTACTGAAACACCGATAGAACGACCTAAAAAAAACAGAAGCACTTTTATTCGGGAAAAAAGAGGCGACATACTCTAAAAACTCAGCTTATTGTGGATAAAAGGAAAAAAGAAATCATTTGCACTAATTTTTCTAATGGCAAGCGTCATGATTTCAGGTTATTTAAAGAATCCGGAGTTCACATCCACCCTGAGATTAAAGTTCTTACAGATACTGGTTATCAAGGCATTGATAAGTTGCATTATAATTCAGAGTTACCAAAGAAAAAGACAAAAAAGCGACCACTAAGCAGGAAAGATAAAAAGAAAAATCGTCAATTGTCTAGTGAACGTGTTTTAAATGAAAACGTCATAGGCATGATCAAACGATTTAAAATTATCGCTGATCGTTATAGGAACAGAAGAAAACGATTCGGTTTAAGGTTTAATTTACTTGCTGGTATCTATAACTTTGAGCTTTAAATAGGTTATGCAAGAGGTCTAATGTTTTAATTGATTGTGACTTATATAAACCAATCAATAAACATAACGTGAGATAAGCAATAACGATGATGATATCCATTGTATGCATATTGTAATTTAAACTTATAGTTATATTCAATAAGCATACAATTATACTACAAGTTGATTACAAATCATAATTTTATCTTAAAGATATACATCTAATAAATCTCTGCTATTCAGAAGAAACTGCGCAACACTTTAAGGATAGTCAATACCACCCTTAGAAAAGCTACTACATCTTATTATCCTACTTGCAATCATATGCATTGCTTTTGATAAATTATATTTTTTTAAAGCAGATACTGCATATTCTGAACAACTGGGATAGAATCTACAAGCCTTTGGTAATACTGGTGAAATCAGTATCCTATAGATATTTATGATCATCAAAAATGCTATTTTCATGCTTGTCCTGATATTTTATAAACCACTCAAATCAATATACAACAACTCCTCATTTATCAGAGCATGATATACCATACAAATGATTAACGCTGATGAGCAGCTCACTTGCCTCTCGCGCAAGTACGAAATATAATCTCTTATTTCTCTTTTATTAATTTTGCTGCTACTTTTTTGATATAGCACTGCTATCATGCTTTATATCACTTTCACTGCCTGAAACTGCGCCTCTGTTCAATACAACCTTCACCTCTTTGCTTAGGCGCACTTGCACAGAACCCTTTGGCTCCGAGAGCATATAACTCCCAGTTCTTGGGTTCCTTACCACCTTCTCACCTCTCACTTTGACAGATAACGAACAAAATTTTCGAAGTTCTACCCTATCACCAGATACTAGCGCTGCAATTAAAGAGTCAAAAAACACATCAACTGCCTTTCGGATTGCATCATCACTAACCTTCTGATTTTGTTCAGCGATCTTTGACACTATAGCAGATTTTAATAATATCTTCTTATTCAAGTTCGTTCATTTTATAAAATTTTACCATGTAGAAAGATTATCATATTACATTCTTTTCGTCTATATTATGGAGATATTTTAAAGACAGATATATGCTTTATATATTCTTCTTAAGAGAGTATATCACAACTATATGCTTTAAGATATTGCTGTATAGAAATATAGAGCTTTAACAAATTTTGCAAAGAAATACGTTAAATTGCACTATTTATCAAATGCACTAACACACTTTTATCGCAGCTAATTTGAAAATTTTACTATGAATTTCGGAAGCATATAGCAAAAGTGCTAGCTCTGATTTTATCGTCACTGTTAATTAAATATGAGTTAACTTTTAATTGTTGCTTTACGTGTACTATGATTTCACTTAAGTTTTAATAATATAGAGTGGACTTTCCAGCCTAAAGCGATTTTAAAATTTAGCATGTTGCTGTTATGGCGCTTATAATACTGATAACATAAGTGCACGTACGAAGATTTTGATAGCATGATTTTCTAGAGCACAAGTTAATTGCTGCGCCTGATTATTTGCAAAGAAATTAACGAAGTAATATGAAACATTAGGTCAAAAATGTCTTCACAATGATTTGGTTAACAAGACTATAGCAGACTCTTACGCACTTAATTTCTAAAGCTTGTGGTTATTACTTGATATAGATTTTCTATTGGCTTTGTGATCATATAACGCGAATAAGTTAATATTCGTTACAAGTGTAATACTAGAATATAGATGAATATGAGATTGTTTGTTATATATTCGTAGCTTCTAGATACTAAAATACCAATTGAGTCTCTATATCATTCTTAGAGTTACTACAATGTGTCTTTGATAAATGTTCATTTTTTCGTTAATGTTTTAAACTCTAAGTTCATATTTAACAGTTCGTTTTTAATAAGATATATAAATATGCCTGTGAGATTGTTTCCTCGTATAGTAGTGCAACTACTTTTTCTCATTGTTATTTGTTATGCAGAAGCTTTAGCTGATGATTCCAGTGTCTGCATAGCTGCTAATGATTTTGGATTAGGTGGCGTCTTTAAAATACGTGCAAACCCTGATGAAGGGAATTCTGGACCAACCAAATTGCTCAGAACCCAACCAAAAAAAGCTCAAATTGCTCCATGGATCGACACTGAACTTTATGCTTCTGGGAACACATTGGATAATGGTGGCAATTTGCTTGCAGCCATTACTGGATCTTGGAATCCGTGGGGTATTGGAGGAGGTTCTTGTAAATACTTAAACTGCGATCCTGCAAAACCTCATGATGCAGTTTGTCTGCCTAGTGGTGAAATAGTTGATGACAGCATAGAAAATGCACCATGTATTGTAGCTGATGGATATGGATTATATGGTCTTATTGCAATATTAAAAGACGGTGTATATCAAGATCCTAATAAAATTGAGAATGCAACATCTTTGCCACAAACATATTTTAGAACTTTTAATGTCACACCTTTAAAAAAAGGTGACATAAGAAGACCTGACATAGATAGTGGAGCGCCAGAACAGAAAAATAAATACGAATACCATTTTGAAATCTCACAAACTCAATATTGTGACATAAATTCGAATTGCGTGCCTGATACAAATCCAGACGGTAGCCCAGCTGTGCTTGAAGGCCGTCTATTCTTTAAAATCTTAGACAGATATTATCAAGATAATACTGGTTCTTATGAAATCAATATATTGAGCGGTGTTTATAGTGAGCGCGGCTTTATAGAAACAACAATAAAATTTTTCCAAGATACAATTTTGCGTGTTACAGATCGCATATATCAATCCATAACCACTGACAGCAACTTCATAAACATAGTAAGAGCGTTACTGCTATTATATATAATCTCCTCTTCAATTGGGTTTATGCTCGGTGTTTTGAAAATGAATCAATCCGAATTGATAATTAGGATTGTGAAAATAGGCCTTGTTGCCACATTAATATCAGAAGGAAGCTGGGAATTTTTTAACAAGTACCTATTCACGTATTTTACTGAAGGCGCAGAATCTATTGGTATTATGATAATAAAAGCTTCGCTATTTAACGATGAGGGAATTCCTAATTACATTTTGCCTAAAGACGCAACACCTCTTGCAGTATATGACAGCCTTCTTAAAATGCTAACAATGCCGCCAATACATATAAAGATAGCTGCTCTGCTTTTTTATAAATGGCAGCTTTATTGGATACCTTGCATATACATATGCATATTTTTAATCTTGTGGGCCATATTTAAGTCTGTTGTTCTTTATCTGCTTGCCATAATGCAGTTTGCTTTATTGCTAGTTGCAGCTCCCATATTCTTAATTATGATGCTGTTTAAGATTACATCAAGCCTCTTTGATGCATGGCTTAAGAATTGCATAGCTGTAGCTATATTATATTTATTAATCTCAGCCAGTATAGCTATGATGATGGCCCTCATAGTAAATCAAATCACATCTCTTCTTGGATATGAAGTTTGCTGGCAAACCGTTTGGGAACTTAAGTTGTTATGGCTTACGATTTTCGAGTTGAAGTTTTGGTATCCACAATCAGATACTCAGGTTTTGGACTCCATAAATGCTATAAACTTCTTTGCTTTCTTAGTGGTTTGTTTCTTGTTTAAATCTTTTATAGAAAGCCTGCCATCATTTGCTGATATGCTTAGTAATGCTGTCAGAACTCCTCTAATATCAATGTATGACAATATGATTAGGTCATATAATCAATCTCCGCTTGCTGGGCTTGGTGCAAAAGTGCGTGCGTTGAATCCTATAGGGATGTTGCTCGATAGAAAAGGAAGCGTTACTCGCACTGGTATTGATGCTATTAGTGGTATTTATGGAATGGGTGAGTCGATTGTTGACAAGATCGACGACAAACTAGGATATGAAAGAAGAGAATTTGGAAGACGTCCAATTGATGATAGGTTTAATGACAGGGATGATAGCGGCCCAGACAACATGCACCATGCATCGCAGCAAGGTCAGCCGCAAGATAATCAGGATAACGCTAGTAGTAATCAGTCACGAGATGCACAAGGAGCAGCGGAACAAAATTCCAATAATAATAGAGGAAATGCTGGTGGTGACGAGCAAGATAATGACCCTGGAGGTGCAAGAAGATAGAGCACGCTTAAATTTTCTAAAAAGACGAAGTTAGAGTGTTCTGTTATTTAAGGAAGTTGGTATAATATAGAAAATCAGGCCAAATGTGGTCTCTGCAAGTGGCTTTGGTGAGCAGAATAATATTCAGGCAAGGCGCTAAATAATTAGAAACTCATCTAAAATAGTTTGTTATAAAACATAAAGCTTATTATCTGATAATTATCAATATAATAAAATATTTCATCTAAAAAGTTCGTTGCTATCTTACTCTAAATTAAATACCTTAAACATAGACGAATTAGTGAACAAACTCATTACGGTATAGACTTAGAATGACACTACAAATATAGGCTCTATTATATACGCGGAGAACGTTGAAAATGATGCTATATTTAATATTCTGAATATACATAACGCTGGTACATTAACAGCAGGGAATAAAATGTACTTTTTAGGTAAGAGAGTTTATAATGAAGGCTTTATAAGTGCAAAGATGATCTGTATGCCAAATGCCTTATACGCAGGACCTGGCACGCTTGAAGCTGATATAAACTGCACCTTATGCTGCTATTTTTAGTAATGTTTATAGATATTTTCTATGTTTTATATTACAATAAACGATGCATATTGACAATAAATTAAATAAAGCATTGCATAAAAACAAAAGATGTCACTTTCCAAATATCTAGATCCTAAAAATGATGTTGCGTTTAAGAAGATCTTTGGCACTGAAAAGAACAAGGATATTCTGATACATTTCATCAATGATGTTTTGGAAATGAAGGGTAAAAATAAGATCCAGTCAGTGGAGTTCTTAAGTCCTGTTCAGGATCCAGAAATCGCATATCAAAAGCAATCTATTGTTGATGTGCTTTGCAAAGACGCAAGTGGCGTTCAATATATAATAGAAATGCAAATCTCTCCAAGCAAAGGTTTTGAGAAAAGAGCGCAGTATTATGCAGCTAAAGCTTATGGAAGGCAGGCAGCAAGAGGATCTGACGGAATGGGCCTTTATTGCAACTTGAAAAAAATAATCTTCATAGCAATTTTAGATTGCATACTTTTTCCAGATAAAGAAAGTTATAAATCTGACCATATTATTTTAGACAAAGTAACATATGAGAATGACTTAAAAGATTTCTCATTTACGTTTATTGAGCTTCCAAAGTTTAAGAAAAAGCCAGGAGATAAGCTAGATAATATCTTGCAAAAGTGGTGTTATTTCTTTAAGTATGCTGATCAAACATCTGAGTCTGATCTTCAGAAGCTCATAGAAAGTGATCTAATAATTAAAAGAGCGTATGAAGCATTAGACCAGTTTGGTTGGTCAGAACAAGAGTTACTATCATATGAAGAGCAGCAAAAACGTATCTTGGATCACCAATCTATGCTAGACGCGGCTCTGGATAAAGGAATGAGTATAGGCCTTGAGAAAGGTAAGATAGAAGGTAAGATAGAAACTGCTAAGAACTTATTGTTGGAAGGATTTGACATTGATATTATCGAACGTGCGACTGGACTCTCTAGAGCTGATATACTAAGCCTCCAGCATGAAATCAAGACAACAAATTAGAGCTTACTACTTGCCTCGTCTCATCACTTAATGGTCTGATACTAAAGATCGTGCAAGTCGTGTCAAACTTAAGAAGTGCATCCGCCAAAAGTATGCATTTTAGCTTTTTAAATGCCTTGATATAACTTGATATTGTGTGTTTTATTGCTCAGCTGATGGTATCTGTGTCAATTTATTGTGATTTTTATGGCAGAATGAGAAAAATATCTGTAAAGCGTGCCTTTTCCATTAGATGACAATCATGTGGGTGTGTTATATGCTTTGGTTGAACTGTTGTGTTAATAATCATGGCTGCCAAATCTTTTTTTAACTGCGCCAATCCTACAGCCTATTCTGACCAGCTCCCTTAATATCTCACGACAACCAGATTCTCACAGATCTTGACGAAATCTTCTTATGCAACTGTCAGATACAATTATGTCATTTTTGAAATAGTCATATCCACAAAAATACTGCCAATATGCATTTTCCTGAAGGCCACTCCTCGGTATAACAATCAGAGGCGTTTGAAATGGCTTTGCAGCATAAACAACCTTAGCATAACACGACGGTCTTTACGGCTTCTACCATATCGTTTCGCAGAAACTTTACCAAAAATTCGCTCCTAAAAGACCACACCAATCAACTTTCGATCTTAATTTATATAACTTATGTTGTGGATTCAAACTATCAGATAATCTCTCCTCAAATATTCTACTTTGAGTGTTATTAATTTTCACTTCTTCTCCTGGCATATAATACAAATTCGTAAGGTTTTTGGGTCTTTTATAACATTTTCTTACGGATTTAAAATACTATTTTGACACTTTAAACAGCATTTTACACCACTTCTGAGACTTCTGGCGCGCGTACTACTTAGAGTTATGACGCAGTAGAACTACACAATAATTTGGTCCACAATGTATAGCTTGTTGTACTTCAGAATATAGGCGGCAAGACTATTGCGTAATTGTTCTCATTTTCAAATATTGTATGTAAAAGCTTGTTGTTTAACATGTGTCCTGATTTTATAGCTTCTACATAACCAATCAACTCATACCCAGCAAGGTATAAGTCTCCTATACAATCCAAAACCTTATGCCTAACAAACTCATCTTCATAGCGCAATCCCTCATCATTCACAACGCCATTAGCCGATACGCCGACTGCATTCTTAAGAGAAGCACCTTTTGCAAGCCCTCTAGACTGCAGCATCTCGATCTCCTCAATAAAACCAAATGTTCTTGCTTTTGCTACTTCGGCAGCAAAGCTACATTTATTTGAGTCAAAAATATATCTCTGTGTTCCTATACTTGGGTGCAAAAACGATATTGTAAAGTCTATAACAAAACCATCATACGGACGAATTTTAATACTTTTATCGTTTTGCCTCACCTCAACATCCTTTAACATTTTCAATCGTTTTGTAGGAATTTCTTGATTAATATATCCAACACTTTGTATTAAATTCACAAAGCATAAAGCACTACCATCAAGCGCAGGAACCTCAGGCGCATCTATCTCAACTATGACATTGCTGATTCTATATGCAGCCAAAGCAGCCATTAAATGCTCGACAGTCATAACACTCACACCGCACTCATTAGATAATACCGTACAAAATCCAGTATCCGAAACGCTTAAAAATGAAGCTTGCACTTCATTTCCACCATCCACATCTATGCGAATAAATTTAATCCCAGAATTTACAGGTGCAGGTTTTAACGTGAGATTTGCAATCTTTCCAGTGTGAAGTCCTACACCACTGCATGACACGGTGCTTTTGATCGATCTTTGCATCATTTTAATTTGCCAATCCACAAAATACTACTTTAGTATTTCCATATTCTCTACAGTCAAAAACCGTAATATCATTTGGAGTTTTTATAAAATTACGTTTAGCAACTTCAATAACTAACACTCCATCATCAGACAAAAGCTTGTTCCTTACAATAGAGTCTACACTCTCGTATGCAAAAGAGCTATTATAAGGTGGATCTACATATATCAACCCATACTGCCCAGTTACCTTACTCAAATCTCTAGCATCCATACAAAGATATTCCACACTCTCACGTATATTAATGCGATTCACATTACTCTTTAAATGCTGTATGTTATGCGAGCTAATATCAACAAAAGTTACGTGTGAAGCTCCAACAGAAAGTGCTTCTATTCCAAAAGCACCACTACCACAGTATACATCAAGCACACGAACGCCATTAAAATTTGCGGCAGCTCTAAGCACATTGAACACAGCAGCTCTAATTTTTGACTGCGTAGGTCTCAACCCAAACTTCCTGCAGTGTACTACACTTGGCAGCAATATCTTGCGATTTTTATATTTACCAACATTGATACGCATTCACTAGCCTCGAAACATATACCTCAAAAAGAAACTCAGCTAATAAATTTGCCAAGATGTTTTTTCCCAAGCAAGTGGATATGAAAATGATAGACAGTCTGCTCCGCATCATTTCCGTGATTAGCCACAATTCTGTATCCCGATTCTTCCAAGCCAAGAAGCTTAGCAACTTTTTGCACAGAAAGAAAGAAACTACTAACAAATGATGGATCTGCTTTTTGCACAAAGTCATTAAAGGAAATGCATTCAAACTTAGGTATCACAAGAACATGCACAGGTGCAGCAGGCGCTATATCATTAAAAGCTAGAGAGAATGCATCCTCATATATCACATTTGCTTGTATTTCTCTGCGTAATATCTTTGCAAATATATTGTCAGCATTATATATTTTTTCGCTCATTTCATGAACCAATGCACAGATTAATTGATTTTTACAAGGCTGACTTAGCCAGGATACTACGTACAACTTTTTTAGCTATAAGTCAACTTCACACTTACCTGTAACAATCATTGCTAAAACCAACAGAGCAATACTATAAATTATAATAAAAATTCTAGAAGAGAGAAAATTCACACCTTTATCATACGTATTATAAATCAAATGTGCAAATATTGCAAACTTAACATTTACATGCAGACCTTGTTATATCTGACTAATGCTTAAAATACCATGGTTGTCTATTAATAACACGAGTGTATGACAGATTTTTTCAACAATACAAAGAGGTACATATATACAAGTTTTATTACTTTAGTGACTACTACAAGATATATGGCAACTCGCATTATATATATATACGAAGTTAGACTGCAAAAAGAGTTAGGCAAAGTGAGGGTGCATGTTGTATACACTTGAAAAGTATGATTAGTATACATCGTATGACACAATGACACTACTCTACAACTAATCGCATCGTTGATGTTATTATCATTTCATGATAGGTGTCAACGACACGCTATTTTTAAGCACTGAATTTAATAAGAATGATTAAAAATATCAAAATAGGAATGAACATACATAAAATTTTGATCTCGCAACAAGATGCAGGAACTAGGCTCAGCAAACTGATTAATAAATACTTTGCTACCGTACCATTTACAACTATAGCAAAACTCGTACGCACTGGCCAAATTAGAGTCAATGGAAAGCGTTCAACACTAAATGCAAAGCTTGAAAAAGACGATGAAGTTAGAATTCCAATACATGAATCCACAATCATGAAAAATGTGGATAATATTGATAGAAAATTTTCTGAGCTTGAAAAAAAGATAGCAGCAGAGCTAGTAGAAAGTCTAATATATAAAGATGAAAACATATTGGTGTTAAATAAACCTGCAGGACTTGCAGTACAAGGCGGAAGTAAGATTAAAATAAGCATAGACTCATTATCAAGTTTACTGCAGTTTGAAGCTAATGAAAAGCCTAGATTGGTGCACAGACTAGACAAGGAAACCAGTGGAATACTATTATTAGCTAGAAATAAACAAGCTGCTCAAACATTATCGCTTGCACTAAAAGAACAAAATATACAAAAAAGATATATTGCTATTCTTGATGGAATACCAGAAATAACTGAAGATGTGATTAACATTCCTATTAAAAAATCTCGTCTTCAGTGTCGACAATTTGAAAAAGTTCAGGAAGATAGCGAAGGAAAAAATGCTGTTACAGAGTATAGAGTACTTGATTGCATAAATAATAGTAAAATTCGTCTTTCATTAGTAGAATTTTTATTGATTACTGGACGCACTCACCAGATAAGGGTGCATAGCTCATCTATTGGGTGCCCGGTTCTTGGAGATGAAAAATATGTGAAAAATAAAGCAAATAAAAAAAGTCCTTTGTTTTTGCATGCATGGCAAATCCAGCTTTCTTTATTTGGAAAAAATCTAAAGCTCACAGCACAATTGCCTGATTACTTCACTACTAAGCTCAAAAGCTTGAATATGAAACTCTCTTATAAATAATGCTAATTTTCTATTATAAATAGATATATTATTTCTTGATATGCTAAGTAAATGAGATTTTTTAAAAAAATCAATGCAAAGCTATCTTTATAGTCTGTTCATCAAAAATTTATTTACACAGCAAATTAATTTTTGGCGGATAGACTGGATAACACTCTCTTTTTATGCAGCTTCTGAGACTTTTGGCGTGCGTACTACTGAACCCGCCGTGTACGGAAACAAGTATATGCTGTGATGTTGAAGAGACTGTTGTGAAGTCTCTTCCTACCACGATTCATCACTGTTGATCACTAAAACCGAACATTACTTTATCAAACTCATCCATAAACAAAGTTTCATATGATGTATCATTATAGCTAGCTCCGCAAGCAACATGATATTTTGCTACATACGTACATTCTTCCAATCTATCACTCAGCATTGTGTAGGCATTTTTTATTGCTATCACTGCTTCTGTGCGAGTTATGCCATTTTTCTCAGCATAAGAAATTGCTTCGCTATATTTTTTGATGCGCTCAAAGAAGTTATCTATAATCAATTTATTTCTATTTGTGTCAGTTTGTTCATAATATGAGTTTTCTGGATGGAATTGCACTCCAAGCTGACCAGTTTTGGAAGCTACTGCTTGTACCACCCCTTCTTTAGATACAGCTCCAAGTTTAACATCACCAAGTTGTTCTTGTACTCCAGAGTATTTATGCGACCTATGCACTGGAAATATAACATTTGGAAATACACATTTCTCTAATGCTTCATTTTGCTCAGTTTTAGTAAGTGCTGCAAAATGCGGGAAAGTACCTTTAATGAATGTTACACGATGATCAAGTTCATATTTAGCTACAACATCTAATTTTCCTCCTTTGTTTAGAATAAGATGCTGTGCGCCTGAGCATATGCCAAGGTATGGAATCCCAAATTCATTTGAAACATTCAGCACAGATTGATATAATTTCTCGTTCTCTAGCATCGTCTCACCCTGTATATCTTGTAGAGTAAATGGTACATTTGGGAAGCTATCGCCTGCTCCAGGATTAATAAATCCACTAAATTCTTTAAGAAATTCTGTGTCATTTTGCTGAGCTTGAGACAATGGTAGTATATATATACCGTAGTTCGAATGCACAAAGGGTTTTAGTGCTTCAAGGACATCTGATGACCACATACCTAGTATGTTTGAGACTCCAAGTAAAATTCCAGAAATTGGAACATTGTCATGAAATAGTTTTTGTACAAGATCAGTCTTTTGACGTTGCAACGCATCTCTCATGATTGCCTTGTAATCAAAGTCTAACGATATATTGCCTAAAAAACCATTTAAACTTGGTTTTTTCATCATATTGTAGAGTGTATATTCTATACCTTGAGAGCTAGACAAATTACTGAACAATAGCTCAGTTAATTCAGAATTATTATCAAGCGCCGCTTGATACACTGCGGATTCATCTGCTTTAGCGCCATTTTCAAGTAGCAATTTTACCAATTCTATATTTTTATTTGCAACTGCTATGCGCACTGCATCCGCATCTGCTTTAGCGCCATTTTCAAATAGCAATTTGACTAATTCTATATTTTTATCTTGTACCGCTTGATACACTGCGGATTCATCTGCTTTAGCGCCGTTTTCCAGTAGCAATTTAACCAATTCTATGTTTTTATCTTTCACTGCTATGCGCACTGCGAATTCATCTGCTTTAGCGCCGTTTTCAAATAGTAATTTGACCAATTCTATGTTTTTATCTTGAACTGCTATGTGTACTGTATATGGATCTGCTTTAGCGCCATTTTCAAGCAGCAATTTTACCAATTCTATATTATTTTTATCTTGAACTGCTATGCGTACTGTATATGGATCTGCTTTAGCACCATTTTCAAGCAGCAATTTTACCAATTCTATATTTTTATCTCGTACCGCTTGATCCACTACATATGGATCTACTTTAGCACCGTTTTCAAGCAGCAATTTTAGCAACTCTATATTTTTATCTCGTACCGCTTGATTCACTACATATGCATCTACTTTAGCACCGTTTTCAAGCAGCAATTTTAGCATTTCAAAGTGATTAGATTCGATAGCAGAGTAAACGACAGAGTTAATAACAGCATGCATACTGCCTTCTGTAATTTTCCAGCCATTTTCAATAAGCAACTTAAGAATCTTGATATTTCTATATGATAATGCATATTTTGCCGCATATTCGCTAATTTTTTCTTCTTTTTTTATAAGAGAGTCGAGTTCCTTGTATCCATTATGTCGAACAACAGTTCTGACGATATCTTCGTCAACTTTTTCACAGTGTTTTAATAATAGTTTAAGTGCTTTCTTATGATTTTTAATAAGAGCGATTTCTACGAGACCTGCGTCGACATTTCCACCATTTTTGAGCAGCAATTTTAGTATTATGATGTTATTATTAGATACCGCACTTACCATCATATCTCTATTAATATCTCCACCATGCTTCAATAAGAGTGCTACGGTTTCGCTATCATTTTGCGATACTGCAATATTTACAGCATATTCACTAACTTTTACACCATTTGCAAGCAGAGCATTCATGTTCTCCATGTTTTTTTGCTTTACCGCAATATCTAAGGAGGTTGTGTTGCTACTCATGTGACTTTTAACTAGCAACCTTAGCGCACTGCTATCTATTTCCTTAATCGTTGAATTTCCTGCAGGTAGATCAGTAGTTTCTGTAATCATGGTAGGTAGTCTAAAAAGATCCGTAATTGCAGAAATCATTGCTGACAGTCTTGTCATAAAATTAAGCTCCATATATGATAAGTATTATGATTTATTAGTTACAATTTTAAATTACATATCATTGTATACAGCGTGTTATGCTCTGTTGCAATAACATTGATACTGTCTTAAGGGGTCAAGCATTAAATTTATTTTTCTAGTATACCGATATCTTAATGTGAAAATTATATTACCTGCTTTAGCTATAACATGAACCTATCTAGAATCTTTAAATTAATGGAACCAAGAAGATTCACGCAAAAAGCGCTATAAAGCTGTTGCTTAGGTATTTTCTATTTTTCAAAGGCATATTTTCATAAATTCGCAAGCAATCATTCAATAACAATACATTGTTTTTGGAGCGTATTAATTTTTTAGAAGTGTCTCAAAATGAGTGCTGCGATTTTCCACTTTCCGATAAATGCTTTTTTTATTGAGAGTAGCGTAATTTACTACGTTAAGTCGTTATGTATTGCCATTTATAGTTCTACTTTATTTGCGTCATATAATAGCAAAACTGTGATAATTTATCACTATTAGTTAAAATCCACAAATTATGCAGAGATCTTCTTTAAACAATCATAAAATTTCTTGAGCACTACTATTATTATAGCAAGCTTAATCATTACAATATTCTCTGTTCGAAAGTAATGCATTGTGAATACTCTGTCAAATTAATATATTAATACCGTTCTTTACAGCATAAATTAAACAAAAATGTAATATAAATTATCTTATTGGCTATTGACTATTCTTCTTTTTATGAGATGCTGCGCCCATCTGCAAGTTAATAAAGATTTCATATTTGTTTTTGCCGATTCCCTCCAAAAACTTTTGCAATACTTGTGTTTATAGATATCATTCTATATTAGCATTTATTTGCCTCTATAATTTACTAGAAGTATTTGGAGATTTTATGCTTGTTGTGCTTTCAATTTTAAAAATTTACAGGAAGTAGTCTATGAAAGATGGGGATATATCAAGTAACTTAACATATCAAGAACTATGCAATGCTGCGGAAAAAGGGGCAGAGGCGCTAAATGATTTGATAAAAGACTACAAAGGAAAATTAAAAAAGTTGGATAAAGCACCTTTCTCTGGAGACACTATTATGCACTTTGCTGCCAGGTATGCACCAGATTCACTAAAACTCTTGATAGATAAGTTTGGCTATAACGCGCCTGATATACAAAATGCGGATGGCAACACAGCTGCCCACTATGCGGCAAGGTATAATCCAGACTCATTAAAATTGTTGATCAAGACCTTTCCAGGTAAAGCATTTAATAAACAAAATCACTTTGGTAACACAGCGCTGCACTGGGCAGCAAAGCATAACAAGAAGTCACTAGAACACTTCATAAATAATTTTGAACCTAGTTTTGTGCTTAGTGTCGCAAATAAATTTGGCGAAACGCTAGCGCATCTAGCTGCTAAGCGCAACACAGAATCACTCAAGCTCTTGATAGAAAGCTTTGGAGAGAAAGCGCTTAAAGCAACAAATATCTATGGCGAAACAGCGCTGCACATTGCTGTTCAGCATAATACAGATTCACTCGCAGTCTTACTAAGCCGATTTGCTGAGAGAGTTAAGGAGCTGTTTAAAAGTGAACTGTTTAAGGTGGTAGAGCATGACAATTACGAAGTAACTATTAGTACTGGCAGTCTAGAGACATATTCACAAACATTCCTGGCGGATAATGTAAAAACATTGCTTGATTCCGGAGATAACTATTGCAGCCTCGCAATACAATTTGCGGGTCTTTCTCATTGATTGTGTAAATTTTTTAGAGCCATTAAAATCTCCCATCAAATTTGATTATAAAATGAGCCATAGCTTCATTCCAGTTAGAGATAGGCATGGTCCATTTTTTGGTAATATAATCAATCGTTAGGTATAAAACCTTGAATACCGAATCATCATTTGGGAAAACACGCTTATTTCTTGTAACTTTTCTCAACTGACTATTCAGCGATTCTATAGCATTTGTAGTGTAAATTATCTTACGGATACTCTCTGGATATTGCAGAAATATTACAAGATTCTCCCAATTATTATACCAGGATTTTGCTATATGTGGATATCGTTTACTCCATTTCTTATCAAAAGATTCTAGGGCAAGATGCGCTTCATCTTCAGTAGCAGAGCTATAAATAAGCTTTAAATCTGATGCCAATAATTTTCTGTCTTTATATGATACATACTTCAGGCTATTTCTAATTTGATGTACTATACAAAGCTGATGCTCAGTTTTGGGATAACTTGCGCATATAGCTTCAGACATACCAGTCAGGTTATCACTACAGGCAATTAATATATCTTTTAATCCTCGATTCTTCAATTCAGTAAAATTACTAAGCCAGAATTTAGATCCTTCATTCTCACTTATCCATAATCCTAAAATATCTTTCCGGCCCTGTAAATCTATACCCAGCGCAACATATACTGATTTATTAATTATCTGTTTATCTTGCCTTACCTTAACTATTAAACAATCAAAATATACTATAGGATATAATGGTTCAAGAGGTCTACTCTGCCAAATTCTAACCTCATCAATTACATCATCTGTAACCCTACTAATTAAACTCTCACTAACTTCTGCTCCATATAATTCTTGTAATTGGATCTTGATATCAGACAAACTCATCCCCTTGGCATACAGAGATATTATCTTTTGATCTAAACCATCTATTCTTGTTTGATTCTTGGAGACAATTACAGGTGCAAATTTACCTTCTCTATCTCGCGGAATATTTAACTCGATACTGCCATTCTCAGTAATCAAATTCTTATTATAATGACCATTCCTGCAATTCTCAGTTTCAGACCTATCATATTTGTTATAACCTAAGTGTTCAGACATTTCTGCCTGCAAGGCTCTCTCCAAAATACTCTTCGTTAATTCCTTAATCAATCCATCCTGCTTCAGTACTGTCTTTAAATCCGCTCCTCCTTCTATCAGTAAATCTATCGCTTCATTTATTTTCTTATTCTTTTCTGTCTTCATTCTAATTACCTATATTCTTTATTAATTCCAAATATAGGCTCTACTATAATTTACACAATCTTTGATAAAGACTCCATATTGCCTAAAGTAGTTGCGCTTTCAGAAAGTACTGGCATGCTTTTGATTATGTTTGCATATATATTACTATCACCCGTGCTGCTATCGCCTGTGCTTTCATGTGCGCTACTATCATTTGTACTACTATCATCTGTGCTTTCCCCTTTACTAGAATCTTTCAGCAAATGCTCTTCAAATAGAGTGGAATGTTTTGGTATTGCTTTTTCTTGTGAAGTGCGCTTCTTTCCGCTTGCAAATGCAGTTAAATTTTCTATAACTTCAGGGCCGCAGTTGCTGTAGTGTTGTTTTTCTATTTCTGCTATTACTCGCTCCGTAGAATAACCTCTAGATTCTAGCTCTGCTCTAACTTTTGCAAAAAGCGATGCAGGGAGAGGATTTCGTTCAGAATCCATGTAGTGGAGCACAACTCTGTCGCCATGTTTCCTCGCTGCAATTCCAACCAAATGCTTTCCACCTATGTTGAGCGGCATTAGTATTGTCTCTTTGGCAGAAGCTAAGATAAATGATGATAGCTTAGCAGCAATATCATCACTATTATTTTCTCTTAAAGTATAATTTGCCTCAAGCACATCAACTGACTTTAGTGCACCTGGCTTTGCATCCTCAATTCTAAGTTTTAGCAAAAGAGACACTTGATCTTGGTAATAATAAGAAAGTGCTGCAGGAATCTCTGGGATGGAAATTCCGCTTTCTGCGCCGTATATCTTATTACCATCGAGAAAATCATTTATTAACTTAAGCGAGTTAGGATTATTTGCCACTAAATCCATTACTGTTCGACCAAATATATCTTCCTTATGCAGCAAGCTTTTGACCTTCTCTGGGAACTTCTCTATTAATAATTTTAGTGATTCTGGATTATATTCAGCAGCTGAGCTTAGCGCTGTATTTCCACTATTATCTTTTTCATCAAGCACATCAACTCCCAATTTATCGATCAAGAATTCTAGTGACTTTGTGTTATTCTTTGCTGCAAAGTGCGATGCTGTATGGCCAAAGTTGTTTTTTGACAAAAGCATTTTCTCTCCAAATGTATCTACTAAGAGTTTGAGTGAGTTGAGGTTATTTATGGCGGCGACATGCAGTATTGTGTTACCATGGTTATTTTGTACTTGAAGTACTTTCTTTCCAAATTTCTTTATAAAGAAGCTTAGCGAATCTGGATTGTGAGCTGCAGCAAAATGTAGCGCTGTATTGCTACCGTGATTTTTTACTTCAAGCACTTTATCTTTGAATACATCTATTAATAGTTCTAGTGCGCTTGGGTGATTATTAACAGCCCAGTGCAGAGCGGTGTTGCCATGGTTATTTTGTACCTTGAGCACCTGCTCTCCAAATCTCTCTACCAAAAGCTTTAGTGAATCTAAATTATTGATATTAGCAAAGTGAAGTATAGTGTTTCCATTACTATCTTGTATATTCAGCACTTCTTCTCCAAGCAAATCTATCAGGAGTTTTAATGATGCTGGATTCTTAGCAGCAATATGCAATGCTAAATTCCCAATTTGATTTTCCACTTGAGAGTTTTCACAATTAGATAGAGATATGATATGATCACTGTTTTAAGAACTAAATGGTGGTTTTATGGTTTGTTGTAAGGGATGTGGTTCCGATAGCTTTATAAAAAACGGCATTGTGAGGGGTGTACAGCGTTATAAGTGCAGATCATGCCTTCTAAATTTTGTTGAGGGCGATCTGCGCAAAAAGCCTCAAACAGCCGTTAAGAAAGCACTATGTGTTATGCTATATAGCCTTGGCAAGGCCTCTTTTTCTATGTTAGGCAGGATATTAGGACACTCACCGTCCATAATTTATCGCTGGTTAGTAGAGGCGATGAACAAGACTCAGGAGCCAATCATCTCTTCGGATATTATGGAGATGGAATTTGACGAGATGTGGCATTTTATTGGTTCAAAAAAAACAAGCTTTGGATCATCAAGGCGGTTGATCGTAGCACAAGGAGAACTGTTGCATGGGTTACAGGCAATCGTGATACTGCAACATTCCAAAAGCTCTACGACAAAGTGAGTCATCTGAAAGAATGTCATTTTTATACGGATGATTGGAATGCTTTTTCTAAAGTTTTACCAAAAAAGCGTCATACGATTGGCAAGTCTGGCACAGTATCTATCGAGAGAGATAATAGTAACACGCGACATCATTTAGGCAGAATGACACGGCGTACTAAGATCGTTTCAAAGAAGGAGTCAATGGTCTACGGATCCATCAAGCTTTGGTGCGCTCTTACAACACCACAAATATTTACACAATATCAAGAACAAACCTTATCTATCTTTATGTGAAAACTCTCTATTTATAATGAGTATTTTACTTTCTTATGTAGAAAATTCAAAATTTGTTTTGACATGTAGTTTGCTCATCATGTATCTTTAGGCGTCACATGGTTTATTATTTATTTTTGCGCCTGTAGCTCAGCTGGATAGAGCGTTAGACTACGGATCTAAAGGTCAAGGGTTCGAATCCTTTCAGGCGCGCCACTCTTTCATTCAGCTTTTGAGTGTTTATGCCAGTGCATAGGAGAGATGTTTATATTTTAGGTTGCGTTACGTTTCATTTAGTTTAAGTATTTATACTTATTTATTATTTGTTTAGATCTATAGAGCACTGTTTTTTTGAAATAATCGATAGATATATAGATTTTTTAGATAAATCTTTGTAAGATGTGTGCTTCATAGTTTTTATATGTATTTATGGATAGATAGTATGGCAAGAAGAGTACTGATTTTCATGTTCGTTGTTATAGTTGCGTTGTTTGGTGCAAATTATGCAGCAATTTATATTCAAAAAAGAAACATTAAATCTGCCGTTGAGATGGCAAAAGAAAAATTGAAGGAAGTGCATGTAGATTTCAATTATGAGAAAATAGACTTTTCTACAACTACAGCTTTTGATATTAAAGCTGCTATTATAAATCCATCGTTTGAACAAAAAACATCTGTGAGCTCTACAGTCAGAACTCTTGATTCGATTAATATAACTGTAACACCATTTTCCAAAGAGTTATCTTTAACTACTACTAGTAAAATAAGAGAAGTAACCACAACATCTGCAGTTCAGATTTCAGATTTATCCTATTTTTTTAAAGCTCCGCGGGTAGATATTAAGTTTTTAAACTCAATTAGCGATGTATTTAAAAATTCAAGTGCTCAAAAAACAAGTATTATAAGTCGTATTAAAGAAATGCGGTATATTGATGAAGGTCTTACTACTGCAGATGAAATGGTAAATGGACAGTTTGTTGTGCAGTATGACGGTGCTGCATTTAATGTAGTAAATCGCAGAGAAAATGCTTCTACAAAGAATAAGGTAGGAGATACAAAAGATGAACCACATGAGATTATGAATTTTTCAATAGATGGTACTGTTGCAAGCTGTAAATATAACTCTGATCATCCAGATCCGGAGGTAAAACATATGGCAGCAGCTGGAAAGAGTACGGTTTCTCTTGATGTGGATTATATAGTTGGTACTCTTGATCTCTCTAAAGATTCAGAAGGCACCGAAGATAAAAAACTTTGTCAATATGTTGAATTTAAGAAGCTTCATTTAATTAATGATATCTTTTCTGTTAGTATAAGTGGTAGAGCAGGTTTTAATATTTCTGAAAAGAGACCAATGGTTGAAGGCGAGATATCAATAAATGAGATGCCTGCATTTGTTAAGTTTTATTCCAAGTTGTTTAACTTAATTATAGATAGAGAAATTAAAAATGCTAGTGTGGCTGGCGGTGCTTTGAGAGATGATCAAGTTTCTGATGTAATATCGTTGCTTGAAAAATTAGCAGAGTCTACTAGTGTTCCAGGTAAAGCTGAGTTTAGAGTCACAAGTACTTCTGATGATTCACATTATGATATTAGAATTTCGGGTAAGCCTGCTATTGAGGTTTTTAACGAACTGAAAGGAATTTTTATCAGAGATCCAGCAGCTGTTATCGGCGCACCTACAATTGATGAATAGGTAAGTGGGTAGTTAATATATTAATGTATAATATAATGTTTTTGTGTTAGTGTAATAATTATTAAGCATATTATTAATATATCATGGAACAGTTTATGCGAAATAGTACTGTAGATAAGAGTCCGGTGTTGATGGATATAATCCTTGAACCCGATCCACGGTTACATTGCAAATCTGAAGATGTAGAAATTGTTGATGATACTTTGCGTAGCTTTATGGATGATATGTTGTTTACCATGAAGGAGAATAGTGGCGTAGGTCTTGCAGCAGTTCAGGTAGGAGTGCTCAAGAAAGTTATAGTAGTGGATATCACAAGACCAGATGATTCTGTTCCAGTAGATGGAATGCCAATGTTTTTAGTTAACGCGAAGGTGATTAAATACTCTAATGATAAGTCATCGTTTCATGAGGGCTGTTTGTCGTTGCCAGGTATACGTGCAGATGTCCAAAGACCTTCTGATATAGTAGTGGAATATCTTGATTATTATGGTGAAAAACATGTTCTTGAACTACAGCATAGTTTGCTATCAGTTTGTATCCAACATGAAATTGATCATACAAATGGTATAATAGACCTCTTGCATAACCATATAAATTGATTAAAATCCTTGATTTTATCAAGGATAACATGAAGTTTGAAAACATCAAAGATGAATACGCAGAAGAGTTTCGCAGGCTTACTGGCATTAAACGAGGAACGTTTGAAGTTATACTAAGTATATTAAAAGAAGCTGAAGCTATTTTAAAGTCTCAAGGTGGAAAACCCAATAAATTGGCTTTAGAAGATCGATTACTCATGACGCTTGAGTACTTGCGTGAATACAGGACATATTTTCATATTTCCCGCAGTTATGGAATAAGTGAAAGTGCCTGTTATCGTAATATACGTTGGATTGAAGATACTCTAATTAAAGATAAACGATTTTCACTACCTGGACGTAAAGCATTACTAAAAAGCGATTCTGAATACGAACTTGTGTTAATTGATGCTACTGAAACACCGATAGAACGACCTAAAAAAAACAGAAGCACTTTTATTCGGGAAAAAAGAGGCGACATACTCTAAAAACTCAGCTTATTGTGGATAAAAGGAAAAAAGAAATCATTTGCACTAATTTTTCTAATGGCAAGCGTCATGATTTCAGGTTATTTAAAGAATCCGGAGTTCACATCCACCCTGAGATTAAAGTTCTTACAGATACTGGTTATCAAGGCATTGATAAGTTGCATTATAATTCAGAGTTACCAAAGAAAAAGACAAAAAAGCGACCACTAAGCAGGAAAGATAAAAAGAAAAATCGTCAATTGTCTAGTGAACGTGTTTTAAATGAAAACGTCATAGGCATGATCAAACGATTTAAAATTATCGCTGATCGTTATAGGAACAGAAGAAAACGATTCGGTTTAAGGTTTAATTTACTTGCTGGTATCTATAACTTTGAGCTTTAAATAGGTTATGCAAGAGGTCTAGTATTGCACTTTGCTGCAATGCATAACGCAACCTCACTGATGATATTGATAGAGACGTTCAAAGATAAAATAGAAATCTTGCTTGAGTCGAAAAATAACGATGGTGAGACTGCGCTACATTTAGCGGCTATTTATAACCCAGATTCGCTACAATTTTTGGTAAAAATGCTTGGAGAGCGAGTGCTCGAGGTGAAAGATCATGATGGCAGAACTGCTCTGCACTTTGCAGCTCTGTTCAATCCAGATTCACTAGAGCTTTTGATAGCTGCATTTAGAGAGAAAGTGCTTGAGGTGAAAAATAACGAGAGTTTTCACAATTAGATAGAGATATGATATGATCACTGTTTTAAGAACTAAATGGTGGTTTTATGGTTTGTTGTAAGGGATGTGGTTCCGATAGCTTTATAAAAAACGGCATTGTGAGGGGTGTACAGCGTTATAAGTGCAGATCATGCCTTCTAAATTTTGTTGAGGGCGATCTGCGCAAAAAGCCTCAAACAGCCGTTAAGAAAGCACTATGTGTTATGCTATATAGCCTTGGCAAGGCCTCTTTTTCTATGTTAGGCAGGATATTAGGACACTCACCGTCCATAATTTATCGCTGGTTAGTAGAGGCGATGAACAAGACTCAGGAGCCAATCATCTCTTCGGATATTATGGAGATGGAATTTGACGAGATGTGGCATTTTATTGGTTCAAAAAAAACAAGCTTTGGATCATCAAGGCGGTTGATCGTAGCACAAGGAGAACTGTTGCATGGGTTACAGGCAATCGTGATACTGCAACATTCCAAAAGCTCTACGACAAAGTGAGTCATCTGAAAGAATGTCATTTTTATACGGATGATTGGAATGCTTTTTCTAAAGTTTTACCAAAAAAGCGTCATACGATTGGCAAGTCTGGCACAGTATCTATCGAGAGAGATAATAGTAACACGCGACATCATTTAGGCAGAATGACACGGCGTACTAAGATCGTTTCAAAGAAGGAGTCAATGGTCTACGGATCCATCAAGCTTTGGTGCGCTCTTACAACACCACAAATATTTACACAATATCAAGAACAAACCTTATCTATCTTTATGTGAAAACTCTCGCAATTGTATACTTGTTATCTTTTTTAGGGTCTTTCTCATTGATTGTGTAAATTTTTTAGAGCCATTAAAATCTCCCATCAAATTTGATTATAAAATGAGCCATAGCTTCATTCCAGTTAGAGATAGGCATGGTCCATTTTTTGGTAATATAATCAATCGTTAGGTATAAAACCTTGAATACCGAATCATCATTTGGGAAAACACGCTTATTTCTTGTAACTTTTCTCAACTGACTATTCAGCGATTCTATAGCATTTGTAGTGTAAATTATCTTACGGATACTCTCTGGATATTGCAGAAATATTACAAGATTCTCCCAATTATTATACCAGGATTTTGCTATATGTGGATATCGTTTACTCCATTTCTTATCAAAAGATTCTAGGGCAAGATGCGCTTCATCTTCAGTAGCAGAGCTATAAATAAGCTTTAAATCTGATGCCAATAATTTTCTGTCTTTATATGATACATACTTCAGGCTATTTCTAATTTGATGTACTATACAAAGCTGATGCTCAGTTTTGGGATAACTTGCGCATATAGCTTCAGACATACCAGTCAGGTTATCACTACAGGCAATTAATATATCTTTTAATCCTCGATTCTTCAATTCAGTAAAATTACTAAGCCAGAATTTAGATCCTTCATTCTCACTTATCCATAATCCTAAAATATCTTTCCGGCCCTGTAAATCTATACCCAGCGCAACATATACTGATTTATTAATTATCTGTTTATCTTGCCTTACCTTAACTATTAAACAATCAAAATATACTATAGGATATAATGGTTCAAGAGGTCTACTCTGCCAAATTCTAACCTCATCAATTACATCATCTGTAACCCTACTAATTAAACTCTCACTAACTTCTGCTCCATATAATTCTTGTAATTGGATCTTGATATCAGACAAACTCATCCCCTTGGCATACAGAGATATTATCTTTTGATCTAAACCATCTATTCTTGTTTGATTCTTGGAGACAATTACAGGTGCAAATTTACCTTCTCTATCTCGCGGAATATTTAACTCGATACTGCCATTCTCAGTAATCAAATTCTTATTATAATGACCATTCCTGCAATTCTCAGTTTCAGACCTATCATATTTGTTATAACCTAAGTGTTCAGACATTTCTGCCTGCAAGGCTCTCTCCAAAATACTCTTCGTTAATTCCTTAATCAATCCATCCTGCTTCAGTACTGTCTTTAAATCCGCTCCTCCTTCTATCAGTAAATCTATCGCTTCATTTATTTTCTTATTCTTTTCTGTCTTCATTCTAATTACCTATATTCTTTATTAATTCCAAATATAGGCTCTACTATAATTTACACAATCTTTGATAAAGACCCTCAAAAGATAATATCTCTGTATGCCAAGGGGATGAGTTTGTCTGATATCAAGATCCAATTACAAGAATTATATGGAGCAGAAGTTAGTGAGAGTTTAATTAGTAGGGTTACAGATGATGTAATTGATGAGGTTAGAATTTGGCAGAGTAGACCTCTTGAACCATTATATCCTATAGTATATTTTGATTGTTTAATAGTTAAGGTAAGGCAAGATAAACAGATAATTAATAAATCAGTATATGTTGCGCTGGGTATAGATTTACAGGGCCGGAAAGATATTTTAGGATTATGGATAAGTGAGAATGAAGGATCTAAATTCTGGCTTAGTAATTTTACTGAATTGAAGAATCGAGGATTAAAAGATATATTAATTGCCTGTAGTGATAACCTGACTGGTATGTCTGAAGCTATATGCGCAAGTTATCCCAAAACTGAGCATCAGCTTTGTATAGTACATCAAATTAGAAATAGCCTGAAGTATGTATCATATAAAGACAGAAAATTATTGGCATCAGATTTAAAGCTTATTTATAGCTCTGCTACTGAAGATGAAGCGCATCTTGCCCTAGAATCTTTTGATAAGAAATGGAGTAAACGATATCCACATATAGCAAAATCCTGGTATAATAATTGGGAGAATCTTGTAATATTTCTGCAATATCCAGAGAGTATCCGTAAGATAATTTACACTACAAATGCTATAGAATCGCTGAATAGTCAGTTGAGAAAAGTTACAAGAAATAAGCGTGTTTTCCCAAATGATGATTCGGTATTCAAGGTTTTATACCTAACGATTGATTATATTACCAAAAAATGGACCATGCCTATCTCTAACTGGAATGAAGCTATGGCTCATTTTATAATCAAATTTGATGGGAGATTTTAATGGCTCTAAAAAATTTACACAATCAATGAGAAAGACCCTATTACACTGCTGACAGAGTCGTATTAATTATTACTCCTCATCAAGAGAGCCACGTCTACTACCTTCTCTACTATCACTCTTGTTTCTATCATCATAAAACATTTCTACTTGTGGCTTTTTACTTTTATCATCATTTTTCTTATCTTTATATCCAGCAGGATCTTTCTTTCCGTCTTCTCTCTTCACATCTTCTCCTTTTTTATCTCCCCCAGAAGACTTACCCTTTGTTGCAATTGAAACTGCAGCATCTTTTACAAAATCTTTTATATCACTTCCAACATTCATTACTTTCTCAGCTGGTCTAGATATATCAAAACCAAATGGTGAACCTGTAATAATATTCATAGCAAGTCTTGTGATAAAACCACAGAAACCATATGTACCATGAGCTACTAACATAAATGTCAACGCACCAGCAAGTATAGAGAGAGGTATAGAAGACATTGATGAAACACCAACAGGAAGGTGTGAGTTTACTACGAGCGCATAACCAGGAATCCAGCAAGCGGAATAAAGAGGTGACAAATCGATATATAGAATACAGTTAGGACACACTGTAAATCCGAGTGTTGCGTGTAATATAGCAAGTAATAATATATTGAACATCGCTATGGAGCAGAATAACATCACAGGCTGCAACATGAAAGAAAACAGCTGAAAACACCAATTCTTAAATAAAGTTGCAGTTTGCTTAAATAATATCATAGGAATAAAAATTGGACCCATTACAATCAAAAGCGATGTCATGATAACGGAGAATATATACATTACACTTGCCTTTACTATGGTAAGTACATAAAACCACATAGAAAAAAGTATCAAGAAAACTATAAGTAACCCAAGCGGACTTGAAAGAAATAATCCCAAAATCTTCTTCCAAGTGACTGAACTAAACATTTCCTTGAAAGGCCCATCAAATATAGTAAAGATTATTAGTGGATCTTGCATTAGATTATTATGTGTTAACTCTGTACCGCTTAAATCCATCGATGACGATAGTATCAATGCTATCAAAGTTGTAGCACCATCCACAAAAAATGGAACTAGATAACCACCGAAAAATTCCCAACTTGTGCTGGAAATAAGTACTAGTATTAAGCCAACTTTTGCAAGTCTCTTTATCACATCTTGTTGACTTAACTGCACAACACCTATTAATAATCCGACTACAGTGAATGAAATATACGCTACAATTAGAGCATTAATAACATTTTTAAATATACTATCTGCTACAATTGAAGAAAAAATCTTATAGACTGCCCCACTTTGTGTTACTGTTCCAGTTTTTCTATCCTTACCAAGTAATTGTTCCATAATAATCCTAAGCAATTGCGTGATTGGACCATCCTTAACAACTGCAGAAGATTGGCTAATTGACTCAGCTAACATGTAATATTTTCCAAAACGATTCGCTGGATTTTCATATAGATCTTTAAGTGTATCATTTGCGCCAAATGGCAAATCCATGCTCTTAATCCTAAAAAATAGATATCCGGATTTAGAAGTATTGACAACAAGATGAGAGCCCAAAAATACTTCTTTAGGAACATCTTTCCATTCTTCTTCAGGAATTTGTAGAACTCCACTATCCAAACTTACCTTTGCTATTTCAGCCTCTGTCATAACAGCATATTGCATCCTCTGCCCGTCTGTAAATACGCAACCACCCCATTCTATATTGACTTCATAACCTCCCAAATGTTTCTGATCGTTTGCATTTGGATGTTGTATCATTAGTGGTATTCTCTCATCAGATAAACCTTCTAACTTCCCTGAAAATGTATAGCTTGCTGTTCCAGGATTCACAATCCTTATACAATCTGGATCTTGATAACCGCTGCTTTCGGTTTTATCATCAGGCTTTGGACAACCAGGAATCGATGTGTTAGTTTCACTTTTTAGATTGACATCTACTACTGTTCCAGATAGACCATACCACTTTTTAGGAGGATCAGCAGGTTGACTAGAAGGTGGAGTATATAATAAACCGCTTCTTATATCAGTTCGTCTGACATCCTCACCATACAATGGAATATAGGAAGTTCCATTTTGTGCTATGATCCAAAGTGCGCTTTGTTCTCTCCATAAATCTTTGCATTGTTGTACTACACTTGGCTGCAAAGTCTTATTGTACATGCATTCAACTAATGCTTTTCTGTCATATACTACTTGACCAGCTGTTCCAATATCCTTCTGAACTGCATAATTTCCACTCCATTTGATAGTTATTTCATCATCGTTTCTTATATATATCCCTGTATTAGTGAAACTTTTATTACGTGCGCTCCAATTGCAAATATCACTAGTTGGTTTAGAACTTGGAGGCATAGACCAAGGAGGAGAAGACCAAAGCGATTTATTATTTAATGCACTCCACTCAGTATCATTTAAATCAAGCAAGCACCAATGATCTGATCGCTTTTTCCATGCCGTTTGTTTATTACTAATGTTCCAATCTGCAGCCTTAGTAATATCATACAACGGATCTGAAATATTAGGAAAAATTGGAACTAACTTTTTCTCTTTTTTACCACACAGATATACTTTGCTGCTATGTTGATAATCTCCAACTAAACTGATCTTAATTTTGTCTCCTGACTTTACAAAAAATAAAGTTTTAAATGCATTATTTGCAACCCATTCTTTCCCTTCAGTACAAGCAGAAGCTATACTAACTGGTGCTTTCACTTCAACTTCTATGGGATCAGATACATTGACTCTAGTTTTTGCTTCATAATAGTGACTTTTAAATAAAATACCAGATTGGCACTGTGCAACACATTCAGTAATAACGGCAGAATTCAGCTCTATTCCATCATCATTTTTGATGGTAGGATCCTTTATTTTTCTAGAGAAAGCTCCGCATTCAGATTCACAGCGTCTTTGACAAACCAAATTCAGAGGTGAAAGCATAATAGATTGCATGGCATTATCAGAAAATTGATATCCCTTTATGCAATCTGCATAAAAATTAACATTAGCAAATGCAGAAGTATTATAAAACAATAGGAATAAGCAGTAAATCACATATTTTGATATATAACTTTTATGTGAGTCAATATACAAATATTTTAAGAGATACATAGAAAATTCACAGCAACTTCTTAAGCAAAGAAAAATAAGACGCAATGATGCACAAATGGAATACAATATGTTAATACCATATTTTTTCATAATGAATACAAGTGATGACATAGCAAGTACAATCATAATTCACACCTCTTAGGTTGAATATAGCGCATCTTAAAGATGTGAATATGAAAATTTGCTAATATTGACATCGACTATAAAAAGGAATTTTATGCTACCATAAACTGGCAAACAACTTTGAAATCAAGCTCACCACCTACCTGACTGGTAGCGCCATAAGTACAAATGTAGCAAAACAATCTATTTCAAACAATATATAGTTTTTACAAAGGCAGATACCTAGAGTGTATATAGTTAAAAAATGCAGTGTGCACTTAACATTGCAGCAAATTTTTTATTACAGTGAATTGATAAAATCTGCATACTTCACTCAACGATCTCTTATACCAAATCCCACAAATAATAGCATATAGTCGTACAACTTAAAAGATATGGTTTTATAAGGGATTTTTATAAATTTACACAAACTTCGCATTTGCTGTGTTCTGAGCTCTTTATAAATCCAGGGATGAATGCAGTACCTACTATATTAATGTCTCTAGATAAAATGGTAGGACAAAATGTTAAGTTATAGATGATGCAAGATTCTTATTTCGAAACCGTAACATTTTGTAGAAATTAATCTACCTTAAAGCCTTTCTATAATCTTCATTTCCACTACTAAAAGATACTTTTATCAAATAAAGCTTCAGACCGAAAAACCGGCCTTTTGTAGTTTTACTTCGCTTTGCGAATTCTTTAAAAACTTTATGAGAATAAATCCTATAACTTCTGCAGATTCCAATGCTATAGCTAAAGCAGTATAAAACAGGCACGCTAAACTTCATCTTCTTGATAAATATTATCGATATACTTAAAAGATTTAAAATTATAGTCGATAAAGATAGAAATAGGATAAAAAGTTTGGATTAAGATTCAAATTTTGAAAGAGGTCTATTATGAAGATGACATTCACAAACACATAATATGCATTATTTATACATGCTATATTCAATAAAAGAAATATATCTTTAATATTATCATCAAATAAGTGATATTTTTGCCTATATTCGCATCTTAAAAAGTTGCATTTTGGATCAATCGAGTTAATATTGCACTATAGCAATATCTATATACAAACTGCCGAGTCATTTGATATTGTTTTATATCAATTTCAAGCTGTAGAATATATATATGGATAGATTCGCAATGGCTAAGAATGCAATGATCCAGGAATAATAGGAAATATTTAACCTTCTAAGCATTGTTCTAGAATTTTTGCATAAAAAATGTATTTCATAGCGAGTTAAAGCTAATTGAGTTTATCCTTGAAATTCATAATGCCGCAATGAAGAAAAGAATAGATAGAAATGCATCAGCAAATAAAGATTCTTATTATAATACACAGCAAATTGTCAAAGCACTAGATTCTCATGCAAGCAATCAAGGTTTAAAATATTTGATTGATAAAAATCAACAAGCCACACAGTTACTTCAGAGTGGACAAAATCATATGTTCATTAGACCTCTTGCATAACCTATTTAAAGCTCAAAGTTATAGATACCAGCAAGTAAATTAAACCTTAAACCGAATCGTTTTCTTCTGTTCCTATAACGATCAGCGATAATTTTAAATCGTTTGATCATGCCTATGACGTTTTCATTTAAAACACGTTCACTAGACAATTGACGATTTTTCTTTTTATCTTTCCTGCTTAGTGGTCGCTTTTTTGTCTTTTTCTTTGGTAACTCTGAATTATAATGCAACTTATCAATGCCTTGATAACCAGTATCTGTAAGAACTTTAATCTCAGGGTGGATGTGAACTCCGGATTCTTTAAATAACCTGAAATCATGACGCTTGCCATTAGAAAAATTAGTGCAAATGATTTCTTTTTTCCTTTTATCCACAATAAGCTGAGTTTTTAGAGTATGTCGCCTCTTTTTTCCCGAATAAAAGTGCTTCTGTTTTTTTAGGTCGTTCTATCGGTGTTTCAGTAGCATCAATTAACACAAGTTCGTATTCAGAATCGCTTTTTAGTAATGCTTTACGTCCAGGTAGTGAAAATCGTTTATCTTTAATTAGAGTATCTTCAATCCAACGTATATTACGATAACAGGCACTTTCACTTATTCCATAACTGCGGGAAATATGAAAATATGTCCTGTATTCACGCAAGTACTCAAGCGTCATGAGTAATCGATCTTCTAAAGCCAATTTATTGGGTTTTCCACCTTGAGACTTTAAAATAGCTTCAGCTTCTTTTAATATACTTAGTATAACTTCAAACGTTCCTCGTTTAATGCCAGTAAGCCTGCGAAACTCTTCTGCGTATTCATCTTTGATGTTTTCAAACTTCATGTTATCCTTGATAAAATCAAGGATTTTAATCAATTTATATGGTTATGCAAGAGGTCTATTGACGAAGCGGCTGGAATATTGTTTAGAGAATATTGCGGAACATATTTAAATAAATCTGTAAGCAGCACCTCTGTTGATGGCGCAACTAACAGTATGTACTTTACAAAGCCACCTGTAGAATATGGCACCACCACGCATGACTTGGAATTAGCTTTTAGCCAAACTCCAGAGAATAGAGGCAAAATAACTGAATACACAGCAGCATTTCCAAGCGAAATAAATGCCTCGCACTATGTTCCTGCAGAGAGTGATATTATTAGACTGCCAGTTGAGCTTGGAAATGAAAAGATTTCTTATAATAAAGACATAGTATTATTGCTTGGAGATACAGGTGTCGGCAAAAGCACTTTATTATACTATATCACTGGAGCTGAGCTTGATGTTAAAAATGCAAATATTAGTGGAGAAAGAACATCGATATTAAAGTCAAATGGTCATTTCAGTAGATCTAAAATAAGTCATGATACGCCTGCTAAGACGAAATTTCCTAATTTTTATGAACACGAAGGCATTATCTATTTGGATTGCCCAGGGCTTGGAGATACTAACAGATATGAGAAAGATCAGTTATTTGAACTCTCCGAGAATGCAAAAGTTGTTTTATTGTTATCTGAAGAGAATTTATCTGACAAAGGAGAAAAATTCATTGCTTTATTAAGTAAGCTAAAACATTTGCTTGGTAATTTTGATGATGTGAAAGATGCCTTGTCATTTGTAATTACTAAAGCTTCCTTAGGTTATGATATTCAAAATTTCAGAGCGTGGATAAACAATACTGTAATACCACAACAGAATCATACTGGTTTCACCACAGAATTTCACGAGAAGATGCTATCGCATCTTAGCTCCGAAGACAGTAGGATTGGTTTATTCTTAAAGCATGATGAAAGTAGTTTCATAAACGACATAATCAAACTGAATCTCAAGATCATTAAAGAGAATATTAACGCTAGCACAGCAGCTCGAGGCTTAAAGGTGCAATTCGAACTCTCAAACGAGAGCAAGGTTATAGGAAAAGAATTAGTTAAGCATATTGAGACATATTTATCTAAGAGAAGCGATAATTCTATAAATATCACATTAAATACCACAAATACTCCTAAAGACCAACAGGCACATAAAGAATTAAAAATCATAGAAAATTTAAAAAAATATCTGACATTTCGCGAGCAAATCATAAAAAATCAGCAAATGTTTGATACCTTCAGAATATCCGCCTCTGACACAGAATTTTTCGATAAAATTGAGCACCTAAACCACGATTCCGATATAATAGACCTCTTGCATAACCATATAAATTGATTAAAATCCTTGATTTTATCAAGGATAACATGAAGTTTGAAAACATCAAAGATGAATACGCAGAAGAGTTTCGCAGGCTTACTGGCATTAAACGAGGAACGTTTGAAGTTATACTAAGTATATTAAAAGAAGCTGAAGCTATTTTAAAGTCTCAAGGTGGAAAACCCAATAAATTGGCTTTAGAAGATCGATTACTCATGACGCTTGAGTACTTGCGTGAATACAGGACATATTTTCATATTTCCCGCAGTTATGGAATAAGTGAAAGTGCCTGTTATCGTAATATACGTTGGATTGAAGATACTCTAATTAAAGATAAACGATTTTCACTACCTGGACGTAAAGCATTACTAAAAAGCGATTCTGAATACGAACTTGTGTTAATTGATGCTACTGAAACACCGATAGAACGACCTAAAAAAAACAGAAGCACTTTTATTCGGGAAAAAAGAGGCGACATACTCTAAAAACTCAGCTTATTGTGGATAAAAGGAAAAAAGAAATCATTTGCACTAATTTTTCTAATGGCAAGCGTCATGATTTCAGGTTATTTAAAGAATCCGGAGTTCACATCCACCCTGAGATTAAAGTTCTTACAGATACTGGTTATCAAGGCATTGATAAGTTGCATTATAATTCAGAGTTACCAAAGAAAAAGACAAAAAAGCGACCACTAAGCAGGAAAGATAAAAAGAAAAATCGTCAATTGTCTAGTGAACGTGTTTTAAATGAAAACGTCATAGGCATGATCAAACGATTTAAAATTATCGCTGATCGTTATAGGAACAGAAGAAAACGATTCGGTTTAAGGTTTAATTTACTTGCTGGTATCTATAACTTTGAGCTTTAAATAGGTTATGCAAGAGGTCTATTGGATAACTACTGGGAGCAAAACAGTAGATACTGCAGTAGACTTTGCAAGGTTTATTTATATACCTACACGAGATAATACGAAAAAGGCTCTAATAGGCTCAATAAAGCTATATGGTATGTATTTTAGTACTAATCGGCATTTTATTGCTATTAATGCTTTAGATGTTGGGCAACACTTGTATACTGGTCAATATTTCGAAGCAGCGAAGAGTGTTATAATGGCGGCTAGTTTTACTGCAATTCCTTACATCATAGGATTGCTCAATATGCCGTATATTCCATATGCTAATTTAATACTTACTACATATTATGGATACAGTGCTATTTCAAATATGTACTCGCTAAATCTTGAAGTAAATAGCGATGAATGTGCAAAAAAATCTGCTAACGCATATAGCGATCTATCCGAATATTATTCTTATTTTCAGAATTTTTACTGTAACTTAGTAATAAAACTCACATCAATCCTAGATTTTGGAGTTCATGATGAAAGCGTTAAAGAAGTTCTTGTGCAAGAAGCTACAAGCTCAGTAGAAATGATATAGCTGCTCCATACCGCCAGAAATATGCATTTTAGCTTTTGAAATTCCTTGGTACAACTGTGTATTGTGTATTTTATTGCTCAGCTGATGGTATCTGTGTCAATTTGTTGTAATTTTTTATGGACAGAATGAGAAAAATGTCTGTAAGGCGCGCAAAATACTATGTTTTAAGCATGCGCCCTCTATTGCCACTTTGTAGCATTTGATTTTTATATGTTTAAATTCAGGTAATTAGCCAGATAGCGCGCGCTCTATCGCCTTCAGATTCATGCCTATTGCTGATATAAATGGATTTATTATATCTCCTACTTATGCCTCGCAGATAATGAGAATGCAGCATCCGCCAAAAATTGGCCCAGGATTCAATTCTGTGCTAATTTTTGGATATATTAGACCTCTTTCGAAACTAGCTTCTGGCAGAAAAATGGTAGGAGATTTAGGCACAAGGAGGACAAGAGTGTATTTGATAACATTGAGAATCAGAACACGAAATCAACGCACCAGTTCTCACAAAGGAAGTAAAGTTTCGGAAGAAGTCTATTAATTGCTCATGTGCCGCGCGCAAACACTACTTTCATAAAATCCGTAAGGTTTTTGCTTTTACTTATAACATTTTCTTGCGGATTCAAAGCGCTATTTTGGCGCTCCAAGCACCATTTCATGAGCACTTTCGAGACTTTTGGCGCGGGGGGCCTACTAACTAAGAAGTTTTTTAGTGCAGTAATGCTATTAATATACATGTACATACTACGTTGAAGTGAATATTGCCACAGCGAATAAAGACAGCGCCATCAATATAATTAGCAATATATTAGATTTCTTCCTGATTCTTTTGCGATTACTGTGATCTTGTAAAAACAGCTTGCTAGCATTGTTTATATTTTCAATCAATGCTAGATGAGATGAGAAAACATCAGTGAACTTTTGAAATAATTCCTGATTCTTGAGACATAACTTATTAATAATGTTGATATTTATTGTTATCCATTCTTCTAATATTAACCACATATTAACATCTGGAAATGTTGTACGAGCAATGCCCTCAACCATAACCATATTTTTCTGAAGCAAAAGTAAGTCTAGCTGAGTATTCATATTAAACGATTTTGAAATTTCAAAAAGCTGGGTCAACAACGAAGAGATTGATATTTCACTCACATCTTTACCTATTATTGGCTCCCCTATACTTCTACATGCAAGTGAAAAAAGCTCTAAAGACTCAGAAGAAGGAACATAACCTGCATCAAAATGAGCTTTTGCAACTCTATCATAGTCCCTATCTAAGAATCCCTGCAGAATCTCAAGCATCAGTCTTTTATTTTTTAAGCTAAGTCCTCCAGTAATACCAAAATCTAATAATCCTATGATATATTTATAAGCATCATTTTGAATATTTGGATATAAGTTTTGTATCACTACAATGTTACCATGATGCAAATCAGCATGAAAGAATCCATCAACAAATGTTTGGTTAAAAAATACAAATAATAACTGACGTACTATATACAAGCGAGCATTACTATCAATAATACTAGGCAATTTATTTATTTTATAGCCATCTATCCACTCCATAACCAAGACATTTTTAGTAGTGTATTGCCATAATATTTTTGGAATTTTTGCTACATTACTAGAACTTTTTGAAATTTTATCAGCTGCTGCAGCCTCCAGTCTCAAGTCGAGCTCCACCCTTGCAAGATCACTCAAAACACGTATAACTTCTGGTAATTTCAGTCTTTTTGCAGAAGTAAAATGATTATCTATAAATTCTGCGACTAATTTAAATCCTGCTATATTAGATTCAAAACTACGTCTTATATTGGAGCGCAATACCTTCACAGCAACAACCACATTATCTATTGTAACGGCTTTATGTACTTGTGCTATTGAAGCAGCCGCAGCTGCTTTTGGCTCAAAATTAGAGAATGCAACATTTAAAGATGTAATACCTAGCTCTGCTTTGATAACTTTGCTTATAGAGCTGAACTGCTCTTGAGGAACTTCGTCTTGCAACTTACACATATAACCTGCAATCTCATCACTTACTAAATCAGGTCTTGTAGAGAGAAGTTGCCCAAACTTCACAAATGCAGGACCCATTTTTGGTAGTGCATTTACTAATCTTTGTGCAAATAATACACGTGCACCATGATTTAAACGCTTCAAGAAAATAATATTCAATAACTGTAACATCAAATTATAACGCAGTATCAAATAAATACTCTTAAATATATAAAATATAAGCATTGAAGACTTTTATAACCTCAAAGAAATGGATTATCATAGTAATCCTTATATAATGCTGCTTGCCTCTTATATAAAGCACTTAAAAATGATAAGTAAAACAAAAACTGCTCTATATAACACATTTTTATCGAATAATTGTATGCTGCTTTTGCAAGCAAATAAGCTAGATAATGCATTTTATTATAAAAACTTCTTATAGTAATCAACTTCAAAATAATCCTATATCCCTAGTGATTATAAAAAATATTATATTCCTCTCGCTTGCCTATTTGATCTTACATATTGCACTGATAAGAGATGTTCTCTTTTTATCTTGTGTATACACATTCTCACTATTTAACTTTAATAATTTGATTTTAAAAGGTTTTTGCAATTGAATTGCAAATATCAAGCATTCGATTTGAAAATCCCCATTCGTTATCATACCATGCTACAACTCTACAAAAATTACCTCTGATTACTTTTGTTTGTGTTAAATCGAAAATTGCACTACTTGCATTATGATTAAAATCTATTGATACTAGCTCTTTATTATTTACGGTGAGAATTCCACATAGTTCTTTACCTTTTGAAGCATCAATCATTAATTGATTAATCTCTTCAGAACTTGTCTCTTTCGCCGCTGAAAATTTTAAATCTATCATTGAAACATTAGGCGTTGGTACGCGCACAGCTACTCCATCCAATTTTCCCAAAAGTTCTGGTAAAATAGTTCCTATGCTTTTAGCTGCTCCAGTTGAAGTCGGAATCATAGAGAGAGATGCAGCTCTTGCTCTTCTCAGATCTTTATGTCTCGAATCTAAAATATTTTGATCATTGGTGTAAGCATGTATTGTGGTCATAAAACCACTTTCAATTCCTATATTATCATTCAAAATTTTTGCAACTGGAGCAAGACAGTTTGTTGTACAAGAACCAACCGATATTACATCCTCTTTTGTAAGATCTAGCATTGCATTATTAACACCATGTATTAAAGTTGCAGAACCTTCACATGGCGCAGAAACGATAACCTTTTTTGCACCTTTCTCAATATGAATTAAGCTACTTGTGTGTTTATTCATTCGACCTGTACACTCTAGCACAACATCAATCTGATCTTCCAACCAACTTAAATCTAAAGGATCAGTAATACTTACTGTTTTTACACGACCTAATTTGGTCTTTATTGAATCATCTTCTGCCGTAATATCGGGTAAAAATCCATGTGTGGAGTCATATTGCAAAAGGTGCGAATAAGTTGCAGCATCTCCATGTCCTAGATTGATAACAACAAATTCTAAACCATCATCCATCCCTAGAGAAACTCTTTCCAGATGTGCGCGAAATACACATCTACCTATTCTTCCAAAGCCGTTAATAGCTATTCTTAATTTCGTCATATAAGTAAAACTTTATTTCATAGCTTCTAGTTTTGCACGCACCATATCACGATATGAATTAAAGTTCACCTTATTTAGAAATTTACCCATACTGGATGAGTTTAATAATTCATCCAACTCATTCCAACGACAGAGCATAATATGATTTCTAACCAAAAGCTCCGCTGCATTTTCATCCGGAAATAATTCATACATTTTTGAAGCATAAATAAGTGCATTTTCATACTGCTTTTCACTCATCATTAAAATGCAAAGTTCATAGAGAGCAAATTTAGCACTTTCAGAATATTGTAGCATTTCAAGTAGAGCTTCTTTTTTTTCTTCTGGTTTTGATTTTTCACCAAAAATATTTTCAAGCATATATCTAACATAACGCTCAAAATAAGGAGTGCACTGAATACTTTTTAAGTTCCTTAATATCTTCTGAACATTTTGCTTCATACCACTTTGCATAGCAAAAACAAGCAACATCAAATTTTCATTCATCTTTTGTATAGCCTTAGCTTCTCTATTTTTAGACAAGTAATTAGGTATATTAAACACTATAAAGAAGAATTTTATAACGACGTATAGTAGTAAATAGCTAAGCAATAATATGACAATTCCAGCGATTGGCTGTATATGAATTCTAAATCCAAAAGCTTCAACAATAATATCTTGAATATCTTTAGTTAAAAAGAAACCAACTGCAAAAAACCCTAAGAATATTATCAGGTATATAGCAAAACTAATTCGCATCGTTTACTATCTGTTTAATTATTTGTTCAATTAGCGCAACTGAATTCGCTTTCATTTGTAATGACTGCATTATTGGTTCAAGCTCTACGTATTTGTGTGATATTGGCTTTAAGAATTCTATGGCTTGTTTTATATCATTGCCTTGTATTTCTCTTATAGCATATTCCAAATTACGTTTGAATTCTACTTCTTCTACCTCTTGTATTTTTATCATATCTTTAAATAACTTTACTTCTGCAAACTTTTCAGGAATGTCTGTGTTTTCAGCAAGACTCCTTGTATTACCGCTTAAATTTATCATGAAAGATGATAATGTGGTTACTATGTTATGGTTTGATGGAGTATCATGTTTAGCAAGTTTATATAAATCACTTAACATTTCACTAATCACACTTATATTCTCATAATGATTCATTACATCAAGCTCATTGTGAAAATCTTCACCATTCTTTATCTTCTCAATAACATTAAATGCAGCTTTTACTGTCAGCATTTGGTTTGATCTTGATATCAATTCCTTTTCTATAGAGGTCGAAGAGTTTAAATTTCCAACTATAGATATCATCTGGTCTAGATTACCTGCCAACTTATTATGAAATAAATTCATCTCGTCAAGCTGATTTTCTAGTACCTGCAAGGATTTACCAAGTCTTTCAGAAACCATGAAACAATATATTGCAACTGCAGATGTAATAGCAAGTGCTATAATACAATGTATAATACGCCAAAAAAACGCGCTATGCGGTTTACTTTCTATAGCTGTGGTTTTATTATTAATCTCTGGAAGTTTTGGCACTTGATTCATTATGTAAAGACTATATTTTTATTTAACAAAGCATTATTTTCTCTAGTAAAAGCAAGACTAACATGTTATGCTGTCGTGCTGTACAAGTTCCGAGTTTATTGTATGCGATCCTTGTTTTCAAGCTTTAAGCTTGTTTTGCATGTTTTTGGATGTACATCTGTGGCTTTCGCCATGTTTTAGAGGTTGTGTTATTTGCATATTTGACTAACCTTGCTTTGTTTGCTTTGGCCGAATTAGCTCAGTGGTAGAGCAACCGCCTTGTAAGCGGTAGGTCATCTGTTCAAATCAGATATTCGGCACCATCTTTGTTCGCTCATTTTGTTTACCTAAAATCTAAAAACCTTTGCGATGTTATACTTAGTAAGGAAACTCGAAGAGTCTATTATTATAAACAATGATATAGAAATCAAAGTTGTAGAGATTAAGAAGAGTTCTATTAAATTTGGTATTACCTTTCCTAAAAACGTAACAGTACTACGTAAAGAAATGCATGACATGATAGCAAGAGAAAATATCTCCGCACTTTGTCCTGACCTAGAGTCTGTATCTAGAGACATATCAGAAAATCTTGCTTTTGATGATGTAACAGAAGAAAATAACGAATAATATATTAATTTCACCTGGATCCCGCTATATCTTTATTGTTTAGCAAACAATAGGAAAATTTCATGAATATACATTTGCTATCATAAAGATGATAGCTATATAGTCTAGCATTCAGCAATTTAAGATTGTATTAATATCTTTATTTTATCTATACTTTTAATTATTACCAACGTATAGCTGTTGCGCTGTCTTCATAAGTGTATGCGCGAGGATTTTGATGGCATGATTTTTGAGAGTATACATCTGATAAATGAAGAGTTGGTATTTCAGATTTTGATACGAAGCTATATTTAAAAAAGTGCTAGAAAGAACGCAAAGCAATGGGCGGTCTTTCAGAGGCGCCAATTTTTGAAATATAGCAAGCATATTAAATGTAATTTCTGCACATGATACTTTCATATTTACAAAAAAATGAAATAAATAATATGGAGAATCAAGTCAAAAAGGCCTACACAAGGTTTGTTTAGTAGCATCATATTGAATTAATTTAAAGGTAGTAATGTTTGTATATTTTCGTCCTAAAATTCTTACAGTGTTTCTTCTTGGTATATCATCTGGCTTTCCATTTTCACTTACAGCTTCAACATTCTTGTTGTTTCTTACAGATGTCGGAATAGATTTGGTAAGTATAGGAATAATGAGCATAGTTGTACTTCCATATACTCTTAAATATTTATGGGCTCCTATTATAGACAGTGTAAGGATTCCTATTTTAGGTAAACTGATAGGGCATAGAAAATCTTGGCTCTTACTATCTCAGTTAACCCTCTCCGCAATAATTTTTTTGATGTCATTTGTAAGCACAAGCAGCAGTATCTCTTACATAGCAGTGCTTGGCGTTTCTTTAGCATTTTTATCTGCAACACAAGATATTATAATTGATGCATTTCGTATTGAAATGCTAGATGAAGAAGAGCAAGGCGCTGGCGCTGCATTTGCACAGTTTGGCTATAGATTTGGTATGTTGATCACATCAGTAGGTTCTCTGTACATTGCACAACAGTGGAGTTGGAATATAGCATATTGCACTATGGCTGTTTTCCAATTACAAGGAATATGGTTGCTTTTACTTGCGAAAGAGCCAAAAATCAATCGTACTTTTACTCATGATAACATTTTATCATGGGTAAAAGATGCTTTTATAGCGCCATTTGCGGATTTTATGAGTCGCAAGAACTGGATATTAATGTTGGCTCTAGTTCTATCATATAAGATGAGTGATGCTTATATTGGGCCAATGACTGGTCCATTTTTGTTACAAATAGGATTTTCTAAGATAGAAATTGCAAATATAACAAAGATTTATGGGACTGTTGCAACGCTTCTAGGCACGGCATTTGGTGGATATTTAATATCCAAAATTAGTATATATAAAATGCTTTTTTTGGGTGCAGCGCTGCAGGCAATTTCCAATTTAGTATTTGTATGGCAAGCTGTTGTAGGGCATAATATATCAGTGCTTACAGTCTGTATAGGAGCAGATAACCTCGCAGGTGGGATAAGCAGTGCAGCACTTGTAGCATATATCAGTCTTCTAGCAAATAAGCAGTTTACAGCAACTCAGTATGCACTGCTTTCCTCTTTTGCTTCCATTTGCCGTACATCACTCACAGCTTCCTCAGGATATGCTGCTCTAAAACTTGGATGGCATGCATTTTTTGCTTATTCTTCATTACTGTGTATCCCATCTCTCATTTGCTTATATTGCTTAGGAAAAAACAACAGCTCTAATAAGCAAAATATTTTGCTTTCACAAAATCCGTAAGGTTTTTGCGTTTATTATAACATGTTCTTACGAATTTAAAGCGCTATTTTTGCGCTCCAAGCACCATTTCATGCTTTTGTTCCGAGACCTTTGGCGCGCGTACTAACTACAATATTTCATGTATTGGAGTTGGTGATGTGCAAAGCTCATATAAACCATTCTCTCCTTTTGCGAGTATATTATTTGCAGTGAATATTTTAACGTGTTCTGTAGTAATTTTTAATAAGCCAAGCTTCCATAATATAAAGGCTTTTATACTTACAAGCCATGATGGTATGTTTACAGTTACTCTATTAACGCCATTATGCTTTAATACTATATCCACAATTTCCTTTATAGAATATATGTGTGTACCAGCTATTGCTATAGGTCTACCGCAAACACTTTTACTACACTGTAAAGTAAGAGCATTATATATACAAAGTGCAACATCGTGTACATAGATTGGCTGCAATTTAAGCTTATTACCTCCAACGACTGGTATGATTGGCAAAAATTTTGCCAATTTTATAATCATATCTAAAAAACCACTTCCATTATCAAACATCAGAGATGGACGCAATATGATAGCATCATGCAGCTCATTTAATATAGCACTTTCACCTTTTAATTTACTCTTTATATAACCAGACTTAAGCTTTAAATTATCTCCTACTAAAGTAGAAACATGCAAAAATCTTTTTACTTTTGCATGCTTTGCTACTTCTGCTATTTTTCTAGGCACAGAAACATTTGCATATTCTAACTCTTTTTCATTACAAGTGAGAGTACCGATTAAATTCACAACATAGCTAGATCCGGAAACTATATTTTTTAAAACTTCCCTATTATCAGAAAATTTTATTTGGACAATTTGACCAGCTGAGCCATATAAAAGTTTTTCGTTATTCAACAACGCACTGCGTGTTACCAAATTAATCTTTGCACCAGATTTTGCGATCACGCTGATTAGGTGCCTTCCTAAAAATCCACTTGCACAAAAGATAGTGACCGTATCGCGCTCATTCATCAGAATTAATTAAAATCATTACTAGAAACAATGCAACGCGAGACGCAGACTAGGAAAAAACTCTTGTATTAACCAAATTCAAACCACATTGCATAACATTTAGGATTATTACACTGCATTGTAAAAAGCTCAATTATAAATTGATTTTTTGCGCCATTTTACTCTCAATAATCAATAGACCTCTTGCATAACCATATAAATTGATTAAAATCCTTGATTTTATCAAGGATAACATGAAGTTTGAAAACATCAAAGATGAATACGCAGAAGAGTTTCGCAGGCTTACTGGCATTAAACGAGGAACGTTTGAAGTTATACTAAGTATATTAAAAGAAGCTGAAGCTATTTTAAAGTCTCAAGGTGGAAAACCCAATAAATTGGCTTTAGAAGATCGATTACTCATGACGCTTGAGTACTTGCGTGAATACAGGACATATTTTCATATTTCCCGCAGTTATGGAATAAGTGAAAGTGCCTGTTATCGTAATATACGTTGGATTGAAGATACTCTAATTAAAGATAAACGATTTTCACTACCTGGACGTAAAGCATTACTAAAAAGCGATTCTGAATACGAACTTGTGTTAATTGATGCTACTGAAACACCGATAGAACGACCTAAAAAAAACAGAAGCACTTTTATTCGGGAAAAAAGAGGCGACATACTCTAAAAACTCAGCTTATTGTGGATAAAAGGAAAAAAGAAATCATTTGCACTAATTTTTCTAATGGCAAGCGTCATGATTTCAGGTTATTTAAAGAATCCGGAGTTCACATCCACCCTGAGATTAAAGTTCTTACAGATACTGGTTATCAAGGCATTGATAAGTTGCATTATAATTCAGAGTTACCAAAGAAAAAGACAAAAAAGCGACCACTAAGCAGGAAAGATAAAAAGAAAAATCGTCAATTGTCTAGTGAACGTGTTTTAAATGAAAACGTCATAGGCATGATCAAACGATTTAAAATTATCGCTGATCGTTATAGGAACAGAAGAAAACGATTCGGTTTAAGGTTTAATTTACTTGCTGGTATCTATAACTTTGAGCTTTAAATAGGTTATGCAAGAGGTCTAATGTGTAAAGTTAGATCTAATGGTTTTTAAATAACGAAACTACCTTATTCTTGTAATTCTAACTCTTCATTTAGCAAGGCTTTGTAATAGAAGTATGTGAGTCTATTATTAGTTTTAAAGTTTTGTGAACCAACTCTCGCAATTACAAGTTGCATTTTATTAACTTAAACTTTTTGAGACATTAGACCTCTTGCATAACCTATTTAAAGCTCAAAGTTATAGATACCAGCAAGTAAATTAAACCTTAAACCGAATCGTTTTCTTCTGTTCCTATAACGATCAGCGATAATTTTAAATCGTTTGATCATGCCTATGACGTTTTCATTTAAAACACGTTCACTAGACAATTGACGATTTTTCTTTTTATCTTTCCTGCTTAGTGGTCGCTTTTTTGTCTTTTTCTTTGGTAACTCTGAATTATAATGCAACTTATCAATGCCTTGATAACCAGTATCTGTAAGAACTTTAATCTCAGGGTGGATGTGAACTCCGGATTCTTTAAATAACCTGAAATCATGACGCTTGCCATTAGAAAAATTAGTGCAAATGATTTCTTTTTTCCTTTTATCCACAATAAGCTGAGTTTTTAGAGTATGTCGCCTCTTTTTTCCCGAATAAAAGTGCTTCTGTTTTTTTTAGGTCGTTCTATCGGTGTTTCAGTAGCATCAATTAACACAAGTTCGTATTCAGAATCGCTTTTTAGTAATGCTTTACGTCCAGGTAGTGAAAATCGTTTATCTTTAATTAGAGTATCTTCAATCCAACGTATATTACGATAACAGGCACTTTCACTTATTCCATAACTGCGGGAAATATGAAAATATGTCCTGTATTCACGCAAGTACTCAAGCGTCATGAGTAATCGATCTTCTAAAGCCAATTTATTGGGTTTTCCACCTTGAGACTTTAAAATAGCTTCAGCTTCTTTTAATATACTTAGTATAACTTCAAACGTTCCTCGTTTAATGCCAGTAAGCCTGCGAAACTCTTCTGCGTATTCATCTTTGATGTTTTCAAACTTCATGTTATCCTTGATAAAATCAAGGATTTTAATCAATTTATATGGTTATGCAAGAGGTCTATTATTGTAACTCGAGTTGCTGATGAATCATCCGAGCGTATAGCAGATTTTTTTTGGCGATACAAAGAGGAATAGAGTGCAGCTAAATACATAGTTAGTCTATCCGCCAAAAATTGATTTGCCATGCAAATAAATTTTTGGCGAGAAGTTAAATTTAAAGCACTATTTTGACACTCGTGGCACCATTTCATGCTTTTGTTTCGAGACTTTTAGCGCCCGCGTACACTACCTTAGCAGAAAAGCGATTTATCACGTGCACAAAGCATGTTATCCGATAGAAAGCGGCAGTAGCTTTTTGGTGCACCTAGCGGGATTTGAACCCACAACCTTTACCTTCGGAGGGTAATGCTCTATCCAATTGAGCTACAGGTGCAGGCTATAAGGCATTTTTATTAATATTATTACAAAAAGTCAATAACATCATACTTTTATATTACATTCTTATAGACAATATAAAAAAGCAATCAAAGCCTTTATAAGCATTTTATTGCGTATAAACATCTAATTCCATATAAAAATAAAAATTACAACGAATACATAAAAAATATGACATGCTTAGAAGCCAGAAGTAAAAAACTCAACCATTTGGTATTTTTACCATAAATTATGAGCTTTGCAATTGTTTTATTAAAATATTAGAAATTGTTATGCCAAATAGTGGATGTACATAGTCTGGCGCTATATCTGCCACAGGTACAATAAAAAAAGTTCTATTCATAAATTCTTTATGTGGAATAATTAAGAAATTAGAAATCTCATGTGATTCATTTATTACTTCTTGTCCTGCAAATATTATATCTAAGTCAATTACTCGTGGAGCCCATTTTGCAGAGGATTTTCTTCCAATTTCTCTTTCAACAGTTTTAAGAATTAGTAACATATCCTTTGGAGATAGTATAGAATCAAATGTAATAGCAACATTAAGAAATTCTATATCCCAGTCTGCTGGACTTGATTCTGGTAGTAAAGCTTGTGTCTCATATATCCGTGATATTATAATCTTCCCATCATATATGATTGTTGCTAGTGCTCCTATTCTTGAGCTTTTTATATATTGCTCTGTTAATTTTACAACTTCTAAGCATTCTATATCAAAGTTTTGACTTTTCGTTTGACTCACACAATTTACTTTGCATAACTTCTCTATAAGCAGTTCAATTGCTTTTTTTATGTGTAATTTCCTGTCACCTATATTGGAACCAATACCGATTATATATTGCATATTATTTTACCGTTACTTAGCACTATAGATTTTTATGATTGTCATAAACTGGCCAATCTCACACCACAATGTTTTATTACTTTAATAAAGTCACATTTATTTATAAGCGTATTTGTTATCTCTATGTGCATATCTCTAACCAATGAAGAGTTGGTATTTAACATATGAAATGAGATCACATAATCTTTATGCAGATATCAATATCTCATATATTATAATATAATATATTTCACATATTCTAAGATGCCTTGATTTAAGCAAATCCTTCATTATATCAAAGAAAAATCGCCTTAAATCTATATTATCACATAAAAACTTTATTTTATGACTTTTATATATCAAGCCTCCACTCTATATATTCTATTAAACTCTCAGATCACTGCATATTTTGTTCTACTATAGTTCTCACGTTACAATAGACCTCTTGCATAACCATATAAATTGATTAAAATCCTTGATTTTATCAAGGATAACATGAAGTTTGAAAACATCAAAGATGAATACGCAGAAGAGTTTCGCAGGCTTACTGGCATTAAACGAGGAACGTTTGAAGTTATACTAAGTATATTAAAAGAAGCTGAAGCTATTTTAAAGTCTCAAGGTGGAAAACCCAATAAATTGGCTTTAGAAGATCGATTACTCATGACGCTTGAGTACTTGCGTGAATACAGGACATATTTTCATATTTCCCGCAGTTATGGAATAAGTGAAAGTGCCTGTTATCGTAATATACGTTGGATTGAAGATACTCTAATTAAAGATAAACGATTTTCACTACCTGGACGTAAAGCATTACTAAAAAGCGATTCTGAATACGAACTTGTGTTAATTGATGCTACTGAAACACCGATAGAACGACCTAAAAAAAACAGAAGCACTTTTATTCGGGAAAAAAGAGGCGACATACTCTAAAAACTCAGCTTATTGTGGATAAAAGGAAAAAAGAAATCATTTGCACTAATTTTTCTAATGGCAAGCGTCATGATTTCAGGTTATTTAAAGAATCCGGAGTTCACATCCACCCTGAGATTAAAGTTCTTACAGATACTGGTTATCAAGGCATTGATAAGTTGCATTATAATTCAGAGTTACCAAAGAAAAAGACAAAAAAGCGACCACTAAGCAGGAAAGATAAAAAGAAAAATCGTCAATTGTCTAGTGAACGTGTTTTAAATGAAAACGTCATAGGCATGATCAAACGATTTAAAATTATCGCTGATCGTTATAGGAACAGAAGAAAACGATTCGGTTTAAGGTTTAATTTACTTGCTGGTATCTATAACTTTGAGCTTTAAATAGGTTATGCAAGAGGTCTAATATATATTATGCTAATCTCGCTATTAAATTCTATAACCATACCAATAACTTTTACTTGTATAAGACAACTATTTGTATAGTATTTTTATAAGTATATGTTGCTAATAAATTGAGAGTACGGTGGCATCGCATTAAGGATACTAGCATCTTTATGTCCATTGTTTGTGTTAGTAATCCTACTTTACACTCTTTATCTTTTTTCAGAGTGTATCATGTTGGTGCATATTGATTAACTCTAGAAGTAAGTATAAACATATTGTGATTGTATGAATGCATTAATGGATTTTTTCAAAAAACTTGGCGCTGTAAAAGTTGGCGCTTTGTTAAGCGTTGCTTTAGTTATTTTATCACTCATAGTTTGGCTTGTATTTAGCGCATACAAGGTACCTATGTCACCTCTTTATAGTAATTTATCATTAGAGGATAGCAGTATTATAGCATCAAAACTGCAGGCTATGGGTATTCAATATACTGTATCTGCTGATAATGCAGAGATAACAGTTCCTATGGATAGAGTTCACTCACTTAGAATTGGATTCGCTGAAGAAGGTTATCCATCTTCTGGAAACATAGTTGGATATGAAATATTCGATAAGTCTGATGCATTTGGTACTTCACAGTTCGTATATAACATCAACTTGGTTCGCGCGCTTGAAGGAGAGTTATCCAGAACAATCAGTGGTATTGCTTCTATAGAATCTGCAAGAGTACATCTTGTACTTCCGAAAAAAGAGCTATTTTCCAAAGATTCCGTTATTCCGTCTGCTTCTGTCGTCTTGAAAGTTGCAAAAAATAAGCAGATTGGAAAGAATGAAGTAGCTGCAATTACACATTTAGTATCTGCTGCTGTACCTGAACTAAAAGCTGAGAACATCACAATAATAGATAGCAATGGCAAACCTCTCAAGTTGAATTCTGATGATGGCGAAGAATTCGGTGTTTTTGCAACAGGAATGCTAGATTTTAAAGGTAGTGTTGAATCAAAATTGACCCGATCTATAGAAGAAATACTCGAAAGGTCTGTTGGAGTAGGTAAAGTAAAAGCTAGTGTTACAGCTGATATTGATTTTGATAGAGAAGTTATAAATACAGAAACTTATGATCCTGACGGTCAAGTTATTAGATCACATAAAGTAAGTGAAGAAAAAGAATCAGATACAAAACAATCAGATAATGTAAGTGTTGCAACAAATCTTCCTTATCCTGGAGCACAAAAACAACCACCTGCTAATGTTAAAAGCAGATCTAAATCTGATGAGATTACAAATTATGAAATATCAAAAAAAGTTAGTAATAGAATAAGCGAGAGCGGCAAAATAAAAAGCCTTTCTATAGCTGTTTTGGTTGATGGGACTTATACGGTAGATAGATCATCTGGTAACCCTATCTCAAAATATAACCCTAGAACTGATGAAGAATTGCAACAAATAAAAGATCTTGTAATTTCTGCAGTCGGTATTGATGAAAAACGTGGTGATAAACTAAGTATTGTGAATATGCAGTTCAGTACAGGTATTGAAGAAGATGTGGCACCAGAAACACTTATGGACTGGTTAAAGCGTGATATGAGAGGCCTCATACAGACTGCAATAATAGCTATAGTAAGCATACTGTTGATTGTTTTGGTCGTGAAGCCATTTATAGCAAAGATTATAGATGATAGAAGTGGACTTGGGATAGAAGGAGCAAGAGATCTTGAATCTATGATTACTGGTCTTGAAATGAGTCCTCAAGCTGCAGCTGCTGCAATCTCAGAACTTGGTTCAAGTGGCATTGGCTCTGGCTCAGCAGATAATATTAACAGTAATGGTTCAGAAGGCATGGATACTAATGAACAAGGTATTGCTAAGAGCGCAAGTTTAGAAACTGACACAAGTATAGAAGCTTTGCTCTCAAGCGCTTATAGTGATAAAAACCAGAACTTGTTGAGACATTTAAATGATGCAGTAAATCAGCATATTGATGGCACAGTGTCAATTATCAGAAATTGGTTATATAAAGGTGAGGATTAATTAATCTGTATGTCTATAAAAATGACTGGTGTAAATAAGGCGGCTATTCTATTACTATCCTTAGAGCCTGAAGTAGCTTCGCGTGTGTTTCGCGCGCTTGATGAATCTGAGATCAAAGATGTCTCTCAAGCTATGGCAACGCTTGGTAGAGTTGATCCTGAAATTATCAAGAGTGTCATCATTGAGTTTGCACGTGATATGAATACTTCCATGAGTGTAATAGGAAATATTCATAGCACTGAAAGATTTTTGCGTGGAGTACTTGGACATGACAAAGTTAACGTTCTGCTTGAAGATATACGTGGACCAATGGGCCGTAATATATGGGATAAGATTGGCAAAATGAACCCTATGTTACTTGTTTCTTTTTTAAAGAATGAGTACCCGCAAACAATTGCTCTAATACTAACTAAAATGGCTCCATCTCATGCTGCTAAGATTTTGTCACTTTTCAATAAAGAGACAGGATTTGAGATTTTAAAAAGAATGATGTCGATGGACACTGTAAAAAAAGACGTAATAGAAAGTATTGAAAAAACGCTACGTACCGAATTTGTTACTGATTCAGGTAGTATGCAAAAATATGACAATAACCATGTAGTAGCTGAGATATTTAACTACTTTGGTAAGCAAAGTGAAGAGAAGTTTATGGAGATGCTTGTTCAATATGATGAAGATGCAGCAGGCAAGATCAAAAGACTTATGTTTAAATTTAAAGATATACTGCGTATAGATCCCGAGGGAATTCAAGAGTTAATAAAGGTTGTTGATAAAGCTACACTTACTACTGCTCTTAAAGATGCTCCAGATGAAATCTATGAGATATTTATGCAAAATATGTCACAAAGAGCTTATAAGCTCCTTGTGGAGGAAGTTGAGGGCTTAAGAAGCGTTCGCAAAAAAGATATAGATGATGCAAGAAGCAACATAGTGAAAATTGCAAAGGACCTTATAAATAAAGGCGTCATTAAAATGATATACGCTGAAGGTGATGAAGAAGAGGAGTTATAGATATGGCCATTACTAAATTTCCTTTGACAGATTTCGTTTTAGAAATGAATAAATGTCCTTCTGTAAATGCTGAACATATAAAATGTAATGAACAAGAATACAGTGAGGCAAGTGTTCAAGAAGTTGTCACAAGTGTTAAAAACCAAGCTCCTGCCGTCTCGGTAATCAACTCATGTGAATTTGTAAAATATTCAAAAGAAGAAATTGAGGCACTAAAATCTGATGCCATGTCAGAAGGCATGAAAATCGCTAAGATGGAGTATGAAGATGAACAACATAAAGTACAGGAAAAAAATTTTCTGTTATTATCTGCAATCATGAGTAGAATTGATGAGATAGGCGCTGTAGTTACAAATCAATATGATGAAATGATTAAGGATTTTGGTGCTTTATTAAATGTATTTTTGCGTAAGGTAGTTGGTTCAGTAGCTGAGCGTTTTTCTACTGATTCGATTTTGGATTTTTTAAGAAAGAATATGCACAAGGTTTATACTGAACCATCAATAAGCATTAAAGTAAGCACTAAGGATTATGAAGCAATTTTTGACTGTATGAATGAGATAACAAGCATGTGTAATCCTAATACAAAAATTGTTTTATTAGCAAAAGATGATATAGCACAAGGTGATTGTGTGATTGATTTTGATAGAGGCGCTATTTCTAGGAATATTGATATCTTGCTTGAAGACTTGGATTCTGTGCTTGATAGTTATCTTTCAAAAACAGACGATGCTTAATAATTTTTTTAATTGGTATTAAATTAGAGGTATAAATGTTAGACCAACAAAGTAATATATCCAATCAAGCACAACAAAAAGCAGACGTTGGCGGAGAGATAAATCTCCAAGCAGTCTATGATATTCCACTGAAGATATCTGCTATACTAGGTCATGCTGAATTAAAAGTGAACCAGATTCTTAAACTTAATAAAGGTGCTGTTGTTGAATTGGACAAAAAAGTTGGAGATGCAATAGACATCTGTATAAATGATAAGCTAGTTGCACGCGGTGAGATAGTGCTAGTTGATAATAAGATCGGCGTCACTCTGACTGAGATATTTAAATCCGATTAGTATATATTTATTGTTGAGTCTTAGAATCATTAAAGATCTTAATTTGTGCTTTTCTTATCGTCTCCTAGATGAGCAGAGCAAATTTCGAGCTACCGTATTACTAACAATTTTATTCAAGTTTAGATATAATAAAATAAGAGGTTTTAATGATACTCATGTTAGTTACCAGATATGTAATTCAGATGACAGCATAGTTCTATGTAGGTTTTATCCTGTAAACCGTTACTTGAGCGGAATGATGATGCTGTTTATTGCTTGATTCATTAATTTTATGTGTATTGTATGATGAGGTATTTTTTAAATAAAAGCAGCGTGTTAGTTTTTGTTCTGCTGTTATTCGTCTGCAGTACTTTTTTACTGCCTGTAGCGATTTCAGCTGAACCTGATAAGCCGTTGCTATTGCTGAAGAATATGAAAGATGAAGAAAAGGTTGTTAATCAAGCAGACAAACTACAAAAGGTGAATAATAGTAGAGCTGCATCTAAAGTACAGCGTGCAAAAAAGAAGCCTCCTCAAAAAGTTAGCCGCAGGAGTGTAAAAAAGCCAAAGGTTATATCTAGTAATTTAGAAGAGAAAGCAGCAAAACAAAAAGGTGCTCAAAAAATCGGTACTATAGAAAAAAATGATAGCGGTAAAGCTTTACAGCTTCATACAGGTAGCATCGATAAAGGAAGGGTGAATTTGTTTGATAAAGCTGGAATTGAGGTAGAGAAAGAAGTAAAACAATTACTTCCTCAGTCTGAAAGGATTGTTACTCGCTTTGAAAGCAATAGTTCTGGTGCAGTTGTTACATTCTTTTGGAACTCTCCTGTAAAAGCAGCCGCATTTATCAGAAACAACAAACTTTGGATAATATTTGATCAGTACGCAGAATTGGATTTCCAAGATCACAGCCGCAGTTTAGCAGGCAGATCATCAATACTGCCAAATAAACTTAAGTTATATAACCTTGAGCAATATAATATCGATCGCAATGCAACTTATATCACGGCTGATATAGGGCTTACCTTAGGAGATACAAACCTTGGTGTCACCTTTTCTCAGAGTGGCAATAGTTGGATACTTGAGGTTTCAAAACAACATCAGAGATATTATGGAATACCTTTGTTTGTTAGACCAATGGCACTTCCTACTCCTAATATAGAGTTAATGATGGATGGAGAAATAACTTCCATCATTGATTATAGAGACCCAGTAACAGGTAATATGATGTCTGTTATACCTGTTGATACTGAGAATAGAAGAGTTGAGGTGGACTATAAATTTGTTGATCTTAATTTGATTAACACAATTCAAGGTGCTGTTATTGAAAGAATCTCAGATGATATTAAGATATCTTCATTTGATTCTAGTATAATTATCACAAGTGCAAGTGGTTTAAATATTTCATCCACGCTATGGGATTATAGTCTTAAGTCAATAGATGATGCACGCACAAGTAGGCATTCATTATTAAATTTTGAAGATTTGCCTAAGATGCATTTTATGGATGCACAAAAATATTTAAGACATGATGTAATAACAGGAAAAGCATCTTATAGACCAATCGCAAAACTAAATTTAGCCTTATTCTACTTGGGAAATCAGATGTATCCTGAAGCAGTTGCATATGTCAAGATGGCACAAAGCGAAAGCGGTCTTATAAAAATCAGCTATAGAGCTACCTTAATTAATGCTGTTGCTCAATATATGAATCGTCGCTATGAAAAATCTTATGACTTAATTGATTCTATAGATATAGAGAGTGTGCCAATAGTGCACCGCCAAGAGGTTATGTTCTGGAAGGTAATGATAGCATATAAGATGGCAGATTCTTATAAATACTTCGGACGTTCTAATACTATAGCATTGTTTGAAGACTATAAGTCAAATTTTATGCAGAATTATCCTACCTTTCTTCTCTCAAAAATCGGATTTGATATTTTGGGTGATAAGGTAAGCAATGGTTCTGTAGATATGGCTCAAAGGATAATTACTGTATTAAAAACATTCAAATTACCTGAATCAGAACAAAACAGGCTATACTCTGATACTGGAGTACTATACGCAACTCAGCATAAGATTAATAAGTCAATCGAAATGTTTGATAAATGCATAGCTAGTAGAAATGATCCTATACATTATATAAAATGCAGCTGGCTAAAAGCAAAAGTCCTACATAATAATAACAAAATCGCAAGTGACGAATTTACTGATCAACTTGAGCATTTAAGAGTAATATGGCGCGGACCAGGAGTCAACGGCCTCGAGATGAGTATCTTGAAAGATCTATATGCTTCTTATAATAGTCAGGATCAGCTATTGCAGGCACTTAGAATAGGTCAAATGGTTTTGGATGACTATCCAAACACTATAGAAGCATTAAGATTAACAAGTGATATGAGTCAATTGTTCATAAATTATTTCTTGATCAAGGGACAGCGGTATGATGCACCATTAAAGAAGCTGGAGTTATTTTATGAATTTAAACATCTTTTACCTATAGGATATTTAGGAGATGAAGTTATACTTAATATTGCAGATTACTTAATTGAACTTGATCTTTTAAACAAAGCTTCAGATCTTCTGGAACACCAGGTACGTAATAGGCTAGTTGGTATAAAAAAGGAACGTGCTATCAATAAGCTGATGCATATATATATATATAATCAAAAGCCTATTAACGCTCTCAAGATACTTGCTTTTGGTGCTCCTTATCAAAATTTACCAGACTTAATTGCAAAAGAGCGCAGATATATGAGTGCAGAGGCATTATATGCATCTGGAAATAGTGAGGCTGCTATCAATATATTAAAAGGAGATTTATCACAACAAGCAGATGAAATAAAGATGAAGATATTATGGTCGGAAGAAAAGTGGAAAGAATTTAATGATTTTTCTGAACCTTATATATATTCTATCAGGTATAAGGATACTCGTTTGACATCTCATGATGTTATTAGACTATTAAAGCAATCTATAGCTTATATTTTAGTTAATGAAATCAAGCTTTTTGAAGATTTATATGAAGATTTTAAGCTTAGATTCCCGAAAGATAATAAACATGCTAAAATGCTTTCTTTGCTTAGAGATATGCTCAAATACGATAGCAAAGGTGCTATAGAAATGGCGAAGAATATTGGACATACAAAAGAAGTTGCTACAGACTTTGTCAAAATCTCCGGTGATGATGTGTAGCTACATACTATTCTTCAATGAAATATAGCTAAATTAGGCACTGTCTTCATAGCGTTTGCTAAAAAGCATAGTTTTGAAAAATGGATTAATATTTGTGTCTGAAAAGTTTGTGAGTGTAAAAGTGATACCTAATGCTAAGCAAAATAAGATTGAGATTCTTAGTGCTGCTGATGATGAAATATTACATATAAAAGTAAAGGTTACTGCACAAGCTACTGATGGCAAGGCTAATGTTGCACTAATAAAATTGCTTTCTGAATATTTTGATATACCAAAGTCATATATAGAAATTATAAAAGGTGAGTTATCACGTAATAAATTATTAAAGATTTACTCGTGTTGATTAATCTCACTAGCAATATTTTTCCTCATACAGCATAAGCTAGTTATTTACTAAATATGTATAGCTCTTCCATATGCGCTTAAAACAGCCTCATGCATCGCTTCAGAGATTGTAGGATGTGGAAATATATTATGAATTATATCCTCTTCTGTTCCTTCTAATACTTTAACAAGACCAATACTATGTATCATCTCAGTAACTTCATGTCCAATCATATGACAGCCAAGTAATTCTCCTGTTTTTGCATCAAAAATCACTTTAACAATGCCACCTGGTTCTCCAACTGCCAATGCCTTACCGTTTGCAATCATTGGAAACTTTCCAATCTTTACATCAAGTTTGAGATCTCTTGCTTGCTGCTCTGTATATCCTAAACTTGCAATCTGTGGATAACAGTAAGTACAGCCAGGAATTTTATTTCGATCCATGTGTTCTGGCGCAAGGCCTGCAATATGCTCAGCACATATTATCCCTTCATGACTAGCCTTATGTGCAAGCAAAGGAGGAGCTGTAACATCCCCGATTGCGTAAACGTTTGGCTCATCAGTTTCCATATACTTACCTGTTTTAATATAACCTCTCTCTAGCTGAACTTTTGTTTTCTCCAACCCTAAATTTTCCACATTTGCTTGAACACCAACTGCAGATATCACATGTTCAAAATCCTTCTTAAAAACTTTGTCATCTGACTTCCATTCAATAGAAATATGATCTTTATGTCTAACAACATTTGTAATCTTTGAGTTTGTCGATATTGTAATACCTCGTTTCTGGAATGCTGCATGAGCCAGTGTTGCAATCTCTTGATCTTCTGCCATGAGTATTCTCTCTGCCACTTCTATGATGTGAACATCTGTTCCAAGCATGTTATAAAAGCTTGCAAATTCAACACCTATAGCGCCACTTCCAACAACTAAAATTGATTTAGGCAATTTTTTTGGCGTCATAGCTTCTTTATATCCCCAAACCAACTTCCCATCTATCTCCAAATTCGGAAGTACCTTAGGTCTTGCGCCAGTTGCAACTACTATATTCTTTGCTGATACTTCAGTCGCCTTCCCAGATGCATCTTTTACTTCAAGCAGCTTATTAGATAAAAAACGAGCACTGCCTGAAATATGCTTTATTTTATTTTTATGAAGTAAGTGATTAATACCATCTGCTAGCTGTCCTGCTATTTTTCTAGAACGATCAATCAATTTTTGAAAATCTATACTGACATTTCCACACTTAATTCCAAATTCCTCGGAATGCTGAATTGTATGATAAACTTCAGCTGCTCTAAGCATTGCTTTAGTTGGAATACAGCCCCAATTTAAACATATACCACCTAAATTTTCTCTCTCTATAACTGCAGTTTTTAGACCAAGCTGTGCAGCTCTAATTGCAGCGACATAACCACCGGGACCTGCACCTATCACTATAAGATCAAAAACATCAGCCATATACAACCTCCAGCTACAACAAAATTCAAAAATCAACTAAATCTAATAAAAATTCAAATCCCATGCTTGTATAAACAAGCAATCTACTAACTCAGAAAGCCAGAGAATTGGAAGAAATGAATGTTATAGCAGATTATCTTACACATAAAAAGAAAAGTGTTAATATAAAAACATTAAACTTTTTGATAAGCTTTACTTATAATAACAATTGATTTCACTCATTTTATGCAAAAATAATTGCAATTTTTGTGCAAAAAACCTCTTAGTATTAAAGCAAAAACAGCTTATATCTTAAAGAAATATAATCAAAAAACGATAATTTTTTCTGCTTCGCTCTATTGCAAAACAAATAAAGTTTTGACATTAAAATTAACTTTTTGAAGCGAATATAATATTAATTATAGCAAAATAATACATATTCTATCAAAAATCATCCTACGTTCTTTATACCAAAATATTCCATACATTTTGCAGTTATAACCCTTCCTCTTGTAGTACGATTAATAAATCCTATCTGCATTAGATATGGCTCAATTGCATCCTCTATAGTATCACGATCTTCAGATAGCCCAGCAACAATTGTTTCTATTCCAACAGGTCCACCACCATAATAATCTGCTATATATCTGATATATTTATAATCTAAAGCATCAAGACCCAAAACATCAATACCAAGCATATTCAGAGCATTTTTTACTATGTCTGAATTGACTACTGCTTTGT